>JAEEOY010000170.1 GCA_016284515.1 Kiritimatiellia bacterium | reverse complement strand
GCGCGTTGGAGAACGCGTCCAGCACGGACGGATCGTAGTCGTTCGGGGCCTCGGTCGTCCTGCCGAGCGTCTTCAGCTTCTCAAGGTCGTTTCTCATGCGGGATATTATACCACACTCTCGCACTAGTCTGCCGACGCAGCTACGTCGACACGGATGAATCCCTGGCCTCCGACGGGCTTCCTGACGCTCCAAGTGGTGTTGCCGCTGAGGTACCGCACGGGCTTCGCGATATTGACGGCATCCGAGCTGTCGATTCCGTAGTAGAGGCCAGGGAACACGTTCACCGAAATGAACCCGTCACCGTCGGGCTCTTGGTTAACAAGCGCATCCACTGCGGAGGACAGCGTCTCCCGCACTATATCGTCCTCAATGCCCACGATCTCAACATCGAAAGTGCCGTTGCCGTTGTCCTTGTAGCCGTACTTGAAGTATCCCTTGTACGTTTCTACATCAACATTCAGCCAGCTCTCGCTCGGCAGGGCGACGTCGAGCGCGTTGTATGCGTCGAGTTCGCTGGCCGCCGTCACCGTCGCCGTCACATCATGTGTGCTCGGCGTCATGTCAGGGACGTAGTTCGGATCCTTCACGACCTTGACATATTTGCTGTCGGTGTAGAGCGCCGAAGTGTCCCACTTGAGCCCCTTCCCCGGCGTAGCAGGCTCGATCGCGGCAAATGTGCCGCTAAACGACGGCACAAGCGAGAAAACCGCAATCGTTTCGTTCTCCTTGAGCGCGTCCACTTCGGACAGATCGAACTCGAGCGTGACGCCGCTCTCGATCTTGAACGTCGAGCCAGTCTTCGGACGGAGGCGCGAACGGATGAGGCTTCCGGACGCGTTGCGCGCGACGGGAATGACCACTCGTGAACCGCTCTCAAGAGTCACACCTGCATCGAAGTACAGGTTGGCATCGTTGTCAACGCTTACATCTGACGACTTAATGGTGTCGCCCGCGCGGAGCGTCCCGCCAGACGCAACCGTCACGGCTCCATATATAGAGCCCTTCCCCTGCAGAGTTCCGCCGTCGTTCACGTAGACTTTGCTCGCCGCGGGAAGCGACCCGTTGACAATGAGCGAGCCCGCGTTGACCGTGGTCGTGCCAGAATGCTCGCTCGCTCCAGTAAGACGCCAGTAGCCGGTGCCGACCTTGACGACGGACGTCGTTCCCTTCGCCTTCCTGTCGGCGTTGTAGTCGTCGATCTTCCCGGCAAACTCCTCGTCGGAGTTGGAGTATCCCACGTACCACGTCGTGCCGGACCCGCCACTCTTCGTGTCCGAACCGCTGAGCGTCGTCCCGGACGTGCCGGAGAGTCCGCCGAGATGACAGGTGACATGGCGGCTCTTCGACGCCATGCTTATCGAGCCCGTCAGCGTGAAGCGAGTCTTCGGATAGTTCCAGTAGGAGGCGTGATAGAACGACGGACGCGTCCCGCTCACAGCCGGAACACCGTTCGCGGTGATGTTGCCGGTAAACGCGTCGAGGTTGCTCGATATCGGCGTTCTAACATACTGTATGTTGAACTGGATGTCTCCGTTGCCGGTGATGCGGCTCTTCATGTAACTGTGCGTTGCAAGCGTCATCTCGGAGCTCGTCCCGTCCTCTGCGTATATCGGAACATTGTAGGTCTGGTACTCCTCGTTCTTGGAAGCGAACTTGACGTGTCCGCCCGCAAGCGTAAGCTTCGTTATCGTGTTCCTGTTGGCGAAGTTTCTCGCTGAACCCGAGTCGCCGGTGGTGGAAAGGTAGAGCGTTCCGCCTCGTATGGTCGCGCCGCGCGTGTTGTTCCCGAAGAACGTGTTCGCATCGGTTATGTTGAGCGTCCCCGATCCGTCGAGAATGAACTCGCCCGTTCCTTCCATCGCGCCGGTCATCGTCAGTGTCGTGCCGGAGTTGGCAATATCGAGGACGGAATCCTTTCTGAACGTCGCCGAGCGGTCGGTGGACGCCGAGCCGCCGGTGTATTTGTACGTGCCGCCGTCGAATATCCAGTTGAGCGCGTCCTTCGTTGACATTCCGAGCGCCGAAGCCACGCCGCCGTTCGCGATGGAGTCGAACTCTATAGTTCCACCGTGGTTCACGACCTTGCCTGTGTAAGTGGCGAGGCTGTCCTTCTTGCCAGATTCAGCGCAAAGCACCAGAGTGCCCGTATTGCCCTTGTTGACAGATGTTGTCCCTGTCATCCATCCAAATCGCTTGAGCGTCACTGTTCCTGTTCCGTTTGCCACAATCGACTCAGGCTCTATGGCCATCGTAAGAGTCATGGCATGATCCACATCGGAACTTAAATCAACTTTGTCTCCGGCAGAAAACTTTTTATCTCCTCCGCCAGCATTCGCGAATGCATTATGCGTAGTATTCCATACCGAAAACTTCGTTGTGATGAAGTCATCCGCCTCATAGCCGTCTATATCAACCTCTCCGGTTTCCTCCTGACGCGTGTTGACGCCGGTGAGATACGCCGGCTCGGAATAAAGCGCGGCTGTGCCGTTTCGTCCAACGGCGACAACGCGGAAATCGTAGTACGTGGCCTGCGTAAGGTTGCCGACCGTGTAGCTCGTAGCGTTCGGACCTGCAATGCCCTTCTGAACCCATGCGCCATCCTCAAGCATCTCAACGGAGAAGCCGATCTCGCCGTACGTGTAGTCACGCCATGCTAGGGTAACACTGTGGGTCGAAGTCCCCGAAGCCCTGAGCGTGATAGGCGCGCGCAGGAAAGGCTGGCTGTCCTCGGCGGTTATGGAGTTTATGTAGTTCTCGATGTTGAGGCGTCCGTTGGAAGACTTAACGAGCGCGTCCGCAGCGCTGTTCGGATTAAGCCCTTGCGCGCTCTCCCACTCGTCGGGGATTCCGTCGTTGTCGGTGTCCGTGCGCTTTGTGCCGCCCCACCAGTCCCACGTGTCCGGCGCGCCGATCGCTAGCGTGTCCTCGTATGTAATCAATCCGCCAGAACGACCAATCGTCTCGACCTCGTCTATCATGTAGCAGTCGCTCTGGTCGCGGTAAGGAAGCGATGCGCCGACTTTGCGCAGGTTGTTCTCGAGAAGCGTGTTACCGGCATAGAGCGGGAGAGCCGGAAGCGTGCCGACCTTGTTCTCGATTACCGACTTCGCAACGGAATTACCGCCGCCGTTATGAGTGACGATCGAGGCGTCGAGGACTCCATTGCGGTTCTTGTCCTGCCAGTTATCGTTCCCGTAGAAGTGGAAGTCGCTGTTTCCTCCGCCAAGCGCGTTGGAGTCGGAGCTGACCGGGCCGTTGATGAAGAGGCTGCTTTCGATTGTGCAGTAGCTCGCGCCGGACGAGTCGCCGCCCATGATGTAGCATCCGTTCTTCCAGTTGTAGACGATGTTGTTCGCGTACTGGTTGATGCCCTTCACCTTGTTGTTGCGCGTGGAGTTGTCGACGTAGAGGTTGCGGAAGAGCGTCACGTAGTCCGCCTGCATGAGACCACCCGCCGAGTGAGTCATCAGGCCCTGTCCGAAGATGCAGTTCTGCAGAGTTATGTTGTGCGGATATGTCCCCTTCCCGTCCGGGTTGATAGAGAACGTCTCGTCAAGCCCCCAGGAGAACGAGCAGTGGTCGAAGATCATGTTCGCACCGTTCGCGATTCCCGCGCAGTCCTTTCCGGACGTGCCGATGTGTCCCATGCGCCACCTGAGGTAGCGGCAGATGATGTTGCTCGCACCAGAGAACGAGCATCCGTTGCCGTAGACCGTAATACCTTCGCCCGGCGCGGTCTGTCCGGCGACATAGAGGTTCGAGGCGAATGTGATGCGCGAGGAAATCTTGATGACACCTGCGACATCGAACACGACGATGCGGTTGGGCTTCGAGACGGCGTCGCGCAGCGAGCCTGTGCCGGAATCCTTGAGGTTCGTGACATGGTAGACGGACGGGGAGGATGACGCGCGTGCGCCTACGGCGAAACGGCCCCATCCGAAAGCGCCGGGGAACGCCGTTCCCGCTTCATCCTCGTATTCGTCTTCATTTGCGTTGTCGGTGGTGTTTTCGCCGTACTCGCCATAGTCAATGTCGTCCACCACCGTTCCGAAGCGGTATCGTCCGTCGCTCAGGCGCTCATACTCGAGCGTCTCGCCTTCGAATTCGAAGTTGATCGTGCCGTCGCAGTAGATATAGGAGTATGTCTTGGAGTTCGGGTCAAGCCAATCAGATGGAATCCGCACAGTGACCGTCTTTCCCGCAGCGCCGGTGATTTCCAGCTTTTCGTTGGAGCTGGAGGCAACGTACGTTGCACCTTCGACGGAGGGAATCGCAAGTTTCCCGCCAGACTGCGTGAAGATGTTGTTCGCCGTCCTAAGCGTCCCGTTCTTGACCGTGCCAGCGCCGCTGAACGACTGTACCGTGATGTCAAGCCCGCCAAGGTCGAGCGTGCCGCCGGACATCGAGACCGGCACATTCGGAATAGACCTACCCATGCTGGTTATGTTCCATTTGTTGGCGAGGTATGTCTCGATCTGCTTGATCTGGACCTGCGACGGATTGAAGTTCAGGCCAATAAGTTCGCCGATTGCGACGCTGCTGCACCAACCTCCGATGTTGAGCGAAGTCATTGTGGAAACACGGTTGAAGCCAAGAACAGCTAGCGTTGCATCATAGTCGTGATAGGCCAAATCCCCGTATTCCCCGTTCTGCCAGAATCCATCGTCAACGGATGTGGACGAGCCGCGCATCTTGGTCCAGCGATTCCACCACGAGTCACTCGTTCTCCTGCCTATATACTGATTGTTCTGTCCGTTGTACTGGAGAATCGCAGCCCCAGTGTTGTTGTGTTCGACAACATGGATTGCGCCCAGCAAAGCCTGCGTGTGGTATATCTTCCACGCGCTGCCGTCGTTGTCCCACGAGCTTGTAAGCGTTCCATGAGATGTGAGCACCGAAGGTTTTCCGCTGAAATAGTCATAGGAAACCGTCATGGGCGATTCGCTGTTTGCGAAGTAACCGTTCCCCGTCTGCGAAACCCAGTTGACAACCTTGCCGTCCGTCAGGGTGATCGAATCCGCAGCGGAAGCATCGACTCTCCATAGCTGGGATATGCCGTCGAGAGACGATACGATGTAAAGGAGGCCGTTCCTTCCGATTGCGAGCTTGCCCGAGAAGTCGCTTAGTCCGTAAAGGCTCGCCTCGCCGGTCACGGCAAGGCCACCTGCGCCGGTGATCTTGCCATAGAACGCGCCCTTGCCGGCGGTGATGCCGGCGCTTGTCGAGACTGTCGCGACGCCGCTCATTGTCGCCGCGTTGATTGACGTGGCGTTGAACACGATTTTGTGGGTTTCGCCCGCCGCTCCGGAATAATACTCATTTGGCACAAACGAAAGCTCTCCATTCGGCAGATTCACCATGCCGTTTACGGTAACAGTACCGAAACCGACGACTGTCAACGAGCCGGAGCCCGAAACATCGCCCTCGATTGTGATGTTGTGTCCGTTAGGGTTGATCCAACCGCCGTTGTCGCCGATTGTGAACGCGATTCCGCTCGCGATGAATGTTCCGTCCGCCGTGGCCACAAGCGTGCCGCCGTTGAGATTGACAGTCGCCGTGCCCGCGCCCTTCTCAATCGCCGCAGTCGTGAACCGGCCGCCGTCAATGTTCAACGTTCCCGTGGAATTGGCGCCGTCGGCGAGTTTGACCTTGCCGAACCGTGCAGTATACGATCCGCCCAAGAGATTGTATACACCCGTCGACCTATCGCCACAGCCGACCATCATTGCGTATTCGCCCGCATTGCCGGTGCCGTCCGCCGACGAACTGACCGAGCCGCCAGTCTGGTTGATTACGCCAGTACATCCGGCATCGACGCCCACGTTCAACCGCGAATCAGCGTTCTGCGCGGCGGCATCGCGGTAGCCAACAACAAGCTCGCCGCCATCTATATTGACGTTGCCGTAGGCGCTGTTGCCGTTGCTTCCTTCACCAACGGCCATCCAGTAGGTAGTTCTGACAATACCGGACTGAAGCGTGAAGATGCCTGTGACGTCCGAACCATAAAGAGCGCGTCCGACATGAAGGTCTGGAACGATTTGGTGTGTTCCGCTCGCGATCACGAGTTCTCCGCTCTTGTGCGCACCCACCGCGAACCATGCGGATTTCCATGTGCCTGGCTCCGTGTAGCCGTAGGCATCATCAGTCGCATAGAACGTAACAGGTCCGCCATCCACCAAAAGCGTACTGGAGGGACCAATATTGCTGCGGAACCAGATGTCGGCAGACTTGTCTATTCTCCAGTATGTTTCGGCGTCCGAGAGGTCGTATCCCGTCCAGTTCATCATGTCGTCCCAGTACTTCGTTTCTTCGGAACTGCCGCCGGTCCAGGTATAGTCACCCGACGTCCACCAGCCGTTCGAATGTCTGTAGCCGGACATGTCAAGCGTGTCGCCGGACGTGTTCTTGAACGTGACTCCGTCACCCTCGCAGAAAAACATTCCATCTATGTTCGCGACGCGCGCGTCAGGGACTACGATCGTCACGTTCTTTCCGCTCGCGCCAGTGATGACAAGCTGCCTGTTGCTGTCCGAGGCGTAGTAGGTAGCACCGTCCACGGCGGGGATCGTCAGGTCACCATCGCCTTGGGTGTATGTGCCGCCAACGGTCCTCAGCGTTCCGTTCTGCACCGTGCCAGAGCCGGTGAAGCTCGCAACCGTCAAGTCAAAACCTCCCAGGTCGAGAGTCGCGCCGGTTGACATCGAAAGCGCGTTCGCTGTTGTCAGCGGCGCGTATGTGTTCTCAAACCCCCACTTCCACATCAGATAGTCTTCTATGCCTACGCGCTCCGATTCTGTAACCTCACGGTTGAATAGCAGGACTTCGCCCCAAGTCATGGAATAAGGCGAAGAGTCGCCACCAAATGTAATCGTGTCCGGAGAGTAGCGCGACCAGCGACCTATTATGGAAAACACCTTAGGATCAGTGGAAATTCTCACTCCGGACTCGCCATTTTGCCAAATCCTGTTGTTAATGTCGTCGTTATATGTGGATGCTTGACGGACCCAGTATCCATTCTGATTGTGCTGTCGTATACACCATCTTCCATCCGCCTGTGAATCTGATGAAGTGCACAGCTTGCAATAATTAGGCTTTGAATTGCATTGCGCAACCGCGAACATCGAAGCAACAACACTTGATGACTTACACTTCACGCTGAAAGTGTCGCTGTGTTTCGCGTCACGTCCGTTGATAGTCGCATCTGTCAGCTCGCCGCCATTGTTCGTAAAGTAACTGTCGAAATCGCCTGTACCGAAATCATAGTCGAGGTCGCAATTAGGCACTTCTGCGGGCGTTCCGAACCTGAGTGTTCCAGCTACATGGACGGATCCCGAAATCTTGCCGTTGCCAAGCCAAAGTTCATTGTCATTCGGTCCGACAATGAAACTCGCCACAACACCCGTAAACGCCGATGTATCACCAGTGAATGAAACAGAGCCGCCTCCTTTGACCTGTATATTGCCGCTGCCGCAGACGGTGGCTGCAATTTCAACGTCATAACCGCAAGTATCGATAGTGCCGCCGTTTGCACATACATTCAGCGTCACGCCGCTTGCGATCAACGTTCCGTCCATCGTCGGCTTCAGCGTGCCACCGTCGAGATTTACGGTCGCCGTCCCAGCGCCTTTGACGACCGCTTCGGTCGTGAACGTGCCGCCGCAGATGTTGAGCGTACCCGTCGAGCCCGTTCCGTTCGCGATCAGCACATTTCCTGCGCGCGCGGTGTAAGTGCCGTTTGAAATCGTATACGTCGCCGTCGTGTTGTTTGCGCTGCCGATAAGGAGTGCACAACCATTGTCGAACTGCGAACTGACAGTGCCGCCAGTCTGCATGAATGTCGTTACACTGCCTGCAGCGCGCCCCATCTCTATGCGTGCGTTGTCTGCCGTCACATACACACCTACCTCGTTAGTTCTGCATCCGACAACAAGCTCACCACCCGAAATGGTGACGTTGCCCTGTGTGTTCGCTTTGGATCCAATTCCAAGCACCATCCAGTAATGTGTCTCCACATGACCGGAAATCAGATTGAAGTCGCCGCGAGCGTTGTCGTTCCATGTTCCGTTGCCCACAACAATGTCATTGGCAAAATGATATGTTCCGCCATTAACTGCCAGAGCGCCCCATGTACCCGCACCGATATTGATGTCACCCGCCCACTCTGGCTGCGTCAACCCACAGTCCAGCGAATTAGCGAAAAATGTGACCTGCCCTTCAAGATTGTTCTCTATCCACAACGCGCCGGCAAGCGTCTCGGCATTTCGGAACGTGACCGTCGCGGCAGCACCATTCATCTCTGCAATGTTGAACCGGTGCGGCTCGTCCGTCCCGCTCCAGTTGGCAGCATCATCCCAGTACTTCACCGACTGGGAGCTTTCGCCCGTCCACTCGATGTTCGCCCGCGCGCACTGCGCGAGGCAAAGCGCGAGCACCGCGGCGGCAAGCGCCGCGCGGCTCCGTCCGATCAAGCCAATCGTGAACTTCATGACCACAGTCCTTCCTCTAAATCCATTCAGCTGAGGCAAAACTGCGAATTTCTTTCACCCTTTGCCCCATTATGAAAACATGACAAAGTGTATTTTACCCCAATTAGGGTAAAAAGTAAAGCCTCAATGGCACTTGTTCACTTTTTCAGAGATTCTTGCAGAGCTCGACCTTGTCCTTGAAGTAGGCGAGTCCGATTTTCTCGATGTCCGTGATGCCCTCGGCACGGAAGGTTGCGTCGTACTTCTTTCCGTCGATCTGGGCGCGGGCGTCGCGCGCAAGGCCCTTGAGGTCGGCCGTGTCGGAATCCGCCGCCTTGACCTCGATGATGAACGCGGGGAACGGCTCGACGAGCGGTTTGAGGGCGATGTCGAAGCGCCCTTCGCCGGACTCGACGTTCGAGAGGACGCGGAAGCGCTTCCTGAGTATCGCGAGGAATCCAAGCGTGAGTCCGTGGAAGAATCCCTCAGCCGCCGCGTCGAAGTAGCTGACGCTCTCCAAAAGGAATGCGGAGATCGCCTCGCGTAGGGCATCGGCGTCGCGGTCGAGAAGCGCGCCGACGATGTCGCCAGTCCCGACGGACAACGCCGCATTGATCTTCGCCTTGATGTCGTTGACGAACACAAGGGACAGTTCGTGGTTCGGGAGCGCCACCTTGCACATGCCCTCTTCAATGGGCGAGGCGATCTTCAAATATCCCGCCGACACGAGCAGGGCGTACAGCGAGCTCTTGTTCGCCATGACGTCCTTGTACGGTCCCAATTCCTTCGTCATCTGAACGCGCGGCGCCTCATCTCGGAGAAGCGCCTCCAGCGTCCGCACCATGTCATAAGGCAAATCGCGTACGATCGCAGCGATGAGCTCGTTGGAGCTCGTGTCCAGCCAGTAGGCGTCTGGCTTGCAATTGCACTGGAAATAACGCAGCACACTCCACGGGTTGTAGATTTCGGTTCCGCCGAAGTCGTATCCGTCGTACCACGCCTTGATCTCCGGCAGCTTGTCCTCGGCTCCGTAGTACCGCGCCATCTCAGCGACCTCTTCCTCGGTGAAGCCGAAATACTGCGAGTACTTCTGCTCGAAAACCGTCCAGACCGCGGGGTTGTTGAGCCCGGAGAGGATTCCCTCCTTCGCCACTCGCAGAACGCCCGTCATGATTCCGATGTGGCAATGCTTGTTGTCCTTCAGCGCGCCCGAGAGAAACACGCGCATGAAGGCACACATTTCGTCGTAGTACCCGTGCGTCGACGCAGAGGTGATCGGCTGGTCGTATTCGTCGATCAAGATGACGGGGAGCGTCTTTGAATTGAGATGCACCGCCTCGGCCAGCAAACCCAACGACAGCTTCAATGTGTCGATATCGGCCTTGCCGTCCCTAACCGCCGCGAACTGCTCGGCCTTGATGCCAGAGAGCGCATCGCCGGCCGATGCGAAACGGCTGAACTCGTAAGCGAGGCAATTGACAATATCTTTCTTCGCGCTTTCCCATGTCGTGGACTTGAAGTCCTTGAAGGTAAGGAAGATCACGGGGCGCTTCCCCTGCTCTGCGCGGTACTTCCCGCCATCTGCGAACCAGATCTTCTTGTCCGTGAAGAACTCCTCGGTCTTCACCATGCCGCGGTCCTCCACCAGCGTCTCCGGCTCGTAGAACGCGCGGATCATCTCCATGATGGTCGTCTTGCCGAAGCGCCTCGGGCGCGTGAAGAGGACCACCGTCGACTCCGAGTCGATGAGGTCCTTGAGGATGAGCGTCTTGTCCACGCAGTAGGACGTGCGGGAAAACCTCACCCAGTCGCTCGTCCCCACGGGCGGCGGCAAGAGTCCTTCCATGCTGAAGCGTCTGTCCATGCCACGTATTATACCAAACTTCCGAGACTTGTGCGCAGCCGCAGTCAGCGCATCTTCTTCATCTCGAACTTTTCGCCTGAAAGCGCGCGGCGCGCGAACTCGCCCCAGTAGGGCGTCGCATCGTAGTCCCAGCTCTTGATCATGCACGGACCCGCCTTCGGATGGAAGCACCAGCCAGTCCAGTTGATGCGGTACTTCTGGATGAACCCGAGCATGTCGGGGGCGAACGTGTAAGGATCCTCCTTCCACGAGTCATTGATGAAAGACATCTGCTCCTTCGGAGCCGCCCCTACTTCGCCGAGGAATATCGGATGCTTCGCCGCGACCGGCAGAATGCGGCCCCAGCCCTTGTGCCAGTGGTACGTGTGCCACGCGTACATGACGTTCCCCTCGGGATCGTCGAGCCGGTAGCTCTTCGCCTCGCCCTTCTCGATCGCCTCGCTCTCGATTCCGGTCAGGTCGTTCGCCCACTGGAGTCCGCCCGCAATGACCACGTTCTTCGCCCCCGTCGAACGCACCGCGTCCACGAGCGCCTGCATGCCGACGGACTCGAAGCCCTGGTTCTTCTTCTTCTCCTCCGCCGTGAGGAAGGCAGATTCGTCAACCTTGCCCGCCTCTCCCACGAAGCCGCCGTTGCGCCAGACCTCCCAGCTTATTCCGTGCGGCTCGTTGAAGAGGTCGAACAGCACGGCTGGATGGTCCTTGTAGTGCGCCGCACAGTCCTTCCAGAACGCGACGTGCTCCGCCTTCGGCGCGCGGAAGCGGTGCAGGTCGATCACGACGTACGCGCCCCTGTTCGCGGCAAGGCGCACGATCTTGTCGCAGGCCGCGCGGAAGGACTTTCCTCCGTCGTTCGGAGAATAGACGCCAGTTCCGAACCAGTGCGCCTCGTTGATCGGCAGACGGATGCAGTTCGACTTCCACTCGTCGATCGCGACGACCGTCGACTTCGTCTCCTGCTCGCCGTTCGGAATCGTCTCCATGCCTCCGGCGTTGACGCCCTGAAGCCACACCTCCTTCCCGTCGGTATCGACGAGTCGGTTGCCGGAAACGCGCACCATCTTCGGCCACTTCGCGCGGTTCTCGGGTTCGTCCGGCACATAGCGCGCCTTCGCCTGGCGCTCGCGCTCCGCCGCCGCCTTGCGGAGCGGCTCGGTGGACGTCGCGACGCAGCGGACGTCCCGCATCTCCATCTCGCCAGCCTTTACCTGGAAAAGACACGGCATGACGACGAACGTCACGGCCTCGGGCGGAACCATGAACGACGTCTCGCGCTCCTGCCAGCCATTCGTGTCGCGCTGCACGTAGACTGGACCGGGGCTCTTCACCTCCTTGCCGGAGGCGTCCTTGAACTTGAAGAGGACGCGCGCGTCGAACCACGGCTTGTCGCCTGTCCTGAGATTCTTGACCTCCCACTTCCAGCTCACCTTCATAGCCTCCACGCCGGAAGGCACGTCGTACTCCTTGTACGCGTTGACAAGCTTGCCGGGCTCCTTCGAGACGAGCTTCGCGTACGCGCCGTCCTGCGCCGGGATGAGCGTGCCGTTCTTGTCAAGGCGCTCCTTCGCCCTCGCCTTGCGCTTCTCCCAGTCGGCGCTGCGCTTCGCCTCGGCCGCCTCGCGCGCCTCCTTCTCCTCCGGAAGCTCCTCGTACTTCTCCTGCGCGACGACGGAGAGGTTCCGCACCTCGAACGCGCCGCTCTTGACGTTGAAGAGGCACGGCATGAGCGCGATGCCGGCGGCACCTGACGGAATCCTCACCGACTTCCGCACCGAGAACCAGTCCTTCGTTCCCTTCCATCCGCCGATGACAGGTCCGCCCGCGACCTTCTTGCAGCTCGAGTCGATGAAGTCGGACATCACCCGCGCGTCGAACCAGTTCTGCGAGCCGCGCACGACGTCGGTGATCTTCGCCTCAAGCGAGATCACGGCGCCTTCGCTGCCCTTCGGGAAGAACACCGGCGTGTAGACCATTCCCATCTTCCCCTCGCCCTTGAACGGAACCTCGAAGGCGCGCTTCGCCTCGGGCACGAGGTTATCGGCAAAACCGGACGCTGCGATCAGCGCGGCCAGCAACGGCAGTGCGAACTTCATTTGATGTTCTCCTTTGTTTGTTTTTTGACAATCCTGTAGCGGTACGAAGCATCCTTCGGCGCGACGCCGTGGTCGATGTAAGCGCAGAGGACGCGTGCGCGGTGCGGCGTCTCCGCGTAGGCCGGATGGATTCCACGCCACGTTCCCTCTCGCTCCTCGATCGTCACGGTGACGCATCCCTCGGGCGCGAAAACCTCGTATTCGAATCCGCCGTTGGAGAAGCGCAGCGAGCCGTCGGAATACGGATGCACAACGGCGTCCGGCGAAGCGAGGCAATGCTCCACGCAAGTAACGACGGGCGAGTCCACAGCATCCGATGAGATGCCGCTTCCGCTCGCCTCGACGAACCCGCGGCCGAAGCGCCAGCGCTTGCGAGCGAAAAGTCCCTCCCTGCGGATCGCGAATTCGACCTCAGCCCAATCGTCACCGGAACGGGCGGACATCTCGTCGAGTTCGTTAGATCCGTTGCTCTCTGTGTATTTGCGCACGACCGGCGGACGATCCCGATAGCTTGTCACGCCCGGAACAAGGCGCCAGTTCCGCCAGAGAGGGAAAACGTCGTCATACTCGCCGCCCGAAGCGTAGACATAGAGCGCGCCGTCCGCCATGTGTCCGCCCAGCGTGTTCTCCGAGTTCACCCACGTCTCCGTCTCGAGGACGTTGCGCGTGTGCATCTTGACGGATGCCATCCAGCCGTCCTGTCTCCAGACCGCGTAGGCTCCGCACGGGAAGAAGCGGAACCCTACCGGCTCCGGGGAGAATTTCCAGCCCGCGGCCGCGAATTCCGCGCAGGCCTTCGCAACCGTCGCCGCTTTTTTACGCGACGAACCAGGGACGAGCTGCCGACCAAGCGCAGCGGCGTCCATATGGCCGTTCCAAACAGTCCAGCGGAAACCCCGCTCGAGAAGGTTCCCGAGCAGTTCCGACTTCTCGCGCGAAAACTCCCACTTCGTTCCGGCGAAGACGCGCGAAAGCCGACTCATGTCGAGCACGAAGGAAAGTCCGTAGTTGCCGAACTGCAGCTGCCGTCCGTGCTGGCAGAAACTCCAGTCGGGCATAATGCCCTCGGGTCCGTCAGAAACGCGCAGCTCGTCCGCAATCACCTTCGCCGCTTCATCTGCCAGCGCCTCATCCCGCGCGATGACGCCCCGCATGAGAACAATCCGCGCGAGCCAGACGCGGTTCTGCCCCGTCATCTTGATTCTGCTGCACTTCAGGTACTCAGCGTAGCGCGCACGGTCTTCGTCGGAAAGCACTGGCGACACGAGTATCGCCGACATCGCGAAGTCCTGCGGAGCGCCGATCTCGTTCCACCACCAGTTGGGGCACGCGAGTGCGGACTTTACCCACCAGTCGAGTCCGCGCTTTGCCGCGTCCGCAAGCGTGCGGTCCTGCGTAGCGCGATATGACCTCGCAAGGACGAGCACGCGCTTTGCGAGGTGCCCGACCGACGGCTGCCATATCCCGCGGGACTTGTCCGCATAGTCCACGCCGTCCCACGATCCGTCCGGACGCTGCGCGTCGCGTATCCGCCCGGCGGCTGCAGCAGGAACGGCAGCGTCCGTTACTTCCGCGAACCTTTCCTCAAGCACCTTCAGGTCGTCCGCCCGCACAGCGGCGGGAAAGGCGATCATGCAGGCGGACGCCAGAACAACGACGGTTTTCATACAGGACGGCTCCTCACATAATCAGCGGATCACGACGGCGAAACCGTCCCTCTTAGGCATCGCCCAGAGCTCGGTAGCGTTGTTGCGGAGCTCAAGCGAGCGGATGCCCTCGCCACGCTTGAACGTCGCCGAAATCGCCTCGCCGCTCTTGAGGACGCACTGCGCCTCCTTCCACTTCCCGCTAAGGACCGTCGCATCCACCACAATCTGGCTCCCGGCCACCGCGCCGGAGACGTCAAGACAGGACGGCTCGCCGTTGTCGACTCTCACGACAAACGTGCACCCCTCGCCAAACGAAACTCCGCCTGCGGCAATCGCCCCGCCACCTCCGAAGGACGCGCCACCAGCGACCGTAACTGACGACTCGTTGAGCGTTCCGTCGAGGATCAAGGTGCCCGCGTCAACTACAACTCCATCAAGGCCAGCCATCGACGAGCAGGCAAAACGCTGCGTGCCGGTGCCGATCTTATGGATGATGAACTTACCCAAGTTTGGTGTCACATCGCCGGTGAAGTCACCGTCAGCATTGTTGTCACCGAAAGAGATGACTCCAGCCGGTCCGGAATTGCGATGGCGCAACGAGCCGCAGCCGTTAAGACCGTTGTAGGTCCCGCCGTTGACGAAGAGGACGCCGTTGAGCCAGATGTCGCCTGTGCGGTCTCGGCCGGGCAAGACGTTGTCGTCTGCAGCCAGCTGCGACTGGACGTAGGTGTTGCCGGTCCACGTGTGCCCCGTCCCAGAGACCTCGAGTCCTGCCCCGGAGGTCGCCACCGATGCCTGGTAAAACACAACGCCGCCCGTGCCGGAGATGGCACCGCTCAGAAAGGAACCTTTGCCCTGCGGATATTCGATGAAGCCCATCGACGCGCCGAAGTCAATGGGCGCACCAACGCGGTTGGCTCCAAAGCGGTTATAGCCGAGGATAATCTGTCCGCTCGTTACGTGAAGCGTCTCAGTGCCGGTAATCACGGTGTCTGCCGCAGTCGCATCGGCCCCCTGGAAGAGGAGCGCGTTGATCGTCGTCTCGGCCGTGATTTCCGTGGCTGAGCCGTAGGCGAGCCGGACATTGGCCGTTGTGATCTGTCCGACGGGGAAGTCTGTCTCCTGCACGAACTCGGTGTCAAGGTCGAGCGGACGGAACCCTGTCGCGGAATCATAGGTGAGGAATGAGAGCGCATAGTCGTTGTGGACTCCGGCCCGGTATGTCGCCGAACCGACCATGCCAGGAACGATTGAAATGCTGGTCGTGCCAGCAGTTCCGTCGCCGCCGACAAGCGTCGGCGGCGTGTCGAGGATGAGTTTAGCGCGACCGGCGCCGAGCGAGGCGCCGCTTATTGAGAGGGGGGCGCCAGGATCCCGCTCAATCGCCGTTGCGGACAGGGTTTCGCTCTTACCGCCGGGGTTGACCGAAATAAAGGACGTGCCTCCAAAGGAACCGTCCACAACGATCGCTCCGGCCACAGTGTCTACGGCATCCGCCCCGTTGTTGCCGCGGGCGAGAAGAGTTGATCGGGCAAGCCGGACCGATCCTGCGCGGGTCCCGCCTGCCACACCCCATGTCGAACTGTCGAAAACGAATGTTGCCACCGGCGCGATCTCCAGCGTGCCGGCGGGGATGCCGCCCGCCCCCGCGAAGTAAGCCCAGTTTCCGTTCTGGATGCGGAGGTCGCCGTTGAAGAACGTATTGCGCAGATAGACGTCGAGGTTGGCGTTGTGGATCGTCCGCGTGCCGCCGCCGAGGTCGATGTCAAGGTGCTGACCGTCGGTGTTGCTGCCGAACGTGAGCGAGCCCTTGCTTCCATTGGCGCTTTTGTTGATTTCGATGTCGCCGAGAAGCCGCACGGTCACGTTGCCGCCCTGCCCGCGGAAGACTGTCGTGATTTCACCCGGATGCGTAAAGGTGATTCCGTTCTTGAAATCATAGGAATCATCAAAAAGAACGTTCTGCGTCGCCTTTCCTGAAAACGCCGCATCGTAGACATCATTAATGACGCCGTCGGTCCAGTTGACCGTATTCGTGTAGTAAAAGTCGCCCCCGCCAGTTGGAAGCCAGCCGGCGAAAAGACATGCTGGCGCCATTATCGCGCCGAGTGAAAGAATGATGTTGGACTTCCTCATGGTTTTCTTTCCTTTCGTTGTGTTTAAATCAGTTTCTTCTTCTCGCAAGAGATTCCCTCGCGACAAATTCCACCGGCACCGCGACCGTTGCGCCAGGCGCAGCGGGCTTCGCGATTCGCGCGACAAGCGCCTTCACCGCCTCGCGGCCCATCGCCGAGAAATCCTGGCGGACGGTCGTGAGCGCGGGAGTCGTCCACTCGGCGATCGGATCGTCGTCGAATCCGACGAGCGACATGTCGTCCGGAACCGAGATGCCGACTTCCGTGAACGCGCGCATCGCGTGCCGCGCTATCGCGTCGCAGGAGCAGAAGACTGCCGTCGGACGCACCTTGCGCTTCACGATGCGCACGACGGCGGCGCGCACCTCCGTTCCCCAGTCGCCGAGCCTGTCCTCGCCCTTCACGTCGTACTTGAGCGGAGTCTCCCCCGTCAGCTCTGCGGCGAGCTTGGAGAATCCGCTCCAGCGCTCGCGGACCGTATCCGCCACGAGGTCGCCGATGAACGCCAGGCGGCGATGTCCCGCGCGGACGATCTGCTCCGCGACGAGCCTTCCGCCAATGTCGTTCTCCGCGACGACGCTCGAGACGTTCGTCTTCGTGCCGAGGTCTTCGTCTACCACGACAACCGGAAAAACCTTCCCCGCAACGGCGCGCACTGCGGCGTCGAGCTCCTTCGAGTGGACGGATACCACTATCGCGCCCGTCGCACCGGAGTCCGGCAGCGCCGCAATTTCGGCGAGGAGCGTCTTGACGTCGCCCCCGCAGTCCCTGAGCTCCAACTCTGCGCCGATTCCAGCGGCCTCACGCCTCGCGGCGCCGGCAGCCTTGATTGCGGCGTCCCAGAGAAGGTTGCCGGCGATGAACCTCCAGTTGCGCGTGACGTTGCCGACCCCGCGCACGAACACTCCGACGCCTGCGCGGCGCTCGACTAGCCCCGCCTCGACAAGTTCGTTCACAGCCTTGCGCGCGGTCATGCGGCTGACGTCGCACTCCTCGGCGATCGCGACCTCAGTGCCGAGCGAATCGCCCGGTTTCAAAGAGGCGACCCTCTCCCGGAGGAGATTCGCTATCCGCGCACTCGGCGCGACCCATTTCTGTTTCTTATCCGCCTTCACGCAGACAAGAATATCATAATTGCCCTCCGCCCGTCAACGGGAATTTATACATGTATAAATCTTTTTCAACCTTGACCTCCTCCTCCAAGGAGACGCGGCTTCCAGCCGCGTCACTCCCAAGGAGGTTGAGCTTCCAGCTCCGCCATAATGGCGCGGCGAGACGCCGCACCTCCTTGAGTCGCTAGACCGCTCAACAACGTACTTTCATGGAGACGCGGCAGGATGCCGCGTCTCCATGACAAGCAGCCAGCCGTCGTAGAAGTAGGTGTGCGTCGCCTCGGGCGTGATCTTCTGATTGTTCGTTTTCATTCCTCCCTGATCTCAATGCAAGGGAGCTTCTCAATTCGATGCGTGAGCACGTTCGTTATGGCATCGCGCACTTTCGTTGGCGAGCCCTTCCCGTCAAGTATGAGGAAAGTAGGTTCGACGTCGAAGCGGACCACGCGGCAAAACCCATTCGTGGGGGAAACAACCGATGGCGCAAGTTCGCAGAGCTCTCTCCTCTCCGGGACTGGGAACACGGGAGCTTCCGCCTTCGAATATCCACCTTCGTTGTTCAGGTAGAGTGTCCAGCGGAAATTCCCGCCCTTTGTCCTGTCCGTCGCGAAGGCCACGTACGCATCCGCGTCTCCGTCGTTGTCCGCGTCCAGGAACACCGCGAGGACCC
>JAEEOY010000169.1 GCA_016284515.1 Kiritimatiellia bacterium | reverse complement strand
CGTTCTTCTTGAACGAGCCGTCGTTGTACGAGAGCTGGCACGCGCGGAACCCGCGCTCGGGGTGCGGCATCATGATCGTCGCGCGTCCGTCGGCGCTCGTGAACGCGGTCTGTCCGCCGAGGGAGCCGTTCGGGTTGTACGGATACCTCATCGTCGCCTGTCCGCGTCCGTCGACGTAGTGGGCCGCGCAGATCGACGGCGCGAAGCCGTCCGTCCACACCCTGCCCTCTCCGTGCGCGACGGCGATCGGAAGGCGCGAGCCGGCCATTCCCTTGAAGAAGATGGACGGGCTGTCCTCGATCTCCACGGTCGCATAGCGCGCCTCGAACTGCTCCGAGACGTTCTTCACGAACTTCGGCCAAAGCTCCGCGCCCGGGATGATGTCCTTGAGCTGCGAGAGCATCTGGCATCCGTTGCAGACGCCGAGCGAGAAAGTGTCGGGCCTGTGGAAGAACTTCCTGAACATCTCCCTGAGGCGGTCGTTGTAGAGGACCGAGCGCGCCCAGCCGGAGCCCGCGCCGAGGACGTCGCCGTAGGAGAAGCCACCGCACGCGACGAGTCCGTTGAAGTCCACGAGGTCCACGCGTCCCGCGATGAGGTCGCTCATGTGGACGTCGACGCAATCGAAGCCTGCGAGCGCGAACGCCGCGGCCATCTCTATGTGTCCGTTGACGCCCTGCTCGCGCAGGATCGCCATGCGGGGGCGCTTCGCTGCGGCGCCGCTGGCGCGCGGCGCCTTCGCGTCAGGATCGAACGTAAGCTTGAACGTGAGGCCGGGATCGGTCTCGTCGAGTCCGTTGTCGTACTCCTCGCGCGCGGAGACGGGATTGTCGCGCAGCGCCTGCATGCGGTACGTCGTCTCGCTCCATGCGCGGCGGATGAAAGTGAGGTCCGTCTTGATCGCCTGGCGGTATCCGACGAAGACCTCGAACACGCGGGAGTTGTGCGTGACCGCGCCGATGATGGACGCGGGGACGCGTGCCGTCTTGAAGAGCGCGAGGACTTCCGAGACGTTCGACTCCGCGACCTGCAGCACCGCTCCGGGCTGCTCGTTGAAGAGCTGCGCTAGCGCGTCGCCGTCGGGGAGCTTCACGATGATGCCGCGTCCGCCCGTGATCGCCATCTCGGCGAGCGTGACGGCGATGCCGCCGTCGGAACGGTCGTGGTACGCGAGCGCCTTGCCGGACGCGACGACCTTCTGCATGGCGTTGAAGAAGCGCTTCAGGAGCGACGGGTCGACATCCGCGTGCGTGTTGCCGAGCTGACCGTACACCTGCGCGAGCGCAGTCGCGCCGAGCGGGGCCTCTCCGTTCGAGAGATCGACGTACACGAGGAACGTCGCCTCGCCCTTCGGATCGGGCTTGAGGTCGGGCGTGAGCGTGAGGCGCACGTCCTTAACGGGCGCGAACGAGCTCACGACGAGCGAGAGCGGGGCAACCTGCTTCCTGGGCGTGCCGTCCGGATCGTTCCAGACGGTGTGCATCGAGCAGCTGTCCTTGCCGACGGGAATCGAGACGCCGAGCTTCGGGCAGAAGTTGAGGCCGACTTCCTGAACGGTGTCGTAGAGAATCGCGTCTTCGCCAGGCTCGCCGCAGGGGGCCATCCAGTTCGCCGAAAGACGAATCTGCGAAATGTCGCCGACATCAGCCGCCGCGAGGTTGGTGATCGCCTCTGCGACCGCCATGCGTCCGGAAGCCGGACCGTCCAAAAGCGCGACAGGCGAGCGTTCGCCAGTCGCCATCGCCTGACCTTCGAACGTCTTGTAGCCCATCGTCGTGACCGCGCAGTCGGCGGCTGGCAGCTGATACTTGCCGACCATCTGGTCGCGCGCGACACGTCCGGTGACGGTGCGGTCGGTGATCGTGATGAGGAACGTCTTGTCCGCCACGGCCGGGAGATGCAGGACGCGAGCAAACGCGTCCATCGGCTTCACGCCCTCGAAGTTGAGCCCGGGGTGGGCCTTCTTGACGCGCTTCACCTTGCGGACCATGCGCGGAGGCTTGCCGAGGAGGACCTTGATGTCCATGTCGATCGGAGAGTCGCCGAAGTGCGAGTCATTGAGGACGAGCTGTCCGTCGCCCGTCGCGACGCCGATGAAAGCGACCGGGCAGCGCTCGCGGCGGCAGAGCTCCTCGAAGAAGAAGCGCGCCTCGGGCTTAAGCGCGAGAACGTAGCGCTCCTGCGCCTCGCAGCACCAGATCTCCATCGGATTCATCGAGCGCTCTTCGTTGTGCACCTCGCGGAGCTCGAACTTGCCGCCCGTCGCCTCGACGAGCTCGGGGCAGCCGTTGGAAAGCCCGCCCGCGCCGATGTCGTGGATCGACATTATGGGGTTCGCCTTGCCGAGGTAGGAGCACGCGTCGATCACTCCCTGGCAGCGGCGCTGCATCTCGGCGTTTCCGCGCTGGACGGAGTTGAAGTCGAGAGCTTCGGAGTTGGTGCCCGTCATCATCGAGGACGCGGCGCCTCCGCCGAGTCCGATGCGCATGGCGGGACCGCCGATCTGGACGATAAGCGCGCCGACCTTCACCGGCTTCTTCTCGACCTGGCTGCGGCGAATCACGCCCATGCCGCCCGCGAGCATGATCGGCTTGTGGTAGCCGCGGAGCTCGCCCGCGATTTCGCCTTCATATGTGCGGAAGAAGCCGCAGAGCTGCGGACGGCCGAACTCGTTTCCGAACGCTGCGCCGCCGATAGGTCCGTCGACCATGATCTGCAACGGCGTCGCAAGGCGCGTCGGGAAGGACGCGAACTCGCGCTCCCAGGGCTGGGGAAAGCCGGGGATGCGGAGGTTGGAGACCATGAAGCCGCAGATGCCGGCGACGGTGCGCGAGCCCTGTCCGGTCGCGGCCTCGTCGCGGATCTCTCCGCCAACGCCAGTGGCGGCGCCGGGGAAAGGCGAGATCGCCGTCGGATGGTTGTGGGTCTCGACCTTCATGAGCTGGTCGAGCTGGTCCTTCTTGAAGCTGTACGCATTGGTCTTGGGATCGATCGCGAAGATGTCGGTCTTGAAGCCGGTGACGACGGCGGAGTTGTCCTTGTACGCGCTCAAGGTGTCCTGCGGACGCTTCTTGTGCGTGTTCTTGATCATCTCGAAGAGCGACTTGGGCTGCTTCTTCCCGTTGATGATGAACTCCGCGCCGAAGATCTTGTGGCGGCAGTGCTCGGAGTTGACCTGCCCGAACATCACAAGCTCCGTATCGGTCGGATTGCGCCCCGCGGCCTTGAAGCTCTTCGCGAGGTACTCCATCTCGGGCTCGGAAATCGCAAGGCCGATCTCGACGTTGGCCTCGCGTATCGCCTCGATGCCCTTGGACATCACGTCGTACGTGCGGCCCGGCTTCGGGTCTGCGACGTCGAAGATGTCGGAAAGATCGTCGTAGACGCCCTCTGTCATCTTGTCGTAGAGCGCCGACATCCACTTCGCGCCGGAGAGCGACGCCTTGAACGACTCCTGCTCCGCGTCGGAACGCGCCGCCGCAAGCGAGACGAGGAAGCGGATGCCGCGCTCGACGCGCTTGACGGACTTGATGCCGCAGTTGCGGAAGATATCCGTCGCCTTTGAGCTCCACGGGCTGATCGTGCCCTTGCGGGGTGTCACGTAGAAGTCAGCGCCGTCGCAGTTGCCGTCCGCGTTGAGGAGCGACGCCGCGCGCTCAAGCTCTACGACGTCGAACGCCTCGTCCGTGAGTTCAAGCGCATACACCCAACGCGCGTCAATGTTTAGGGGACCAAGCTCCGGGTCAATCTTCGCGATCGCTTCCCTGATCGCATCCATCCTGAAAGGCGAGTACGCCTCCGTGCCAAGCAGCAGAACCATCGTCAGAACTTCCTTTTGTGAAATGGAGCCGAGGGTCGGATTCGAACCGACGCGTCCTTGCGGATCCTGATTACAAATCAGGCGCAGTCAACCACTGTGCCACCCCGGCGGCTTATTGCCGTATATTATACCAAAAATTCCGCGCAGTTTCAGCGCAGAGGGCGACATTGCGCATAAGAAAAATAATTGTTATAATATATTCAACTGAAAATTGCACAAAACGCAACCGGAAATATGAAGAAGATTGCCCTCGTAATCGAAAATTCGCGCGAATACGGACGCGGACTCGTCCGCGGCATCGCCGCATTCGGACAGGAGCGCCGCGACTGGCTGCTCCGGCTCATCACCCCGGCCGACATCGAGGGCGCCTGTTCGCTGGACGGATACGACGGCGTAATCGCCCGAATCGCCGACACGCGCACGTGCCAGGCGCTTGCGAGATGCCGCAAGCCAGTCGTCGATGTATTCAGCCATTTCGAAGGCACTGGCTTCGTTCGCGTGGAGACAGACCACACGCGCGTGGGACGCCTCGCTGCGGAATACTTCCTCACAAAGGGATACGAGTCCTTCGCCTACTGCGGCTTTTCGGGAACCGCGTACTCCGATACCCGTCGCGACGCATTCGTCGCCCGCCTCGCGCAGGAGGGACGCGACTGCGCGGTGTACGGGCAGGACGAGCCGCCGGACGATTCGGTCGTTTTCAACGAGACTCCGGACAGTCCGAAGGACCCCCGCGCGCTTACGCGCTGGTTCCGCGCGCTCAAGTTTCCGACGGCCGTCTTCTGCGCGAACGACCTGCGCGCGCTGCAGCTCCTCCAGATCGCGAACGAGTCAGGAATCGACGTTCCGCGCGACGCCG
Organism: Kiritimatiellia bacterium; assembly: GCA_016284515.1. Taxonomy (GTDB): domain Bacteria; phylum Verrucomicrobiota; class Kiritimatiellia; order RFP12; family UBA1067; genus UBA1067. The sequence goes on along the minus strand of JAEEOY010000169.1, from coordinate 644 downwards.
CGATTCTCGGCGTGGACAACGACGCTCTCCTCTGCACGTTCTCGACTCCGCCGCTCTCGAGCATCGACCCGAACGCGTTCGGCGTGGGACGCGCCGCTGCGAGGCTTCTTCAGGCGGCGATGGACGATCCGCCGCGCAAGAAGTCGCGTCCGCCCTTCCGCGTCGCGCCGGGCGAACTGATAGAGCGCGCGTCGACGGAGCACCATCCGGTGACCCCCGCGTGGTTCGCGGAGGCGCTCGTTCACATCGACCGGAACATCTCGCGTCCGATTTCCGCCGCAGATGTCGTTGACGCCGCGGGGAAGTCGTCAACCGCCGTGGAAAAACGATTCCGCGCTGCGTTCGGGATGAGCGTCGGGAAGTACATCCTCTCGATGAAGATGAAGGAGGCGGCCAGGCTCCTTTCGGAGGGCCGCCTCAGCGTCAAGGAGGTTGCCGCTCGCACGGGCTTCAACTCTCCGCAGTATTTCTGCCGTTCCTTCCGCGCCTACTTCGGATGCTCCCCTCTGGAGCGCTAGACGCACGCAACGGAGATCTTCGCGGCATGGCCGTTGAGGTCGGTCGCGTCCGCGGAGACTTCGCCGAAGGAAAGCTCGACGGCAAGCGTCTCGCCCTTCACGTAGTCCGCGTGCGCCTCGAGCGCG
>JAEEOY010000168.1 GCA_016284515.1 Kiritimatiellia bacterium | reverse complement strand
TTCTCTTTAATTCTGCGAACCGGGAAGCATAGACACCCCTGCCAGTGGCCTCACCATGAGGCACCGAACGCCCGAATCTCGAGCACCCGCGGCAGGGACAACCTCCTAAGACAGTCGCAGGATTGCCACATAGTATACCAAAAACGCCGCCCGGCGCGCAACCCCCCCACGGCGAACGAAACGGCGCGGACGCACAGCCGCGTCCGCGCCGTAGATGCCGTCTTGGCACCGTCTGGATTACTTAAGGTCCGCGCCGTCGGCCCAGCCCTTCGGATAGAGCCTGGACTCGGTCGGAACGTCGTCCGTCATCGTCGTCTCTGAAGAGTCGGGGCTGTTGAGGTAGCAGCGCTCGACCGTGCCGAGTCCGCGCTGTCCCTCGCCCGAGAGAAGCGCCTCCGCCTCGAACGCGAAGCCCTTCGCGAAGTCAAGCTCGAGGAACTCCGCCGGAACGGTGATCTGCGCCGTGTAGCCCTTCCCGTCCGCATCGACCGTGAACACGACCTCCGCTCCCGGAACCTCGCCGACGAACTCGAAGGCGGAGTCGCCGCCAGCGGGCGTCGAGTAGGAGAGCGGACGCTTCTCCTGGTTCGTGAACGGCTTGAACGCGATCACTCGGTCCTTGCCGCCCTGGCGCGCCGCGAGGACGCGGGCGAAGCCGATGTGGCGTCCCTGCGGATTCCTCTCGGGGATCGTCCCGAGCGAAGCGGCTGCGTCCTTGGGTCCGACCTCGAAGCCGACGGCGTCTCCGCCCTTGAAGACCGCCCCGATGTCTCCCGCGACGTTCACAAGCGGGGAATCGTCAGTGACGTGCGCCGTGAAGACGGCCTTCCCGCCATCGACCTTGAACGCGACGTCGCCGACGGCCTTCTTCTTTCCGGTGAAGTCAAGCGGATCTACCGTCTCGAGCCTGACGGTGCCCTCGGTGCGCCACTCGCCCTTGACGCGTCCCTTCTCAAAGCCAAGCACCTTGAAGACATGGCCCTCGTTGTAGGCCCAAACCTCGTCGCGCTCGGGATAGTAGACGATCTGCCCCGAGAAGTCCTCTCCGCCCATTCCCTTGGGCCCGACCTTGTCCGCGGGCTTGAGTCCGGGAGTGTCGAAGATGCGGTCGACGTAGAATCCGTCCTTCGTGTAGAACGTGAAGCACGCCCACTCGCTCGCGGCGACGGAATACTCGTCGTTGACGAGTCCGGCGTAGCACCAGTGGTGGAGAATCTCGCCCGGCTTCGCGCCGCCGATGGCCTTCCTGCCGGTGCGCCACACGAGCTTGCCGTTCTTGTCGTACTTCGTCATGAACACGGCGTTCATGTCGGCGGTATGGCCCATGCCCTGGTGCATGTACTTGGAGTACTCCTCGGTGACGTACGGATAGTTGCAGTTGATCGCGGCGTAGAAGTTGCCCTCGGAGTCGCTGCGCATGCCGAGGAAGCCGAAGCGCCATCCGGAATGCACGTGCGCACCGGGGAGCACGTCGGGGATCGCGATCTCCGCGCCCTTGACGTCCCAGTTCGGAGCGCCGATCGCGTTCCACCCGCGGTTCCTCAGCCTGACGATGCGCTGGTTCTGCGAGGTGATGTAGCAGTCGCCTTTGTCGTCCACGTACATGGATCCGTTCTGGAGCGCCCAGCGGTATTTCTCATCTCCGACGCCCGTGAGCGGATCGAGCTCGTCCTTGCCGATCTGGCCGTCGCCGTTGCGGTCGCACCACACGAGAAGCGCGTCGCCCTCGCGTCCGGTGTTCCAGACGCACGCGACGGGAGTGAGCACGTCGTTTGCGTCGATGCGCATCATCGGACGTCCCCAGGTTCCGTAGTCGGTCTTGTAGTCCGTGCCGTATCCGCCGCAGCCGAAGCCAGGTCCGCCGTCGGCGACGAGGTACTTCTTCCCGTTCGCGGCGCGGATGACGTACGGCGTGTTCATCGTGGAGACCACCGAGCCGACGGGCGAGCCCACGGCCTCGAAGTCCCAGCACGCGTCCGGCTCGCCGACGACCGAGCCCTCCTTCAGGTGCGCGCGGGCGAAGCAGTCGGGGCCCGCGAGCGAGTAGTAGACCTCGCGCGGATCGTCGCAGTCGGGGAACGTCGTCGGCGCATAGGAGGTGTAGCCGTAGTATTTGCGGAGAATCCTGCCCGTCCCGGCATCGAGAAGGTTGACGATCTTGGGGGCGGCCATTTCGGGAACGAGAAGCGTCCCCGTCTTGTCGACGGCGAGGCCGGCCGGATAGCGGAAGTTCTCCTTCTCGATCGTGCCGGCGTCTGGACGCCCGCCCTTCTTTCCGAATGCAGCGGCGAGCTTCCATCCGTCCGCGCCCTTCACGAAGCGCTTCACCTGGTGGCTCGAGCCGTGGTCGGAAACATACACCGCGCCCGACGCGTCGACCGCGATTCCGTGCGGAAGCTCGAGCCCGCCGAAGAGCTTCTGCGACTTCCCGTCGAAGCCGAGCGTCGAGACGTCGCCGTTCGCCTGCGCGACGAGGAGTCCGTCTCCGTAGAGGCAGATTCCACGCGGATGCGCGATCGCAAGCTCGCCGAGGACGGCACCAGTGTTTCCGTCGAGGACGAACACCTTGTCGCCCATCGTGTCGGAGACGTAGACCTTCCCGTCCTTGACGGCGCAGCCGACGCTGTTGAGCGCGAAGTCGCGCCTAAGCGGGAGATCGAGTTTCTTCTTCGACGCCGGGAACGGAATCGATCCGCGCCCGTCGGGGAAGAGCTCGTAGTTGCCCGTTGCCGCGTCGAGACGGATGAGCTGGGTCACTCCGTTCATCTCGAGGACAATCCACACCTTGCCGTTCTCGGCGCAGACGCAGTTGAACGGACAGAACCCGCCGGCGACGAACGGCGACGTGCGCCAGATCACTTCGCCGTCGAAGCCCGTCTTGACGATGCCGCGTCCGCCCTCTGCGATATGCCACACGAAGTAGCGTCCGGTGTCGTCGCACGCGGCGTCAACCGCCGGACCGTGGTCCGCTCCCCATCCGCCCTTCTTGTCCGGCGTCTCGTACGGCGGGTTGCCGCTGACGCCGACCGTTCCGACATACTCCCAGTCGAGTCCGTCGTGGAGATACGCCTTCCACTTGTATTCGCGCCCGGTCTCGCACGGGAAGCCGAGTGAGTCGCGTCCGTCCCAGTACGCAGTCACCTCTCCCGCGTCATGAAGCTCGCCGCCCATGAGCTCCTTGACAACCCAGCCGTCGTCGCGGACGATGTTGACGGAGAGCTTGCCCTTCTTCGGAATCGTCACCTTTATCGGAGTGGAGGTGACCCTCGGCGCGTTCGCGACTTCGCGCGCGGCCTTCGCTATCTCCTCGAGCGTCTTTGGCTTCGGGGGGAGTCCGCCCTTCGCGGAGAAGGCGATGCGCCCCCAGTTCCCGAGGTTCTGGAACGCGAAGGCGCCGGGGTCCCTGTCGAAGATAAGCGCGGTGTAGTGTCCGTCGCTGCCCGGCGACCACTTCACGTCGACGCACGCGCTCATCATCTCGCCCGGCTTGAACGGACACTTCCCCGACGGAACGCCGAGGATGTTCCAGGGCGTGCGCGACTCCATGACGCAGTGCGTGCCCTTCGTCACGACCTTGATGGCCGACCCTTCGGGCTTGTCCTTCATCACGCGGTTCCATCCGGGCCCCGCCGTGATGAACAGATGGTCCTCGCCGGTCTGCGAGTTCTTCCACAGGTTGATCGCCGTTATCGCGTCCGTCTCCACCCTGGGGAGCGGATGCGGCAGCTTCGGATCGGTGCAGATGCGAACCTGGATGACGTCGCCGTTCCAGAAGCGGTCGGCGGGACGGTTCGGGTTCGTGTACTCGTGGTCGTAGAGCCCCATGTCGACGCCCACGTAGAAGAAATCGTCGTCGTACATGAACGCGATCTTCGCGTACTGCTCGTCCGCGTACTGCTCGGCGTTCCAGCTCGGCTCCGCGGCGGAGAGATCCCAGTCGTCGAGGCTTCCGTCGATGACGGGCGCCTTGCCGTCCTTCAGAGGAACGGCGTAGGCGATTCCATCTGGGCACATATTGCCGGCGATGGCGGCGAGAGAAGCGGACGCCACGGCGGCCGCCAGACATTTTTTCATCAGTCGCATGTTAGTCTCCTTGTGTGGCATTTGATGTCATTGTAGCAAATGCCCGGAGACGAATCAAGTCACACGCGTCTGTTTTGCGTATTTTTATTCGTCTATTTCGCAATCCACCGCCGTCACTCGATCGGCGCGCAGTTTATGCCGCTCGCGACGAGTCTGCCTCGGTGGATGCGGGCGCGGCGCTCGAAGTCGGCATAGCCCTGCTTGCGCTCTCCGAGCCAGAACACCTCCGCGAGCGCGAGCATGCGCGGCCAAGCCTTCCACTGGAGGTCGTACTCGTTCCACGTGTATTCCGACCAGTTGTTGCCCTGTCCGCCGAGAATGTGCGCGCGGGCTTCCTCCGGCACGCCGGCGCACGGATCGAACGAGTAGCAGCGCTCCAGCGTGATCTTCCCGCAGATGTACGTGAAGGGATCCTCCTTGAGACCCTGCCCGTAGTCGAGGTAGCAGTAGCTCGTCGGCGTCATCACGACGTCGTGTCCGCGCGCCGCGGCCGCCGCGCCGGAGACGAGCTCATGCCCCGCGCCGACGCGGTCCTCGCGCCAGCTCATCCCTATCGCGCTCTTCGGAATGTCGCCGAGAAGATATTCGTCCCAGCCGAGGGCGCGCTTTCCGCGCGCTTCAAGGAACTTCACGAAGCGACGCGTCACCCATGGCTGAAGGTCGCCGACGTCCTTGAGCCCCTCCGCCTTGATCCTCGCCTGGCACTTCGGACAAGTCTTCCAGCGCTCCTGCGGACACTCGTCGCCGCCGATGTGCACTACGTCGCCCGGAAACACGCGGCAGGTCCAGTCGATGACGTTCTCCATGAACTTCAGGGCCCTGTCGTTTCCGATGCAGAGGACGTCGCTCTCGATCCCCCACACGAGGCGCGGATCGCGCGCGGCGAGATTTTCAGGGAAGCACGCGAACTCCGGATAAGCCGCCAGCGCGGCGTAGACGTGCCCCGGGAGCTCTATCTCCGGCACGACCTGTATGTGCCGCTCAGCCGCGTAGGCGACGATCTCCCTGAGGTCGGACTCGGTGTAGAAGTACGGACCGTACCTCGTCCCGTTGAGCTTGTCGGCGTCCTCCTTCGAGCCCGTCGACGCCCAGCAGCGGTGGCGGACGCTGGCGGACCTCACCGCGCCGTACCTGACGAGCTCGGGATAGCCGGGCACGTCAAGCCTCCAGCCCTGGTCGTCCGTCAGATGCCAGTGGAACCTGTTCAGCTTGTACCTCGCCATCAGGTCGAGCATGGACTTGACCGTCTCCTTGCCGAAGAAGTGCCTGCACTCGTCGAGGTGGAATCCGCGCCAAGGGTAGCGCGGCGCATCCTCGATCTCCACGCACGGCACGACCTTCTCGCTTTCGGAAATCCTCTTCGCAAGCTGCCTAAGCGTCTCGCCTGCATAGAAGCGCCCTGCGTCGTCGGACGCAAACACCTTGACTCCCTCCGGCGAGACGACGAGCCTGTAGCCCTCTTTAGGTACGGACTCATCGGCAACGTAGTCGATCTTCCCGGGGTCGTACGGACACGTCCCCTCGCGCTCCTCGACCTTCACAGGCATCGGGATCAGATCGACGGCGGCGGAAGCCTCCGCAAGGCCAGCGAAAACAGCAGCGCATGCAAACGCAAGACGCCAAACAACGTGATGGTCCTTCATTTTTTCCTCCGATCCGATTAAGTGCCAGTTCCCATTATTCTACCACAATCTGATAGAAGCAGCTCGGCTCGTTCTCCGCTTTCGGGATCTCGAGCGTCAGCACACCGTCCGCCGACGCGGGATTTTCGAAATATACGACGGGCGCGTCCTTGAGACCGGCGAGAGTCACGGACTTCCTGTACCCGTACCGATGTCCCGCCGCGGCGTTGCCGATCGTGATGGACACCTTGTCAGACGACACGGCGAAAGGAACCTCCACACTTTCGCCTCCGATCACCGGCGCGTCGGCTTCGGACGCCGCGCCGCTTCCGCCAAGCCCCGTCAGCTTCAGCGCGCAGATGCGGCTAACGGTCGTTGCAGTCACCGTGAAGCCAAGAACAGTCTTTGTCGTAGTCGCGCCGCCGTCCGACACGAGATAGACGGCATACGAACCATCGCTCAGCTGCGGACCGAGCGCGATTCCCTCGTACACGATCATGTTGTCTTTGTCCGTACCCTTGATCTCGACAAGCGAAGTTCCCTTCTCGACCGCGGTGAACTGCGCGCTAGTAAGCGCCGATACGCCGGAGACTTCCGTTGCCGCGGCAAGCGCACCTGTCGTGATGCGGTAGATGCGGCAGCGCCCCCAAGTCGCCGTGCTGACTTCGCGCTCAAGCGCGAGGAGCGATCCGTCGGGCAGCGCGCAGAGCCCAGAAAGTCCGCTCTGCGCGGAAGTCGTCCCTGCGCACGGATCGCACGCATACGCCCACTCTCCGGCCGCCTGCCAGCCGCCCTGCGCCGTCGTGCGCGTGTAGCGCGTCAGGCGCACGACAGTGCTTACAGTCGTATTTCCGCTTGACGATTCGCCGTCGCACGTGAGCGCCTGTTCGTTCGCGGTCCACATTGTGAGTCCGTCGGGCGAGATCGTCAGGGACTCTAGCGACAGGTTGGAGCGCAGATACTCGCGCTGGACTGCAGGGACGGGCGCGGTTCGTCCCGTAGCCGTTCCGTCAAGCGCAAACTCTGCAATCGACGGCGGCTCCCATTCGTCGCTGATCCACAGCGCGCCGGAGAACGGATCGCGCGCAAGCCCCTCGGAGTTGCGGCATCCCGCCGGCGTAACCGCCGAGCCGAGCGTCTGGCTCTCGATGGCGCCTGTCGCAGAATTGATGCCGAGCGTCAGCGGGTAAATCTTCGCATAGCCGTCGTCGTCATGATCCTGCAGGACGTAGAACAAACCGCCCTCTCCGGAATACGTGATGCCGCCGCATCCGTTCGCGCCGAAGGAGTATTCCGCAACCTTCGCGAGATGCAGAGTGTTGGTAGTGTCCGGTCCTGGGACGATCGGCTCGACCGTCTCGCCGCCGCCCGACTCACCGCCGCCGGAGCTCTCGCCAAGGTCGCGCACCTGGATGGCGGCGACGAATCGTCCGCCGCCAGATCCGCCCATCTTGAACGTGACGACGTGCGACGCGGCTTCCGCCGTAAACGAACCGTAGACTGTCGCGCCGGACGAGCCGCTCCCGTTCTGGATGCTGACGGCTGGGAGATCTCCGATCGTAATGGATGGGTTGCCGTACGAGTTGCGTGCCAGAATCTGAAGGAGATACGCGTGGCCCGTCGTCAATCCCGAAAGCGTCAAATGGATTTCGCCCATGCCGGTGTCCACGCCGAAGTTCCAGGCCGTGCCAAGAAGCGAACTACTACCGGCATTCTCGTCCGCATTATTGAATGTCGGATTGAACGAGATATTCGCGGAGGAAAGATCAGCACCTGCCTGAAAAGTAACGCCGCCCAAAGTCCGGTCCGAAGAAGCGCCGCGATAGGCATAGAGAAGCATGCCGTCGGTTCTGAGCATCGTCTCGTCCGACGCAGGCAATGTCGCAACGGTCCAGGGAATCTGCGGCACTGGGCCTGGCTCGTCGCCACCACCGCCGCCGCTGGTCTGCTGCACGACAGGATAGTCGGCGGCGACGAACGTCTTGTTGCCTGCGAGCGTGAATACGACCGGGTTGCCGCTCACGATCTCGTAGCCCTCGGCTGCGGCAAAATTAACAGTTACCTGCGTATTCGAGACAATCGTGTAGCCGCCCGCAACCTCCGCGACCGCTACTCCGTTCGTCGTCACCGACTGAAGAACAATCCCCGTCTTCGCGGGGATTGTCAGAGAGCAAGTTGGCGTGGGCTCGGGATCGACTGGGCCTGGTTCGCCGCCGCTCTCGCCGATCTCGCGAACCTGTATCCCGTTGATCCAGGAGTTTCCCGTGTAGGTAATCGTGAACTCCTGAGTCGCTGCCTCGGCTGTGAACACCCCGGTGAGCGAACCGCCGTATTCCCAGCCTGTACCGCCGAACTTGATTGTCGTCACGCCGTCCGGAGCCTTCGCGGACTGCGTCGCGAAATCGCTCCGAGACGCGATGATCTGGACGAGATACTTCTTGCCGACCGTGAGATTTCTCAAAGTGACCGTTCGGACTCCTTCGTACCCGTACCAACCTGCACCCAGCAGATTTTTGTAGTCACCCGATTCGGTGTCAGCGGGTGGCGTCGTACTTGCGTTGTGCGTGATGTTCACGGTGCAATTGGCGTTGTCGATGCCGGCTGCCCCCCCGCTGATGAACGTGACGCCGTTGACAGTGTAGGCACCGTAAGCATAGGCGTAGACTAGCGTGCCGTCTGTCCTAATTGAAGCGCTCGTCGAGCCAAGCGCCGTTGCAGTCCAGCCCGCATCGAGCACAGGGCCTGGCTCGTCGCCGCCACCGCCGCTCGTCGCCTGCACGACGGGGTAGTCGGCGTTGGCGAACGTCTTGTTGCCCGTAATAGTGAACACGACCGGGTTGCCACTCACGATCTCGTAGCCCGAAGCCGCGGCGAAGTTGACGGCAACCTGCGTGTTCGAGACGATCGTGTAGCTTCCGCCGACTGCCGACACCGCGACACCGTTCGTCGTCACCGACTGAAGCGCAAGCCCTGTCTTGGCGGGAATCGTGAGCGCGCACACGGGCGTGGGTTCAGGGTCTACAGGACCAGGCCCATCTCCGCCGCCCGAACCGCCGTCGGGAAGTTTGCGAACCTGGAGGGCGTTGAGAGGGATTTTGCTGTCGACGTTGGAGAACGTAATCGTAACTTCCTTCGTGTCCCCCATGGCCGTGAAGGTCCCGGTAATAAGCGCGCCGTACTTCCCGCTCGCCTCGTTCTCCCCATGGATATGCACAGGACTGCATCCGTTCGCCGAGACGGTCATATTGTTGTTCCAGTAGTTGTGCGAGAGGAACTGGACGAGATAGCTTTTCCCGCCCGTAAGGCCAGAAAGCGTCAACTTGAACGTGCGCACGCTTGAGTCGTCCTTGTTCCAGTACCAGCCGTTGCTAAGCATGACTCCAAAGTCGCCGCTGACTTCTTCGTTCATAAGTTCGCTGGTGAAGCTGTCGATGTTTGGCGCAAAGGCGACCTCCAAGGAACTACCCTGGAGATTTACGTCACGCTCGAATTTGATTCCGTTGACCGTTCCGCCGTGGCTGGAATAGGCATAGAGAAGCGTGCCATCGGTACGGAAGGAACTGCCGGATGCATCCATCGCGGCCGAGGTCCAGACGTCGGAGACGGCGGACGTGTTGACGTAGAAGACGACCGACTTCGTCTTCGTCCGCCCCTTGTCCGTCGTCATCGTCACCTCGCAGGTATGGTTGCCGTCCTCAAGGTCGTTGAGCGTGAACGAGCTGTCCGCCGTCTGGTCGGAAAGCGCCGTCACGGCATTCGCCGCGCCGTCGAGCTTGTAGGCGACGGAATACTTTGTCGCTGGAACAGAATTGGCGTCCGTGCCGAGGACGACGCCCGCGAGCGAAATAGTCGCGGAAGATCCGCTCGGCGCCGCAGTGAGCTCAGTGATGCGCGGATATTTCGGATGGTTGTTCGTCGCGCGGTTCTGCGCGAACATCCAGACGAAGCGGTGGTTCGGTGCGCCTGCAGTGACGTCGTCCGTCCTGGAATAGCATGTCGTCCATGCGTCGTGGCTGTTGTTCTCGAGCTTCTCGAAAATCACGTCCGATCCGAGCGCCCTGAGCGCAGTGACGATGCCCTCGGTCTGCTCGACGGGAATGGTCGGATCGCCGCGGTTGTGGACGGCCAGAACAGGGACGTGCGCGATGTCGGCAGCGCAGACAGGATCGCCGCCACCGCAGCACGGCATCGCCGCGGCGAAGAAGTCGGGACGGCGGCAGATCGCGTCCCACGTGCCATGCCCGCCCATGGAAAGGCCAGTGACGTAGATGCGGTTGGCATCGACATCAGCCATCGCCGCGTAGGAGTCGAGAAGATCGAAAACCGCAACGAGCGCCGAAGACGGCTTTTCCTGGAACGTGCAGGTGGTAGAGCTCATTGCGAACTCCGCCCACTTGACGTCGTTAGGGCACTGCGGAACGAGAAGCTTGTAGCCGTCACTACCCGTGCTGTCGAGATAACTCTTGATGTTCGTCATCTCGTTGATTGTGAACGAATTGTCGACGCCGCACTGACCGTATCCGTGAAGAAAGACAACGACCGGCACCTTCCCGCCGTTCGGATTTGCCTTCGCCGCGACGCGATAGGGAAGTTGTAGCTTGTTGGAAGCGATGAAAGTCTTCTTGACGAATTCGCCCGTCAGCTCTTCGCCGCCGCCGGTCTCGCCTCCACCGCTTTCACCACCACCTGTCTCACCGCCGCCACTTTCACCACCGCCGGTCTCGCCGCCGCCGGATTCTCCGCCGCCGGATTCGCCGCTACCCTCGCCAAGCTCGCGAAGCTGAATGGCCTTTACGAGGCATTTGCTGCCGGTAGTGGCGAAATTAATTGTTATGCCTTCCTGAGCACTTGTCGCCTCAAAGATGCGCGTGATGACGGCGCCGCACTTGTAGTCGTTCTGTTTGGTGGCCTCGAGCGGGACAAGATCACCAGCGGAAATTGTCGTCGAGGAATTGTTCCAGTGGTTTGCGGCGAGAATCTGGACAAGGTACTTCTTCCCAGCCGTGAGACCCTTGACGGTGAAAATGATATCCTGCGATGTTGTGCTCTTCTCCCAGACCCAGCCGCCGTTAAACACGGGATTGTTCTCCGTCCAACCGGACCCGGTATACGACGAAGGCGAGACAGTCGCCTGGTCAGCGCTCGGGAAGCCCGCGGAAAACGAGACCCCGTTGACGGTATGTCCGGTAAAGCCCCGCGCGAAAACCAGTGTGCCGTCGCTGCGGAACGCCGACCCAGTCGCGTCCATCGGCGCAACCTTCCAGCCAATGGCGTCGGCATGGGAATCAACCAGGAACTTCACGCGCTTGACCTGGGACTTTACTTTTCCGTCAGAGGAGACCCAGACGGCGCAGGAATGCCATCCGTCGGAAACACAGGGGAAGGTGAACGACGCGGTCGCGCCTGTCTGGGTCGAAAGGACTGTAGCCTCGGCATCGGTGTCGAGCTTTGCGAAAACGGAATACGACGACGCGGCGGTGCCGTTGGCGTCCGTGCCCTTCGTCACTCCGGAAAGCGCGATCGTCGCCGATGTTCCGCTCACCTGCGCGGTGGCGTCGCCGATCGCGGGAAGCGCCACCGAAGAGGCGCCGGCCGTCGCCATCGCGTTTTTGATCGCGGGCGCAAGAATCTCCTCGTATGCCTTGGTAGTGAGGTGCAGGAACATGTCGGGATAGTCGCCGTTGCCCTGGAGATACATCTCGCCCTTATATGTTCCGTCGGCGTTCATAAACTGGCTGCGGACGTCGACGAGGATTACGCGCTGTCCGTCCGCGAATGTGCGGATGATCTCGTTCGCCGCCTGATTGTTGGCGTAGTGCGCCGCGCCCTTCGCGCTGTTCTGCGCGTTCGTGTAGCCGTAGGGAATGATCGGCATCAGAAGGACCTTCGACTCGGGATGCTTCTCGAGGACGAGGTCGAGGACGGCCCTCACGCCCGCGGCGATGTCTTCGGGCGTGTCGCTCGGACTCTTCTGGATCGTGTTGTTCGTCCCGATCAGGAGGTTGAAGAACTTCGTCGTGTAGCCGTCGATGCAGCCGCCGGCGAGACGCCAGTGAAGGTTCTCAACGAAGTCTCCAGTACGCCCGAGGTTAAGAACGCTGTTGGCAAGTCCGTTCATGGACGCGGCGCTGTTCCCCTCCATCCACTTCTGCGTGAGGGAGTCGCCAAGAAGGACGAGGTCGAGGCTCCGTCCGTTCTCGCCGATGAGCTTCACGTCGTCGTCGAACTTCCTCCAGTACGCGTCCTGCATCACTGCGTTGGTGGCAGTCGGGAACGCCGCGATGCAGTCGACCGCGGGACGCGCCGTCGCCACGAGGTCCGCGGGCATTGCGGAACCGCTCGCCGCGGCGTCGACATACGGCGCGACGGCCTGCGCCCAGACTTCGTAGCCGGACGCGTTAAGGGTGACATGGTCTGCGTTGAAAAGCGAGGACTTAAGCGCGTGGTGGTCAGACTCGAGGAAGAGGTCCGACATGTCGACCCAGCTGCACCCATTCTTCTGAGCATATGCGCGGACATCGACATTCAACCGGTCGTTGCGCGGCCGGACAGGATCGGACTCATCGAGTCCGCGAGGGAGCACTGCCTGCACGACGATTTTCGATGAGCTGTAATTGGCAACAAGGTAGTCGATGATCGCGCGAACACCAAGGTATGTCTTCCCGACGGGCTCCTCCTTCTCGGTGTAGATCGCGGCGTTGTTTCCGCCAACCATCAGGAATATTGCCTTGGGGCTGCCGAGTTCGCCGTTCTGGATGCGCCAGAGGACATTCTCGGTGCAGTCGCCGCTGAAGCCGAGGTTGAACATCGTCTTGTCGCCGGTGAAGTGCGACGCGAGCGAGGCTGCGCCAGTCGTCTCCCAGCCCTGCGTCAGCTCGTCGCCGATGAAGACGATGTCCTTCTTGACGGAGCTGTCCGAAAGCGCCGCGACCTTTTCGGGGTGGCGCGCCGTCCACCAGGTGTCAAGGCGCGCGGCGGGCGTGTTCGCGCGGAACGCGGCCAAGGCGTTCGCAGCAGCGGCTAATGCGCACGCGGTAATTATCGGCTGTAAGAATTTCATGGTAAATTACTCCACTACGATCTGGTAGAAGCAGCTCGGTTCGCTCGCGTCCTTCGGAATCTCGAGCGTCAGGACGCCGTCGGAATCGGCAGGATCGTCGAACCAGACGACGGACGCGTCCTTGAGTCCGGCAAGCGTCACGGACTTCTTGTATCCGTAGGTGAGACCCGACGCCGCGTTGCTGATCGTGATCGCGACCTTGTCGGACGACACCGCAAACGGCACGTCGACCCCTTCACCGCCGATCACCGGCGCATCGGGCTCCACGGGGGCGTCCGCCGGCAGCTCGCGCACCTGGATGGCGTTGAGCACACGCCAAGCGGCCGGGCCGGAATACTTGACCGCAATGTCCTCCGTCGCGCCCGTCGCATCGAAGACGCAGACAAGCGAGGCGCCGTACTTGTTGGTCTCGCGCATGGCCATCGGTGTAAGCTCTCCGGCGCTGATCAGCGCATCGCTCCACTTGTTGTGAGCAAGGACCTGAACGAGATAGCGCTTTCCAGCTGTCAACCCCTTGAGCGTGATCGTCAGCGTGCTTGTCGAATTGACCCACTCCCACGAGTTGTTCAGCATCGTGCCAAAATCTCCGGTCACACTCTCGCTGCCCGAGTTGCCGTCCGTTTGCGCCAAATCCGGCGAAACCGCCGTATCGGCCGTGTTGAGGTCAGCGTCCGCGGCGAAAGATATGCCGTTGACTGTCACGGCCTGAACGGCGTAGGCGTAGAGGAGCGTCCCATCCGTACGGAAAACTGTCCCTTCCGCATCCGCAGCCCCGCCGGACCAGCCAGTCTCGACGGAACCGCCGCCGCCACCGCTCGTCGCCTGCACGGTCGGATAGTCGGCGTCGACGAACGTCTTGTTGCCCGAGAGCGTGAACACGACCGGGTTGCCGCCCGTGATTTCGTAACCCGAGGCCGCGGCGAACGTCACCGTCACCTGCGTGTTCGAGACGATAGAGTAGCTTCCGCCGGCCGCCGTCACCGCGACGCCGTTCGTCGTCACCGACTGGAGCTGAAGCCCCGTCTTCGCGGGAATCGTCAGCGCGCAGACAGGCGTCGCCGGGTCGACAGGATCGATTGGATCTTCGCCACCGCCTCCGCCACCTTCGCCGAGCTCGCGCACCTGGATGGCGTTAAGGGGACGGTCTCCCGTCTGGTTTGTATAGGTGACGGTGACGGTCGCCGAGGAGCCCGAGGCCACGAAAACGCCGACGATGGATGCGCCGTATTTGCAGTTTGACTCGTCGCTACCGTGGACATGCGCCGTAGGCGAACCGTTTGCCGAGACAAGCATGCTGTTCGACTGCCTGTGCGCAATGAGCTGAACGAGATAAGTCTTGCCTGCAGTTAGCTCATTGAGCGTTAGCGTGTACGAGAGCTCGTTGCCGTCGCCCGTCCAGTTCCATCCGTTTCGAAGCAATTCGCCGAAGTCGCCCGTCGTTCCGTCGTCGCCCCAGGAGCCGTTGCCCGTGACAGGCGCGGGCGAGGCGGAAACCTTGCCCGACGCGCCGAGGGGCAGGTCACGCACAAAGGCAACGCCTCCGACCGTGCTGTCCTGCGCCGCAAATGCATAGACAAGCGTGCCGTCCGTGCGAATCGAGCTGCCGTCCGCGGACATCGGGCCGGAGGTCCAGCTCCCGACCGGTACAGGCGGCAAGGAAGTGTTGATCGTGAAGCTGACCGACTTCGACGCAACCTTGCCCTTGTCTGTCGTGATCGTGACGGCGCACGTGTAGCTGCCGTCTGCGAGATCCGCAATCTGGAACGAGGCCGAAGTGCCGGTCTGGTTCGAGAGCGCCGCTACGGCAGACCCGCTGTTCAACGAATAGGAGACGGAATACGAGGACGCCGCGACACCATCGTCGTCCGTTCCCATTACGACGCCTGAAAGCGAAATCGTCGCCGCGCTGCCGCTTGTCGCCGCAGACGCAGAACCGATCGACGCCGCGACCACCTCGGGCGGCGGCGTGCCGATCCGGAAGGAAACGGACTTCGCCGCGGAGGTCTTGTTTGCGTCTGTCGTGATCGTGACCGCACAGGTGTATTCGCCGTCCGCGAGGTCGGAGATCGTGAACTGCGCGGACGTGCCGGTCTGGCTCGTAAGCGCGGTCACAGACGCCGCGTCGCCGAGCTTGTAGGAGACGGAATAGGAATTTGCGCCCTCACCGGCATCGTCCGTCCCCAGCACGATGCCCGAGAGAAAAACCGTCGCCGCCGTTTCGTTCGTCGTGACGGTGACAGAGCCGACCTTCGGCTGGACGACTACCGGCACGCCGCTCTCGCCGAGGTCGCGGACCTGGATGCCGTTGACGGCGTAGTTGCCGTCGGACTTGATGGTGAATGTCTTCGTGGCTTCAGTCGCGGTAAGAGTTCCCGTCAAAGCGCCGCCATAAGTCCAACCATCGCCGAGGACCTTCATGTAGTTCGAATCCCAGTACGACTCCTTGATCCAGACGTGAGACCTGTCGTGTCCGCTATAGTTGCGGTAGCCGAAGATCTGCACGAGGTAGACGTGTCCGGGCGTGAGATCCTTCAAAGTCACCTCCTTGTCACCTTGGGTCGCCCACCAGCAGTGGCCAAGAAGATCATAGTAGTTGCCGCTCGCAGCAGTCGACGGCGGAGTCGAACCGGAAGTCTGGCTGTACGGCCAGACAATGTCGTTCGAGATGTTGGCGTTGTTGTTCCCGGCAGCGGCGAACGTAACGCCGTTGAGCGTGTAGCTTCCGCACGCGTATGCGTACTTGAGCGTCCCGTCGGTCCGAACCGCGCTGGCATCGGCGGGAAGCGGCTCTGCGGACCACGGCTCGGTCATCGTGAAGTCGAGAAGCGTGACGAGCTCCTTGTTGTCCGCCGTCGTGACAGTCACTTTGCAGGTATGCGCGCCGAGGGCGACATTCGGGATCACGAACGACTTCCTAACGCCCGTCTGGTTGGAAAGCGCACGCGTCTTCGCGCCGCCGTCGAGCTCGTAGTCAATCGCGTAGGACGTCACGGCGTTCGCGTTCGCGTCCGTTCCGAGGTTGATGCCGAAGACCGTGATCGTCGCGGAGCCCGCGCCGTCCGCGTTCGGAGCGGCCTTGGCGTAGCCGAGCGAGGGATCCGCCACGTGCGCCTGTCCAGCGTCAACCGAGAGATACTTGTGCATCGCGTTGGTGAGGGCGGGCTTCCAGAAATCCGAATAGGTGAAGAATTCCGGATGGAGGCAGAGCCCGACGGCGTCATATCCGCCGTGGCCGCCCTCGCGATAGCAGGTCTTGTCGGGCATCGAATTCTGCATGAGATACTGGCTGCGGAGGTCCACCCAGAAAACGCGCTTGTTGTCGACGAACTGGAGGATGTAGTCGTTGACCGCTTCGCTCATCTCCGTCACTTCGGCCGCTTCGAAGTACTTGCTGTCGAAGCTGTAGGGGAGAATCGGCATCAGGAGGATCTTCGCGTTCGGATGCTTCGTCGCCATCTCGCATAGCATGAGGCGGATCGACTCTGCGACGTCTTCGGCGCGATCGGCGTGCTCGTTGTGGTCGATGCACTTCTGGTGTCCGTTGTTGATGCCGACCATCAGCGTGAAGTACTTCGTGGTATAGCCGTCGAGCGCGCCGTTCCTGAGACGCCAAAGGATGTTCTGGACGCGCTCACTGCCGATGCCCATGTTGAACGACGTTGCGTAGTTGTTGGAATTCCCGTCGAGGGCCAGGTTCGGATTGTTCCAAAAGTCGGTGATCGAGTCGCCAAAGAGGACCACGTCGAACTCCTTGCCCTGGCTGCCGCTGATGTCGGCGTTGAAATGCTGCGTTTGGTAGTCGCCCGTGTGCTGTTTTGGCGTGCACGGCTCCGAACTGTGGTCGGATCCAGGCACCTGGGTGCCGATCACGATCGGGTCGCCGAATGCGCAGAGCGCGGCGCAGGAAAGCACTGCGGCTGAGAGGATTGCTGATGCTGATTTTTTCATGGCTTTGCTCCTCGAGACTTTGGTGATTTTTTCACCACAATTATAGCACCGCACGGCGCAAATGCCAATCCCTACGAACGTAGGGATGCGCTAGGACATCAACGCGCAACAGGTGAGTCTACCGCCTGAATGCCGCCGTGCGCGCGCAGGCGGATGCGGTAGGCGAAGGACTTGGCGTCGCAGGAAACCTTGAGGATGTTCCCTGACTGACTCCACTCCGGCGCCTTCGCTCCGTCGGCAGGCTCCACGGCGTCGACACCGGCGACAGCGCGCCCCTCAGCGTTGAACGCAGCAAGGTCGATCTCTGCGAAAAATGGAACAGACGCCGGCAGCGGAACTATCGTCCAGTTCGAGAACCGAAACGCCCCGTCCGTCGTCACGCCGCCGAGCGTTGCGGGCAAAGGCTTGCGCGCCTCCAGGAAAAAGCCGTTCGCCGACTTAGAGAACGCGCAGCGCGAGCCGCCCCTCTCCACAATCCCACTCACCGTCCCGCGCGTGCGGGCGAAGTATCCGTAGGGCGGCAGCGTCACGCCGTTCGGCAGGCGCCACGTCCCGTTCGTCTGCCTGTTTACCCACACCTCGGCGCCGTCCGAGAAGAACGAATGCTGTCGGTGGATTCCATCCTCGTACTTCAGGTCGAGGAACTCCGCGCGGCCGAGTTCCGCGCAGGCGTCGTGCTGCAGCCAGTACGTCTTCACCGCATTGCGCGAGAAAGGTCCGTCGCACATCGGATTTCGCCCGCCGACGATGCAGTTCGAGAGATAGTCGTCCGACGCGTAGCCGTGGAGCTTCGCGTCACCGCCCGTGTGCCATGCCTCCTCCTGGTAGCGTCCGCCTAGCCCGCCCGCGAAGAGCACGTAATAGCCGTGCGTGACGATGTCGTGCCACGGCGTGCGCTCGCTGTCTTCGAAATTCTCCCGTCCGACAATCTTTGGCGCGCCGAAATGGTCGCACTGCCCTGCGTCCGCGACGCCGACGAGATGGTCCTGCGCGGCTTCGCTCACGCACACCGCATCCGGACGTCCAAAGCCCTCGCGGTACAGTTCGAATCCGCGCCCCCACGACGCCGAGGTCTCGTTCTTCGTATGGAACCGTCCCTCGCGGTCGAGGTAGTCGAACGGAGGATGCGCCGTGAAGACGTCGATGAAGATCGCGTCCGGATCGCATCCGTCCTTCAGCAGCTTCGCGTTGCGCCTGCACCACGGATGGAACGCATGCGGCGCCCAACGATAGGACTGCGCATGGCGTCCGGGGTTGAACCAAGCCAACTGCGGCGTTCCGTCGAGGTTGAAAACCGTTAGATCGTATGTGAAGCCTTCGCAGTCGGGATAGATGTCCGTGTAGTTGTCGTGCGGACAGAAGAGCATCCCCGCATCGCGGCACGCCGCGCGCATTGCGCCGAACGCGGCGGATCCGCCGCGCGGAGGCCATATCTCCGGAAGTCTGTAGTCATATCCCCAGCACTGCCAGTCGTGCTTCACGAAGACCGCGTCGTTCATTCCGTACTTCGCCGCCAGCGCTATGTCCTTCGCCGCCTTCGCGTAGTCTCCGCCCCACTGGTCGAGACACATCCTCGATCCGAGCGCGGCATGTCCCGCGCTCGCCCTGTAGCCCGACACCGCGCGGAACCGACGCGCAGCCTCGAAGGCGCCCTTGGACGACGGCACGAACGTGAAGACGGCGTCATGGTGCGCGTGGATCGAGAAGACGTTCCTCCCTCCGTCGCACTCCGCGGAATCCGGCACGACGTCTACCGCCTGCACTACTGAAAGCCCGTTCGCGTAGTCCGCGCCAACATGCCGCGTGGAAAGGTCGAATCCGCTGGCGCGCACAGAGAAGCGCTTCGGGCCCTCGATGACGTTCCCCGTGCCCAGGTAGACGCGGTGCGGCGTCTCGCTCGCAGGTCCGACGGCAAGGTCGGCAATGCGCGGATATCCCGCCGCGTTCCGTTTTGCCCCCGGTATCGACCACGAAATCCGAAGCGTTCCCCTCTCCTCCCGAATCGACGCCACCGCATCCGGAGCGGGAAGTCCGTCGTCCGTCTCGACAAGCGCGGTGAAGCCCCTGAACACGACGGACCTCTCACCGTCAGTGAACGCAAGCGCGCCGTCGACGAGTCCGCGCTCTCCGTACACGACACCAGCCCCGTATACGACGTCGCCCGCCTCAAGCCGCCAGCGTCCGGACGCCGCGTCGGTTCCAGACCTTATCGCCGCCTCCGCAGCCGCAAGCGCCGATGCGCCGCGCGAAGTCCAGTCGGACTCGTCGGGCGTCTTCGGCTGCGGACCAAACGCGAGCTTCACGTCGCCCCATCCGCCGCCGTCGCAGCGCGTGTCCATCTTCGGGCCCGGCCCAGTCCAGAGCCGAAGCACGACCTTCTTCCCCGCCCACGCCGTGAGGTCGCCGGACATGCCGTGCCACGCGCCGAAGTCCTTTACGATCTGCGAGCAGACTACCTTGGGCTCCGCGCCTTCCTCGAGTACGAGCACCTTGTACTCCACACCATCGGACGAAGACTTGCCGCGGTAGTCGTCCAGGAAGTTCGAGCAGGAAACCACGATCGGCGAAACGTCAGGCAGGTCAAGCCTGAAGTCGCTCCAGATGAATCCCGCGCCCTTCTTGTATGGCGGATGGCTGTTGAAGCCGCGCTTCGCGACACCGCCCGCCGACGGCTTCCCTTTTGCCATTACCGCGCCCCACTCTTCGACAGACCCGTTCTCCGAAATTTCCGCAACCTTGCCCTTCACATCCACAGCCGTCGTGCGTGTGAAGCCGTCGCAGAGTTCGAAAGCTCCCGGGACAAGCCTCGGCGGAGACTTCTTCGGCACGTTGCGCGGGGCGCCTGGATAGTTGAACTTGAACACGGCGATCGGATGCGGCGCGTCGTCCTTCTTCACGCCGGAGGGAGTGAAGCGCGCGTGGACCGGATAGAGCGCGTTGAGCGCGCGCGGACGCGCAGTTCCCGTGTACGTCAGCTCCTTCCTCTCGCCCGGCGCGAGGGCAATCGGGCCCTGCGGACCCTCAACATCCCAGTCGTCGTTCATCCAGACCTCGAGCTCGCCGGCAATGCTCTCGCTGGTCTTGTTCTCCAACGTCACGGGAAATGACCGCGGCACATCTGCCGCGACTTCGGTGACGCCGAGCGGCCATTCAAACTGGTTCTTTCCGGGGCGTTCTACCTTCTGCGGAAACGACCCTATCTCCACCTTCACGCCGCAGCGTTCCTCCACAGGCGGCAGGTATGCGCCCGCCGCCAGCGAAATCGTCACTGTTGCTATTGCAAGAAAGTGTCTCATGTCTTGACCGGATTCCGGCCAATGATTATTTTATCACAATTATCATGCCGGCGTGTGCACCGAACTTGTATGTTCCGTCGGGTTTCCTTATGAGCGCCCAGTTGCCGCACGATTCGGATCCGGCAAGGCGAAGAACTGGCGACCCCAAAACCTGCTGTGCCTGGAACGCCGTCTTGAATCCGCTTCTCATGTACTGCCTGAGGTTCTCCGGATCTGATATCTCGAACGCCGCACCTTCCGCAAACGTCAGACTCCCGACAAACGTCGCGAACTTGTTTTCGAAGACGTCCTCGCACGTCGCACGCACCGCGTCGGTCACCGTGATGTCGCACCCCGTAACGCTACCCGCGCCCGAGAATGTCGAGAGCGTGAGCGGCGATGCGACCTTGAACTCCATAGTCGCACCGTACTCTGCGCGTAGCGGTGTGCCAGACGGCACGACGCCGACAGATTCCGCATACAGCGTTCCCGACTCGACCGCGATTCCGCCCGTTGTTGTGTTGGCGGCATAGAGGTGGAGGTCGTTCTGTCCGCGCTTTATCAGCTCGCCGCACAGCCCCGCGTTGTCCGAGAGCGTGAGCGCGCATTCCCAGCGCGTCTTGCGGTCCGGACTTTCTACATACGCCTTCGCGTTGTCGCTGTAGTCGCAGCCGCGCGAGGTGAGGACGACGCGCGTGTGCTTCTTCGTCTCGAAATCGTATTCTGCGTACGCGCTTGCTCCCCAGCCCGTTTCGTCCTCGAACACGATGCGCGCCGGACCGATGTAGGCTGCCGTCGTGTAGTCGCCACCAGTCGGCAAGGCGATCGATTCAACACCCTTCCCTGACGGCGCCTCGAACGAGAACGGCATAAGGCTCGCAGGGTTGTTGCCGGTAGATTCCGATGTGTCGATGACAAGCCCCTTCTTCCAGACCACAAAATGGCTGGGGCAGTAGTTCGGATCGCTCAGTCCATTGTTGGTCCAATCGTATGCCATCGTCGGCGCCAGCGTTCCGCCGTCGGCATTGACGACAATGAGTGAAGCCGCGCCTGCGCCTTGGTACTTGAAGAAACGCGCCGCCTTCACCGTTCCGCCGTCATTCACGTTGAAAATATTCGTGGAAACGGTTCCGCCGCCACCTCCGAACCGCAGCGTCTCGGTCGCGAGAAGCGTCCCTTCGCCCGACACCGTGACGTCGGAAGAGCCGCCGTAGTCACTGAGATAAAAACGCTCGCTCTGTCCGCCCTGCGCGACACGTGTGTCGTTCGTGCCGCCGGCCAGGTGGAACACGGCCGAACCGCCGCGGCCGGCACTTAGCTTTCCGCTGTCCAGCTTGAAGAGTCCGCCCGTCTGGATGAAGCTGCCGAAACTGCCGGCGGTATGCGCGACATAAACATTGTTGCTCATGTACGCTTCGCCGCCCGACATCGCCCAATGCCCTATATCCGCAGCATTCATGCCGACTGACGTGTCAGCCGTCACGCCCAGGATGCCGCCAGTCTGATGGAAAACGCCACGGCCGTCGTTGCCGGCGCGAATCCACTTGATAAGCGTGCTCCCGCCGCCCATCAGCGAGCGGCTGTCGCCTTTAATAATGAACCCGTCTCTGAAAACGCGCGACGCAGAGCTGCCCATTTCCATAAGACCTTGGTCGAGCTGCACGCTGCGCGCGAGGTCGACATTGCAATCCAGATGCAGCGTGCCAGTTCCTTTCTTGCGGAAAAAGATGCCCGATGTGCTTGTCGTGCCACCGGTCAGGTTTCCGGTGAGACGCAATTCGTTTGCTCCTGCGGTTTCAATGTAAAGAGCGCCTTCCTCAATAACCACGTCGCCTGCATACTCCGCCGTTGACGTTCTCAGCACCACGTTTCCGGCACCCTTCTTGACGACCCGCGCATAGCCGTCAATTGACGCAGTGACCTGATAATCACTTTCGTCAGCTTCGGCCGAGACGACATAGTCCGAACCCACCTCTCCTCCTGCGCTTCCGGCCCAGAGCGGAAGCGTCGCGCCTGCCGCGATCACCGCGCCAATCGCCACGAGTCTTTCAATACGTCCAACACCTGATGTCGACATGGTTGCACCTCACTTCTTTAGTCCCCGGTATGTCCCGGTTTCTTTACGCCTTAATTCTATCACTTTCGCGCGTCGGTGCCAATCCCTACAAATGTAGGGAGGGGGCTCAGTCGACTGTTGAGACGGACAGCGTAACGTCTTCTCCGTCGCCTTCGACGTAGAACACGGCCGTCATGAGTCCGGCGACAGGCGTGAATGCGCGCTTCCCGCGCTGCGTCTCGAGAAGCATGATTTCACGGTCGGATGAAATCCTGAGCGTTCCGCCCGGACGCCTCACGAGCGCCGTCCGGCCATCGACTGTGACTTCGTCCTTATCCGTCGCCACGACGGGGAAGACGTAGCGGAACTTCCCCTCGGCGTGCGCCTTCGCGGTCAGACCCTTAGCTTCTAGGGTGTACTCCAGTCGGAACGGCGCGCCCTTGTTCCTCTTCCTTGCCGTAAGAAGTCCGGAGGCAGAATAGGCGAAGACGCCGTCAGAATACGACGCGGAGACCTTCGAGGCGCGGTCGCGGACGCTCGAGTACGCTCCGTCAGCGGACTCGACGCGCGGCGTCGTGGAAAGGACGCCGATGTACCTGCGCTGGTCCTGGAAGTTGGCGAACTCCGCATACCAGTAGTCGCTCATGGTCGCCGCAGCGACGACGCCGAACGCCGGATGCCACAGCATCGTCAGGGAGCCTCCGCCGACGTCCATACCGTCGTCGGAGCAGTAGAAGTCGTTAGCGCTGAAGCTCGCGCGCCACGGTCCGACGGCGACGAGCTCCGTCGCGAGATCTCCGAAAGAGCAACGTCCGTACTCCTCCTCGCGCGGGAGCTGCTCGTCGGCAGCCTTCTCCGGCGGAGCGGCCAGCAGCAGGTCGACAAGCGACTTGACGTGCGCGAAGGTGTGGTGGATGCAGGGCGGCTCGCCTGCTTCGCGGTAATAGAGCCCGCCGTAAAGAAGCCCCGTATCCGACGTGCAGCGCGCGAGCAGCTTCAGGTGCCGGTCGATTGCGCGCACCGCGCCCTTTCCGCCGTGCTTCGCATAGTTCGCGAGCGCGGGGAGGAGTCCGTCGGACGTGCGGCTCCCCCAGTAGGACCACTTGCAGGAGCGGCTGCCCATCGAGTTGTCGACGCCTCCATCGGGAAGCATGAACTTGAGATGCCCGGCGACGAGACGGTCGAGTTCCGGGACGATGTCGCCTCGTCCAGCGAGCTCTGCGTAGTGGTACAGCGCGGGAATCGACTCCTCGAGGTTGTAGCCGAGGTCGATCGGACGGCACCCGCGCGGGGAGACTCCCGTGTTGGGGTGTCCTTCTCCGGCGAGGAGCCCGCTGTCGAGGAAGAGCGGCTTCACGAGCTCGTACATCGCATCGCCCTTCGCCTTGTATGCGTCGTCGCCGAGAAGCTTCCATGCGACTGCCATCGCCTCGCAGAAGGTGATGGGGTAGTTGACGTTGATGTCGCCGAGTCCGTTCGAGAAGAATCCGAGAAGATAGTCCGTCTGCACGCGGAACCGCGCCGTCCACTTCTCCTTCAGCTCCTTCGGGAGATCATCGCCGAAGACAAGGAGCGTCTTGCCGAGCGACGTCTGGGAGAACACGGTGATGCCGCGCCAGTACACCTTGACGTCGTTGTAGTTCGCGCCGTCGCACGTGACCATGTTCCGTTCGGTCCAGTCGAGCATCCGCTCCGCGGCGTCGAGGTACTTCCGCTCGCCCGTCCGCTTCCATTCGTAGACGAGCGCATAGACGCTGTCCGCGACGCGTCCGTGCTCGAAGCAGCACGCCGGACACAGCACGCCGCCGTCAAGCGCGGCGTCGCCAGTTCCACGGACCTGGTATTTGACGAGCGCGTCGCACCACGTCTTCAGAAGCGACTCCGCGTCCGCCCTGCTCCACGAATCGGCCGCAGCCGCGCCTACTGTAAGCGAGGCAAGGATAAGCGCACAAAACTTCACCGCGCGCCTCCCTCCGCCCCTTTCAGACGGTAGATGTGGCGGAAGTGGGCGGGATAGGCGTCGGAGAACTTTCCGTCCGCGACCGGAATCGTGCGGTTCTCGTAGAGCACCTCGACTGTGCCGGACCGAGGCGCCTCCGGCGGCAGCGTGAAGACGACCTTCTCAAGCGCCTCCGCGTCGATGTTGCATGTGAAGACATACCAGTCGTCGCCGCACTTCGAGGTGCGCACGCGCATGACGTCCGGCCCCGCGGAGGCCTGAACCGGCGCGCAGATTTCCTCGGAGAGGATGAAGTCCTTGAGCTCCTGCGCCTCGCGGTTGAAGTCGACCATCGCGCGCCAGTTCGCCTCGGACCCGACCATGTTCAGGAACCAGGTGACTCCGGAGCATCCGGCGCATATCGCGCCCCAGCACTGCGCGGTCTGCTCGGCGTACGACGGCTGCTTGTAGTGTATCGAGTTCATCCCCGCGAGGAAGAACCAGCACGGGACGCCCTCGCGCGCCTTGAGCATCTCGTCGACGTTGCGGAGTATCTGGTCGACCGTGTTGAACTCCGCGGCAGTAAGGTATGCGTCGAGCATGAAGATGTCCGTCGTGAGGTCCGCGAACCGGCTCGGGAAGCCGAACGTCGTGTTGTTCATCTGCACGGGCGTGTAGGGATAGTGCTTCTTCTCCTCGATCATGAAGTCTCGCACCTCGTCGCTCGGACGCGCGAGCTCCGGCTCGTCGGTCGCGACGCGGCTGATGATGTTGTCGAAGTCCTTGAGGCGCGCACGCGTAT
>JAEEOY010000167.1 GCA_016284515.1 Kiritimatiellia bacterium | reverse complement strand
GCTCCACCCTGTTTCGCGACACGGCCCTGATCCGGGCGCTCGACGGCAACCTCTGCGGCGCGAGGGGCGAGAGGGTCGGGAGTGACGTGAGAAGCCGGCTTCTCGGCGACGACACTCGGAGCTTCGGCAACACGCGGCGTTTCAACGATGGTCGGCGTCTCAATGGCACGCGGCGCTTCGACGATGGCCGGTGTTTCGCGCGGCACATCTGCCGCGGGGGTCGGGAGCGCGCCGGGAATTGGGCGCTCGACGACAACCTCTGTGGCGCGAGGGGCGAGAGGGTCGGGAGTGACGTGAGAAACCGACTTCTCGGCGACAACAGTCGGCGTTTCGACAACGACAGGTGCTTCGGCATCACGCGGCGTTTCGACGACGCGAGGTGTTTCGACAGCGCGAGGCGCTTCGACGACACGAGGTGTTTCGCGCGGCACATCTGCCGCGGGAATCGGGTGTGCGTTTGGGGTTGGGCGCGAGACGTCAGACGCGAGACGGAAGTCCTGTGACTTTGGACGTGAGACTTGAGACGCGTCTATCGTCTCTCGTCTCTCGACTGCCACAGGCGCGTCGGTCGTCTCGTGTCTTTCGACCACCACTGGCGCTTCTGCCGCATCTTGTCTCACGGCCACCACTGGCGCGTCAGTCGTCTCGGGTCTCTCGACAAGTCCCTGCGCTATCGCCGCGAGGCCGCGGCTCACATCCGGTTGCTGCTGCGAGTTGCCGTCATCCATGAACTGGCGGAACTTCTCCACCGAGCCCTCAAGCGGCATGGGCAGCGGAGCGAGTCCGTCGGAAGACACCAGGCTCAGGCTGACCGACGGAAACCCGCCAAGGTCGAAAGTCACCGCGTCGATCGTCATATCTCCTCCTTCCTGACGGTAAAGTCCTCGAGTTCCCCCTCAGCGCGTGCCTCCTGCTCCTTTGCCTCTTCGGCGAGCCAGACGGCTTTGTGTTCGTCGATCTTCATTCTGTTCTTTATTGCAATGTTGAGATTTGTCCGCGCCGCGTCCGCCGCGGCCTCCTTCTCCTTCACCTCGCCCTCGGCGCGCTTCACGTTGTCCGCCTTGAGGACCCCCTCCTCGTCGATGCGCGCCACGCCTTCGTTGGCCATGTCGATCTGGTCGCGGCTGACCTCGCGTCCGATGATGGCGTCGTATATGCGGTCGCGCCTCTCCTCCTTCGTCTTCTCCCACTCCTCGAGGTCGTGCTGGCGCGCGGCCAGCGCCTCCTCCGCCTGCGCCAGGTTGCGCTTCGCGGCGACGAGCTCGCCCGAGGCGCGGTCTTCGCGCATCGTGCGGATTCTCAGAAGCGGCTGGAGGGTGTAGGACATGGTTGGTTAGGTGGTTAGGTGGTTAGGTAGTTAGGTGGTTGGTTGGGTGGTTCACGATACGGCCTGTTTGAGCTTGGCGATGGAATCTTCGTAGGTGGGTCTCTCGTCGAGCCCCTGTTTGAGATAGTTGTTCACTGCGGCGTTCTTCGCGACCGCCTCGTCGGTTTCCGGATCCGTCCCCTTCTTGTACTCGCCGATCTTGAGCAGCAGCTCCACCTCAGCGTACTTTGCGAGGAGCGCGCGCAGCTTCGACGCTGCGGCCTTGTGGTCTTTGGGGATGATTGCGGACTGGCAGCGCGAGACGGACGCGAGGATGTCGATCGCGGGATAGTGGTTCATCTGCGCGAGCTTGCGCGAGAGGATGATGTGTCCGTCGAGAATCGAGCGCGTCTCGTCCGCAATCGGCTCGGTCATGTCGTCGCCTTCGACGAGCACTGTGTAGAGCGCGGTGATCGATCCCTTGGACGAGTTGCCGGCGCGCTCCATGAGGCGCGGCAGCTCGGAGAACACGCTCGGCGGGAATCCGCGCCTCGTCGGAGGCTCGCCCGCGGCGAGCCCGATCTCGCGCTGGGCGCGTCCGAAGCGCGTGACGCTGTCCATGAGGAGCAGCACCTTCATGCCCTTGTCGCGGAAGCTCTCCGCGATCGCCGTCGCGACGTACGCGGCCTTCAGGCGCTCCATCGAGGAGCGGTCGGATGTGGAGATGACGAGCACGGACTTCTTCAGTCCCTCGGGACCGAGGTCCTTTTCGATGAACTCGCGCACCTCGCGTCCGCGCTCGCCGATGAGCGCGAGGACCGTGACTTCCGCCTCTGTGTTTCGGATGATCTGCGCGAGAAGCGTAGACTTTCCTCCGCCGGCGGCGGCGAAGATTCCCATACGCTGGCCCTCGCCGCAGGTGAGGAGTCCGTCGATCGCGCGCACGCCGAGCGATATCGGCTTCGAGATGATGCGGCGGTCGAGCGGGGACGGCGGGTCGGAGTACACGGGGTAGTATCCGTCGGGGCGGAGCGGACCCTTCGTGTCCGCGTCCATCGGGCGGCCGAGTCCGTCGAGGACGCGTCCGAGGAGGTTCGTCCCCACCGGCACCATCTGGACGTGCCGCGTCGGGATGACCTCGGTCTCTCCGCTGATGCCGATCATCGCGCCGAGCGCGGTGAGCAGCACGGCCTCCTTCGTGAAGCCGACGACCTCGGCCTGCACCTCGTGGTCCTCCCACGGGTTCCTGAGGATGCACACCTCTCCGATCTTCACTCCGGGCACGGACGCCTTTATGATGGTGCCGACCACCTGGATGACCTTGCCCTTCACGTCGATGGGCTGCGCGTCCTCCACGGCGCGGTTCAGTACCTCCGGAATATAGTCGAACGGCGTAGACATCAAGCCCCTTTGCTTATGTGCCTCTTGAGCGACTTCTCGATAGCGGCGAGCTGGGTGTCGACGGACGCGTCCGCGACGCCGGCCTCGGTCTCGAGAATGCACGCCGGTCCCTTTAGGCGCGGATCCTCCACGACGTCGAAGGTCTCGACCGTCGGATAGGCGGTGCGGAACTCCGCGACGCGCGCGCGCACCGTCTCCACGAGCTCGGGCGCGACCTTGAGCGTGACCTGCCGCTGCGTGCGGATCACGGCGTTCATCGTCTTGCGGACGATCTGGACGACCATCTCGCGGTCGCCGATCTCGACCACGAACGACTTGAGGGCCTTCATCACGATGTCCGCCATCTTCGCCTCGACGGATTCCATGAACGAGACCGACTGGTCGACCTGATCGAGCTTCTGCATCGAAATCTCCATCTTGCCGTCCGTGAGGCCCTTTTCATAGCCTCGCTTCTTCTCGATCTCGAACGCGACCTTCGCGTCCTCGCGGATGCGCGCAGCCTCTGCCTCCGCAGCGGCGATTATCTCGGCGGCCGTCTTGGCCGTCGCCACGTCCGTCGCCTTCACGACGCGCCTGTCGGACTGGAGGACGAAATCTTCTTTCTTTAGGAGCAGCATAGCGAATACGCCTCCGGGAATCGCAACTTCAACAGAAGTTGCAGGTTTGGTAGTTTGGTGGCTTCGTAGTTTGGTAGTTTCGTGGTTATGTTTTTTGGTAGTTTCAGTCGAAGGCGCTGACGAAGCGGGTCGGGGAGATGCGCGACCGCTGCATGAAGAAGGGAGCATCCGACACCAACCACAAAATCGGCATTGAGCTTCATGTCCGCCCCTTCACCACCTAACCACCCAACCACCAAACCACCCAACTCTTTCACATCTTTCCCGAAATACGCGGTGAATCCGAACACCTCCGGATAGATCCCGCGCAGCGCCGACTTAAGTCCGCGCACCGTCGCCCCGTCCGTCACGCGGCGAAGCTCATCCGCGCAGGCGAGCGCGCCCAGCCACTTCGCTATCTCGAGGAGCGTCGCGCCGTCGAGAAGCGCAAGCCTGCTCCAGTCTTCCTTCGGGAAATCGTGGAAGAACGGCTCCACGCCGAGCGCCTCGAGGATGAAACGCTTGACGCGCGGGGAGGAAGAAGTCAGGTAGCTAGGTAGTTGGGCGGCTGCGTTGTCTTGGGATTGAGCCGACCCCTCACTATCTAACCACCTAACCGCCAAACCACCTAACCAGCTCTCATGCACCTGCGGCGCGAAGTCCCACAGGAATTCGCGCATGCGCGGCCAAAGCGCCGCGTCGCCGACAAGCTCGCGTGCCTCGTCAAGAGTTATGGATTCTGCTTTCGCCATTCAACTTACAACTTTCAACTTCAAACTTCAAACTTCAAACTTTCAACTTTACCCCGCCCATTTCCTCTCGGCGCCCTTGCGCGACTCGAGGTAGCGTCTCCAGCGCGCCGCCGATTCGGCCATCCGTCCCTGCATGCCGAGCGCGCGCGTCTCAAGGACAGCCGCGACGTGCGCGAGCGACTCCGGCATGTCCGCTCCGTGCAGGACCTCCAGCGCGCGGCGGGACTGCCCCGCGTCGAGAAGCAGCTCCGCGAGCGCAGCGGCGGACACTCCGCTGCGCGGATCGTCCTCGACGAGCGCCTCGCACACCGCGAGGGCCCTCGGACGCTGTCCGTGCCGCATGAACATCCATGCTGCCGTCAGCAGGAACTGTCTCTCGTCTTTCGACATATCAATTCCACCACCTAACTACCCAACTACCTAACTACCTAACTACTTCTCCGGCGGCGAGTCCCGGAATATCGTCACCTGTATCTTCTCGTACTGCAGGCCTTCGATCGCGTTCTTCACGAGGGCCTTCACGGACGGCACGAGGTCGGTTATATCGGCGTTCCAGCGCGAGCGTATCGCGACCGCGGCCGACGAGGGGAGCGAGTTGCGCGCGAAGGGATCGTTCTCCGGAAGGACGACGTGGACCCTCGCGTCCACCACTCCGTCGATCATCGAGATCGTCCGCGCGATGTCCTGCGCGAGCGCGTCCATGAAGCGGATCCTCTCCTCGGACGGAGACGATATCATGCCCGTCTTCTTGAACACCTCGCCGATTCCCTGTCGCGGCTCGTGCGGGAGTCCCTGCCTCTCGAGCAGGTTCACCGCCTGGGCGAACTTCGCTTCGGAGCAGAGGACGTTCCACGTGCCTTCCTCGCCCGGCGTCTTGCGGCACGTGATGCCGGCGTCGAGCAGCGCGGCCATGACGAGGTTCGCCTGGCGCTCCCCGAGCCCGGAATGCAGCGTAGCCTCCTTGTCGCATCCCGCGAGGAGAAGCGCGGCCAGCGCAAATGGCAATATTCGTTTCACGGCTGGATACCTTTCTGCTTTGACGTGAGACATCAGACATGAGACGCGTCTCGCGTCTTAATAATCATTGGTTCTTTATCAGCGTCTGTATCGCGTTAGACGACTTGTCCGCGACCTTCGTGACGACTTCCTGCTGGAAGGCGAGGTTCATCACCTCGTACTGCAGCTCGACGAGGTTCGCCATCGACGGGGAGTGCGTCTCCTTGAGGTCGCTC
Source organism: Kiritimatiellia bacterium (assembly GCA_016284515.1). GTDB lineage: Bacteria > Verrucomicrobiota > Kiritimatiellia > RFP12 > UBA1067 > UBA1067. The sequence goes on along the minus strand of JAEEOY010000167.1, from coordinate 10,397 downwards.
AGCGCCCGGATGCGGTGCAGGATTCCCTGGTTGTTGACCTGCGCGCTGCGCCACACGGCCGAAGCCTGCGACGCAAACGGTATCGGATCAGCAGCGGACACCGCCTGCGGTGCCCCGGCGGCCATCGCCGCCTCGAAGCGCGCCACCGCCGCCGGATCGGCGACCGCCTGCGCGGCACCGGTGGACATCGGGTCCGCGGCACCTCCCGCCCCTGCGGCTCTCACCGCCTCGACTATCATCTGTTCAGTCATGTCATCAGGTCCTTTGCTAGTTGCGCCGCCGCTGGATCGGCGGACTGGTTTGCGGCCTCCGCGAGCGGAACCATGGCTTCTGATCGGCGATCCATCCGCAGAAGCGCCATCCCCTTGAACGCCTTCAGCATCGGCGCGTCCGGGAAGCGCGGAATCGCCTCGCGGTCGAGATAGTCGACCGCGCCCTTGAAGTCGAGCATGCTGATGAAGAGGACAGCATTCGCCGACGCGACGGACGCCTCCCCGGGTCGGAACCGCTCCAGCGCCGCGAGGATCTTCGTGGCGGACCGGAAGCGGTTCTGACCCGTCGCCATCATGGCGACGTTCAACAACAGCCGAGCTTCTTCGCCCGTCAGATCAAACATCAGCGGAAGTTGGAGGCGATCGAGTTGAGCGCGTCGCCCATGTTCTTGTTGATGTTCGTCATCGTGGTGAGCGCGAGGTTCCACTGCTGGAGGTCGTACTGCAGCTGCTGGAGGTTCGCCTGGATGTCCGGGTGCTCCTGGTAGTTCTCCAGGGACTCCTTCAGACGGGCCTCCATGGCAGACGCCGCGTTCATGAGGGCGTTGTAGACGGAGTCCGTATGTATGAACTGTCCTGCGGCGATGCTGCCGCTGTCCACACGATAGAAGTGCGCATTCTGCGTAACTATCGCAGGACTCTCCGGGTTGTTGGTAAGTGCATCAACGAGGGGTGTTCCATCGAAGTTTGCCATTTTTTGTTTCCTTTGTTGTTTTTCTTGTTGAACGTCGCCTTCCGGCTCCGCTTTCTACGCCTAGCCGTCCACCCGGACGGTCAGCCGCAAAATCTTCCTTGCGAGGGTGTTGGCCTCCCTCAGTGCCTCCACCTTCGGAAACTCCTCCGGAGGCAGACCTTCCTTCAGCGCCGACTCGATGCGCCTGTCAAGCGCAACCAGCACGGCGTCATAGCGTGCCAGGGCCTCGTGCTTCCCGGGCCCAGCCAGCTCCTTCTCTATCTCAAGAAGTCTTATCGGTTCTGTTCTCTCTCTCTCCATCTTCCTTTTTACCACCTAACTACCTATACCACCTAACCACCTAACTACCTAACCACCCAACCACCTAACTACCTAACCACCCAACCACCTAACCTCTCTCTACGGCTTCCACACAAACCTCCCTGTCGCATTCGTCACCGTCACCGCGTCCGCCTCGATCTTCAGGACGACGCTGTCTCCGAACGACGCGCCCTCGTGTATCCGCGCTCCGCTGCGCAGCACCAGGCACGGATATGGCGTCGTGAGAATGCCGCACACGGGAAGCGACGGTTTCGCTTCCGCCTTCCTGGGTGCGATACGCTGCACGACAGGCGCGGGGGCGGCTTCCTCCGTCTCCTCCTCGGCAACGGCCCCGTTGAGCAGGGTAACGTCCGCCACGTCCACGTTCCTCAGCTTCGGCATGTCGGCGGCGAGCGCCTCCAAGGCGCGGCGGATGCGCCGCGCCTTCCCCGACAGCGCGACGACGCGGTTCGTCGCGGCGGCGACGCGCAGATCCTTCTCGGTCAGCATCGCGAGCGTGTCCTCCGCCGCGGTCTTCAGCGACTCGTCGTCGCAGAAGTCAATCTCGACCCCAGGCTTTGCGGCGTACGCCTCCGCCGTCGCGACGAGGCGCTCGGTGCGCGTCGCGAAATCGCCTACGAGAACGGTGCGCGAGTCTATGTTCGTGACAACGAGGCCGTGGTTCGCGACGACGTCGTCGAGGGTAAGCGTTTTGTCCGCTCCGGCATCCCCATCGGAAACGGCGCGGCGCTCCCACGCCCCCGAAACCGTGTTCTTCGTCCATGCCCAGATCTTCTGCCCCTTCGGGCTCCCCTTGAGGAAGAACGCTATAAGCGCGAGGACGAGCAGGAGTATGACGGAAACGACGAGACAGCCAAGGCATCCGCGGCCCTTCTTCTTTTCGGCCGTGTCTTCCCCGGCGGGCGCATCGGGAGACTCGGGGGATTCAGGGGATTCCGCGGACGCGGGACTCGACGCGCGCAGCGATTCGCCGCCTTCCTCGCGCCTCTCTTCTGACGTCTCCTTCCCCTCAGTTTTCTCTTCCGGCCACTTGAGCTCGCCCCAGGGGGCGTCGGAGGGACCGACCGCAAGCGACGTGGCTCCGCGCGTCACGACCTGGAACGGAGCGAGGGGGCTTCCGTCGAGCGTAACACCGTCCGACGCGGCAGTGACGGTGACCGGCTCTGGCGGCATGGTGGGGTCCGCGAGGATGATGTCGCACTCGTCGCCCTTGCCCAGGGTGACGGCAACGCCCTCCACGAGCGCGATCTCCGCGCCCTTGTTCGGCCCCTCGACTATCTTAAGAAGATATCCCATGTTCTAAACTTCTCAACTTTTCAACTTTCGACTTTTCAACTTTCCAGCCACTACAGCTTCAACCGCCCCAGCGGCTGTATGTTGATCTCTGCGCTCAGCTCCTGGAACGAGAGGACGGGCAGTTCGTACCAGTCCTTCTCGATCATCTTGCGGAAGTAGCGGCGGATGTCCACGGAAACGATGATGACGGGCTTCTGCGGAATCTTCGCGAGGTCGCCGATCGTGCGCTTGACGACGGCGAGTATGGCGCGGACCGTCGCGGGGTCCATCGCGAGGTAGGAGCCGGAGGACGTCTGGCGCACGGACTTCCTGATCTTCTCCTCGAGCGAGGGATCCAGCAGGTACGCGGCGACGATGTTCTGTCCGCCCGAGAACTTGTACGAGATGTAGCGCGACAGAGCGGAACGCACGTATTCGACAAGGAGAACCGAGTCCTTCTCCTTCTGCCCCCACTCGATGAGCGTCTGCGTGATGCGCTTGAGGTCGCGGATGCAGATTCCCTCCTGCACGAGGCGCTGCAGGACGTCCGTGATCTTCTGGAGCGGCAGCACGCGCTGGACTTCCTTGACGAGCTCCGGCGCCTCCTTCTCCATGTGGTCGAAGAGGAGCCGCGTCTCCTGGAGCGACAGGAACTCGTGCGCGTAGCGGCGCAGGACGCCGGAGAGGTGGTACGAGAGGACTCCGCCGAGGTCGAGCGAGCGCACGCCCGACTCGTCGAGCTTCGCCTTGTCCGCCTCCTTGACCCAGCACGTCTCGTATCCGGAAAGGAACGGCTTGCCGCCCTCGAACTCGATTCCCGTCGCGGTGAGGTTCTCCGGCGACTCGAGCGCGAAGACGCAGCCCTTGCGGAGAACGCCCTCCGACACGGGCACTTCGTTGACGAGCAGACGGTAGCGTCCCTCCTTGAGCGCGGGGTTGAGCGAGAGGTTGATGCCCGGGAACGGCACGCCGAGGTCGTGGTAGAGCGCGCGGCGGATGGACATGATCTGGTCGTTGAGCGCCTCGTAGGAGAGCGAGCCGCGGATGTCCGCGTCGATGTCCACGGTGAGCGGCGTGACCATCGAGAAGTCGTCGCCGTCCTTCTTCTTCGGACGCGGCGCGTTGCCCTCGGATGGCGCGGCGGCGGCGAGCGGGTCCTCCGCCCTCTCGGCGCGCGCCTTCGCGATCTTCGCCTTGAGGTAGAGGCTGTATCCGACGGCCGCCACGAATACCGCGAGGCCGAATATCTGGACCTTCGGGAAGCCGGGGATGAGTCCGATGGCGACGAGCATCAGCGCGCCGAGGAGAATCGCCTTCGGCTGCGCGAAGAACTGGTCGATGATGTCCTGTCCGAGCGGCTTGTTGTCGACGTCGCCGACTCGGGTGACGATGACGCCGGAAGTGATCGAGACGAGGAGCGCGGGAATCTGCGAGACGAGTCCGTCGCCGATTGTCAAAATGCCGTACTTCGTGACCGCCCACGCGACGTCCTTGCCGTTCATCAGGACGCCGACGCAGATTCCGCCCACGATGTTGATCGAGGTCATTATGAGGCCGGCGATCGCGTCGCCCTTGACGAACTTCATCGCGCCGTCCATCGCACCGTACAGCTGCGACTCCTTCGCGAGCTCTGTGCGGCGCTGCTTCGCCGTCTCCTGGTCGATCGCGCCCGCGCGGAGGTCGGCGTCGATGGACATCTGCTTGCCGGGCATCGCGTCGAGGGTGAAGCGCGCGGCAACCTCGGAGACACGCTCCGCGCCCTTCGCGATGACGACGAACTGCACGATCGTGATGATGAGGAAGATGACGGCGCCGACGACGAAGTTTCCGCCGACGACGAAGTTTCCGAACGTGTAGATGATCTCGCCGGCGTCCGCCTTGAGGAGAATGAGCCTTGTCGTCGTCACGTTAAGCGCTAGTCGGTACAGCGTCGTGAAGAGCAGCATCGACGGGAACGTGGAGAACGCGAGCGCCCGCGGCAGGTAGAGCGAGAGCATCAGCATCACCGTCGAGATCATCAGGTTGATGGAGATGAGAAGGTCCACCATCGGCGTCGGCAGCGGGATGATGAGAAGCCCGATGATGCAGACGACAAGGAAGGCCAGCACCAGGTCGCCGAACCTGGAGAAGACATTCGCAAAATTTGTCAGGTTTTGTTTCATGCGTCTTTCAAACCTTCAACCTTCAACTTTCAACCTTTCAACGCCCTATGTCTCGAGGAGCGCCATTCTGTAGTGCTCGAAGAGGTCTGTGTCCGCGAGCAGCGTCTCGATCTCGTGCGCGGCTGCGTCCGACGCCGCCGTGCGGTTGGCCCTCAGCGCCTGCGCCGCGCGGCGCGCCGTCTCGTTGAATCCGCTGGGCGTGCGGAGGTACGCGGTGTTTCCGGCGACGAGGGCGGACATTATCTCGTCCTTCACGGCGCGGTCCGTCGGGAAGAGCGCGTCGACCGCCTGGGTCACCGTCGTCGAACCGGGGAGGAGCGACTTCTGCGGTTCTCCCGCCGCAGGCGTGTCCAGCACCTCGGCGAACGAGGCGCTTCCGATCCCGGTGTTGAAGCTCAGCGGCTCCGTCGTGCGCGATACTCCAAGGCTCATGCGGCACCTCCGAATTCCTTTGCGACGCGCCATAGCGCGCCGAACGCGGCGTTGAGCGCCGGCATGGTGACTTCTGTGGACGCGAGGCGCGTCGCAAACGCCGCGCAGCCCGACTTCGCGAGATAGCACGCCCTCACGTGCGCGCCGAAGCGCGCGTCCGGATGGGCGTACGCGAGAAGGCGCCGGGCGGTCGCCGGGCCGTTGGCGCACGGAACGGACACGAGCAGCACGAGCTCCTCGCGGCCGTACTCGAAGCGGAGAGTATAGCCGTTCTCGAAGCGGAACGCCGCCGCGCCGCGGTCGTTCAGCGCGAAGTCTCCTATCCCCGCGCCGCGTCCGAAGTCGCGCACCACGCCCTCTATCCAGTTCGGTGCCCTCATGACGCCTCCTCCTTCTCCAGTTCCTCGTTCTCCTCCGCGATGAGTCCGTCGAGATGCTCCTGCGCCGCCTCGACGAGGCGCTGCCTGTCGCCCTCCTTCTCGAAGAGGCGCGGCGAGAGCTTGCGGAAGAGCCTCGTGAGCTCGCGCGCGAAGTCCATCTGCGCGAGAAGCTTCTGCATCCCGCAGTCCCCCACGAGGTGCGCGATCGCCGCCGCTGCGACGTACGCCTGCTCCGTGAGGTCGAGGACGCGCCCGGTGAGCTGCTCGCCGTTGAGCTGGCACGGCTCGCCGAACTCGCGCCCCATGCGCGCGCTGAGCTGAGTGAGGCTCTCGAGGACCGTCTGCAGCGTCTGGACGCAGCCAAGGTCCGTGAGAATGCGCCCGAGAGCCGCGGATTCCATCGACGGGCTGGACGACTTGAGGTCCGCCCCGCAGCCCGCAATGAGGAACGATATCGCGTCCTGCAGCGCGCCCGGACCGCGGTTCGCCATGAGCGAGCGGAAGCAGTCCTGCGGCTTTGTGAAGCCGATCACCTCGCTGCGGTACATGTCGCGCAGCTCCTGCATCTCGCCAGGAGTCGTCGCGCGCGTGTTGACCTCCTCCGCGAGGTTGATGCCGGCCTTGATCTCCGCGCCCTTCGCCTCCATCAGCTGCGAACGCGCCTGGCGCACGAGCTCCCGGAGCTCCGTCTCGCCCTCGCCGAGCATCTGCTCGATGAGGTCGAGCATCGCGAACTGGTGGCTTGGGTCCGTCGACTCGCGCGCGAGTCCGCGCAGGAGTCCGTCCGCGTCCAGCTGCTTTCCGGAGCGCACCATCTCGCGGATGTCCTGGATGAACTTCTGTATGCGCGGCCGACCGGGCATGTCCGGCATCATCGCGCTCCAGGCCTCGAGCGCCTTGATGAACGACGCTCGCGTTCCCTGCATCGGGCCCATCTTGCGCTCGGCGAGCCTCTTCGCAGTCTTCTCCTCGAACTGGAACGAAAGCTCCTCCATCGAGTCCTGCAGCTCCGCGAGCGGATCGCTCTCGACGACGAACGACGTGCCGTTCAGCTCCCCGCGCTGCACCTGCGCGGGCGCGGGCTCCTCGCGCGCGAGGCTCTGCGCCATCTGCGCCGCCTCCGCTCCCGCCGCATACGTCTGCCGGAGAATCTGTGCCGCGTCAAACGCCATAGACCCTCCTGCTTGCAGAGTTGAAAGGTGAAAACTTAAAAGGCGAAAGCTGGGGAGCCGCGCCTTCGGACCAGACGACGCAAGGTCCGTGGAAATGCAGCACGAGCTCGCGCGGCGAGCGCGGCAGGAGAATGTCCAGCATCCCGAGGCGGCGCACGTACCCCGTCGGACGCGGACCCGTCCACGCGACTACCGCGCCGGGCCTGACCGAAAGCGTGTCGCCGTCCTTCACCACGATTCGCGTCGCGCGGCTGGCGGTCGCCATTACGACCCATTCCTTCTCGAACCTCGTCGCCACGAGCGAGCCCTTCGCGCTCATCGGAATCACCTTCACGAGCTCCGCGCCCGAGCGCGCGGCCTCCGGCGCGACGAGCACCTTAGAGGAAACGGCGCTTACGGGGGCGGCGCAGGGGATGTGCGTCAGGAACGGACGCGACGCGTCCGCGCACCAGGCGCGCCCCGTCGTGGTGACGAGGTCGAGCGAGGCGCGGTCGCGGAGGAAGAAGCCCTTCCTGCGGCGGCGCACGGCGTCGCCGAGGAACGCCGCCGGCTGGCCGCGGCAGGCAAGCCACGTCCCGGCGTCGACTTCGGCGAATCCGCCCGCTATCGTCGCGGCGTCAGTCATTCCTTAGGTCCATCCTCCTTCCCGCCTTCCTCACCGGCGAACTCCTCGGCGGCGGCGGCCTGCGCCTCCGCCTCGAACCTGGCGCGCGCCTCGCGCTCCTGCGCCTTCCACATCTTGATCTCGTCGGAAAGATACCACTGCCTGCGCCTGCGGTCGAGCTTGCGCAGCTCGCGGATGTGGCGCAGCTCCTCCTTGCGGCGCTCGTACATATCCTCGTCGCGCTCCTCGCGGCGGATGCGCGCGTCTTCGCGCTCGAGGTCGCGGCGCTTGCGCTCGCCGTCGCTCGCGTCCGCGTCGTCCTCCATCTGCTCGGCCTCCTCGATGTTCCTGAGGCGCGTCGCCTGCAGCCTCGCGAGCATCTCGGAGTCGAGGTCGACGATGTGCGGGGAGATGATGAACATGCGCTGGACGGTCTCCTTCTTGACGGACGCGCCGCCGAAGATCCAGCCGATCCACGGGATATCCCTGAGATACGGGATTCCCCATCCGCCGGACTCCTCGATGTCCCTCAAATAGCCCGCCAGCATGATCGACTCGTCTTCGAACACCGCGACCTGCGTCTGCAGCGTCGAGCTGCGCGTCATGGGCATCGCGTCCACCGCGATCGACTCGAAGCCGCCGTCCTCGAGGCGCAGCGAGAGCCACACCTGGTTGGCGACGTTCGTGGACGGAGCGGCGACGATCCTCGGCTTGATCTGCAGCGTCGTGCCCGCCGAGACCTCGGAAAGATTGGCGACCTCCGTGCCGATCACGCGCACGTGGTAGCTCTGCGAGTCGCGCATCTGCGCGGCGAGGTTGTTCACCGTGAGAAGCGAGGTGCGGGAGATGCTGCGCGCCTTGCCCTTCTCCTTGAGCGCCGTGAGCGACGCGGACACCTGCACGTCCTTGCCGAGGTACGAGATCGCGCCCGCAAGCCCCTTGCCGCCGAGCGAGGCCGCGTCGAAGAGGTTGCCGGCGTTCTGCCCTGCCGCGCCGGCGACGTCGCGATACGCGCCGTCCACCTTGAGCGACAGCTGCCAGTCAAGCGCGTCCTTCTTCGACAGCTCGACGATGGTGACGTCGAGCTCCACGAGCTTCTGCGGAACGTCCAGCTTCTTGATGATGCGCTCGTACATCTCCATGCGCGAGGTAACGTCGCGCACAAGCACCGCGTTGAGCCTGTTCTCCGGACGTATCACCGGACGGAACGTCGCGTTCAGCGCGTCCTCGTAGCGCGCGTCCGCCGTGTCGAGGACGTTCGTCATGCCGGAGTCGCGGACATTCGAGCCGCTCGTGCTGCCGGACATCATCTCCGCGAGAACGTGAGCGACGCCCTTGATCGTGGCCATCGACTCCGGCGAGCTGACGGAGAACGACACGTTGTCCGCCCACGTGTTGACGAGCGGGAAGAGCCGCACCTCGACCTCGTTGAACGTCCGCTTCTCGCGCATCTTGTCTGCGCGCGCGACGAGCTCGGCTATCAGCGACACGTAGCGCGCCGGGCCAGCCACCATGATGATCTGGTCGTCGGAAGTCGTCTTCAGCGGAAAGCGCGAGTCCTCCACGCCGAGCTCCGCAAGCATGTCGCGGACCTCGCCCGCCTTCATGTACTGGAGGTCGAGGAGCATCGTCCTCACCTCTCCAGCGCCGTAGAGGTACAGCGCCGCGCCGTCATAGTACCACGTCAGGTTGTGGACCGTCGCGAGACGGTCGAGGAACTCCCCGCTCGGGATGTCCTTGAAGTCGCCGGAGAAGACGCCCTGAACCCCCTCGGACATGATGAGCGGAATACCCTCCGCGACCGCGAACGTGTCGAGCGCGGTCCTGAGGTTCATGTCGCGCGCCACGAGCGTGTAGGTCGGCGTCTTCCACGGAATCGTCGCGGCGGCGGCCGAAATCGCGAACGACACGGACAGAAGGACGATAGACACGAGACGCAAGACGTGGAATAACGTCGCGCCTCCCGCTTTTTGTCTCATGTCTACATGCATCATCTTCATTTCTCTCCCTCTAAGGTCGTATCATCATCTCCGGGAACACCGGCGCCTCCTGCGCGCCGCCCTGCATGTCAATGCGCTCACGCCACCAGTCGCAGGAATCAGCAAATTCCTCGAACGCGCGCTGCAGCGTCCGCTCGTCGGCAGAGCCGTCCACCTCGCGCCAGAGGATGGCCGCGCCGGACCTCTGGTCGAACGCCAGCACCGCGTCCTCGCGCAGCATGCGCCCCGCGGCGTACTCCGCGAGCCGCGGCAGATGCGCCGCGTCGTCCGTCAGCCGGCACACGAGGCGGAGCATCCCGCCCTCCTCGGACGCGACGATCTCGACGCCGTCCACCAGCAGCGTAAACGAAAGCGCGGCTTCGGGTGCCCTGTCAGGATACCCGATCGCCCTTAGGAGGCGCTCAACGCACGAACGCCTTCCGACGTGCGCGCCCCGCGCGTCTACTGGATTGTTTTGCATCTTATTCTTGCCATATTATATCATATTTGAAGCCGTCTGCGCGAAATTCAGTTAAAAATTTTCTCCCATGGAGACGCGGCTTCCAGCCGCGTCCTCTCCCATGGAGGTGGAGCTTCCAGCTCCGCCACAACGACGCGGCGAGACGCCGCATCTCCTTGGTTCATCCGCCTGGCATCGCACCCCAAGGAGACGCACCGTCCAGCTCCGCCACACCGACGCGACGAGACGCCGCATCTCCTTGAGTTATCACTTATTGCAATATGTGACCGGGCGAGCAACGGCAAACAGCACAATAAACTCCGACGGTTCACAAAACGCCTTCGCTACCGCTGCGGCATGAGCTTCGCGCTCCTCAACCGTCCGCATCCGACACGAAGAGGCGGTCTCTCCCATGGAGACGCGGCTTCCAGCCGCGTCAAATTTGCCGCGTTGCCCAAGGGGGTCCGTCGCTCCGCGACGGACAAAGTTAAGTGACTAAAGTGTGATTTTCAAGTGCCTCTTCATTGCTCCGTCGCGGAGCGACGGAGCCCCCTGTGGACGACGGCGCAGCGGAGACGCATAAAGGGGGTCCGTCGCTCCGCGACGGACATTCACAATACTCGCAAGAAATCAAATAATCGGGAGC
>JAEEOY010000166.1 GCA_016284515.1 Kiritimatiellia bacterium | reverse complement strand
TAGCCGCGATGGACATGCCGCTCGGGGTGCAGTGCGACGGCGAGCGCGATTTCGGCGACACGAACAGATACTACACGGTGCGGGGTCCGGCGCCGGCTGCGGGAAGGACAGTCAGGTACCGCATCGGTACGTGCACAAGCCCCCTTGTTGCAGACTACGACGACTACGGGATTCCTCTCGGCTATCCGCGCGTCACCTCCTTCGACGCCGACGGAGACGGGCTTGTCGATTCTCTTGATCCGGAGCCGATTGTCTGCGGCGGCGACTTCCATGGCCAGTCCGACGCATGGGTGCAGGCTACTTTCACGAATGCGGCTGAGATACTCTCGGTCGGCTATCCGCAATGGGTCGACGCGCAGGTTGGGACGGGCCTCACGAATGGGCTGTATAAGCTTACTGTCGCAGTGGCCTGCGACCCTCCCGAAACAACTCAGATTTCTGTTGGCAATCTCTCCATCGCCGTCACCAACGCGGGCGAGTACGTGTTCCTCTTGGAGAAGGGCGAGGAGTACAGAATGGAGTTCTTTCCTCTAAGCACAAACATTGCTGTTTCCGCCTTTGACGACATTCCGATAGCGCCAGGTGCGCCGTTGTTGCGCTCTGCGTATTCATGGGGGGATGGCGTATGGTCTGTAGATATCGGTGAATTCATGTGTGACTATGCGCCAGGGGCGCCATCCGCACGCTGCTGGTGGCTTCCGACTCTCTTCGGGACGCCGGATGTCGTGCATCTCGGCCCGTCCGACGACCATGCGACGTTCGCCGCCGCGATCTTCGACTGCGTGCATCCAGAGAACACGACATTCGAGTGGAGCGTGGGCGAGGGACTTGTCGCCGAAACCCCGAACGAACAGACCACGGTCGTGACCGCCGTGGACATTCCGAGCTGGCGGAGGGTGTGGATGTCCGTTACGGCCATGTTCGGTTCGGCGGGTTCGCTTACGTCGTCGCTCGACTTCTCGACCGGCACGAACTCGGTTCCCCAGTCCGGGATCTCCGTGTCAGTGCCCCGCATGATGTTCCAGAATGACGACGACGACAACAACGACGGTGTCGTCGACTTTGGGGTTGTGGACTTCGGGAGCGATCCCAACAGCGCAGAGAACGATGTCGAAAAAGGTAGCGTCGTGTTCAGTTCCGACGTGTCTACCAACGGCATCGTCAGAATCGGGTTGTCGGATTTTCCTGGCGATGTGTATACGAATGACTGCGAGTCCGCCCTTGTTCCGGCGAGTTTCGACGTCGCTATCCAAGATGAAACGTCTCGGACTGTAGACCTCTACTTTAATCCGCTCTCATGGGCACCATACCAGGTACCTACGCTCACCGCAGTCTGGATCCCGGAGGGAGGAGAGCCACAGACCTCTGCCGTACCGTTCTCGGTCGTGAAGCCCGTGGCGGAGACGATATGCTCGGACACGGTGGAGCATTCCGTCCTGGGCACGAACCACGTCTATACGGTCAACCCCTGCGGGGTGGCAGTTGGGGACGACGCGTATTTCAGAATCAAGGTGTCGCCGAGCGCGTACCCCGACTCCTGCATCGTGTGGACCAACTACGACGAGCATGTCAGTTTCGTCGGCGGGAACACCGGACGCAACGTCCATGTGCGCGGCGTATCGACCGGTTATGCGGAGCTCGAGGTAATCATCGGCGGACGGACGTGTCAGGCACCGACATTTCCACTGAAGGTTGTGGAGCCGCAGGCGTTCAAGATCACGGCGTGGATAGTAACTGGAAAGAATGACGCTTTTCCTCGTGGCGTGATTGATGTCCAGAACATGATCGCGCCGTTGAACGACATCTATCGTCAGGTGGGTGTGTCATTTTACCTCGATTCCGTGATAGTGACCAACATCCCATCCGCATACAATCTGTTTTATGACAAGAATCCAGATGGAGGCTGGGATTTCGACAGACTTGTCGACATCGGGCAGGGGACGGGCGGCATCGAGTGCTATTTTGTGAATGACTTCATCATGACTGGTAATGAAAAGCCGCCTTCGGCGGCAAACTCGAGCACGGGACTTGTGATGTCTGCGAGGGCAGACTCCACTACTCTGGCCCACGAAATCGGGCATGCTTTCGGGCTTTCGGATGTCTATGTCTCCGCCCATGAGGGGCAGTCAGACGCATCGTCGCCGTCAACGCTGAGTGTTGCGACGAATTTCATCTGTTATGCCTGTGCACCGTTCGACTGGAACGGCGGATGCCGTGGACGAGGAGAAGGAGGCAGCAGATACTACCAGAATTCGGCGCGAATGGCGGCAATCGTGCCGCGCCTTTTGATGTACGGTGTCCACGACGGCAGCGGCAGCAAGCGCGACATCACGATCGGGCCAGTTGACGCCGTGAACTACATAGGTGGCGGGGAGTCGACGGTCTGGTACGACGAGTTCGCCCCGATAGGATTTTTCGAGAACGGCGAAAAGAAGAGTTCGCCTAACCATGAATAGGAGGACGAAGATGAGAACGACATGCATGATTGCGCTTGCGATGTATTCCTGCCTTGCGGGGCGGGCTGTTACCGCGCAGGAGTCCGGGTATTCCGACGCCGAAGTCAAGGCGCAGTTCGTGGAGGCCGGAATGTTTTGCCACGCCGAGTTCATCAGGAGAGGGTACAGGCGGGCCTTTGAGATGGCGGGCTGCGACACAAACCGCTATGCGCGGATACTTCGCGAGCTTGCGGTCGAGAACACCAACGAGACGAAATGGGCGATTGCAAGCCTTGGTCGATACAAGACCACCGAGAGCCTCCCGTTCCTGTATTCCTGTGCCACGAACGCAGTCTATGGCGCAAAGGCGCTGAAGGCCGTGTTCGCCATCGAGGGCGTGAACAGCAATTCGGTGGCCGCGACGTGTGGCTATCTGGCTGTTACCAATGCCTTTACTCAGCAGATGGATTACGAGCGTTCGGATGTGTGCGAATGGTTGCTCAAGGAAGTTTCAACATCACCCAGTCTGACATATCTTAAACCTTTGTGTCTGAATGCTGCGGTTGACTATGCGCAGAACATAAGCATAATGCACAAAAGTCTCGATGAGGCAATTTGCGAAGCCGATCCAACCTATCGCCATAGCAAGCGGCGTCTGGAAGTGATGCGGTCTGCTCAGAATAGATGCTGGAATCCAATGCTGACAAATTACGTCACCAACGCCATCAACGAACTTGTCGCCTACCCCGAGGAAAACCTGCCAGATTGATTTCGGTGAAGGCGCGCATATGAGGCCAATCAAAAATGTTAACGTTCTCGTCTCCAACCGCTACGACCACCTCGGCCGCCGCGTGCAGAAGATCACACCCGAGGCGACGCACACGTACTTCTACGACGGCTGGATGCTTGTGAAGGAGGTCGTTGAGCGGTCTGGCGACACAAGGAGATGCGGCGTCTCGCCGCGTCATTGTGGCGGAGCTGGAAGCTCCACCTCCTTGGGAGAGGACGCGGCTGGAAGCCGCGTCTCCATGGAAGTGGATGGAGCTGGAAGCCGCGTCTCCGTGGCGAAAGGGGTTGCGTCAACGCAGCATTGTATTGCTTTCGCTGCGGGGAGTTTCGGAGTTTGGGAGAACGCGTCTGAATTTCAAGACCTCCAATACTCCAAAACTCCAAGTAGCGAAAGCAATGGCTTGGAATTATAGTTAAGTTATAGGCAAGAAAGGGCGTGGAGCAGTTCACTAGAAAGTCACATCCCATTCGCCACACTCGCATGCTCCCGATTATTTGATTTCTTGCGAGTATTGTGAATGTCCGTCGCGGAGCGACGGACCCCCTTTATGCGTCTCCGCTGCGCCGTCGTCCACAGGGGGCTCCGTCGCTCCGCGACGGAGCAATGAAG
>JAEEOY010000024.1 GCA_016284515.1 Kiritimatiellia bacterium | reverse complement strand
GGTAACGGCCGAACCATCGACGCGAGAGACCCGACCAGATCGGGACGTTTCAATTCACGCCCGTCGTGTGACGGGCGACTTAAGCTCCAGGCGGGGTTGATGACGTTCGAGGTTTCAATTCACGCCCGTCGTGTGACGGGCGACTGCATACTTTCGCCCTAAGTCTCCTCAGGAGCTTGTTTCAATTCACGCCCGTCGTGTGACGGGCGACATGTTGTGCGCTCCCTCGCAAAGCGCCTTCATCCTGTTTCAATTCACGCCCGTCGTGTGACGGGCGACCCGATCTTCGGTAGCTCCCACGTCGCATCGTAGGTTTCAATTCACGCCCGTCGTGTGACGGGCGACACCCATCCCGAAGCTAATATTACATAGCCGTCGAGTTTCAATTCACGCCCGTCGTGTGACGGGCGACCATAAGGCGGGTATAACGAGTAAGAAGCCAAAGTTTCAATTCACGCCCGTCGTGTGACGGGCGACGCGCGTTCGAAGGCGGCGTCGCGTGCCGCGAAGTTTCAATTCACGCCCGTCGTGTGACGGGCGACACGCCGCTCGCCGGGCGGACTTACGACTTCGCAACGTTTCAATTCACGCCCGTCGTGTGACGGGCGACTCGAGGGCGAGGAATCGCCGCGCACGTTCGCGGCGTTTCAATTCACGCCCGTCGTGTGACGGGCGACAACGACCGTAAGAATCGGCCTGATCTAAAGAAGTTTCAATTCACGCCCGTCGTGTGACGGGCGACGCCAGATCATCAGGCCAATGCCAACGATCGCGAGTTTCAATTCACGCCCGTCGTGTGACGGGCGACCGCGATAATTTGTTCAATTATCGCCATCACAAGGCACAGATGAGCCTTATGACGCTCAATATAATACCATTTCCGAGCCGAAATTGCATCTCGGCTTTGTGATTTCCTTTGTCAAAGAGCCATTTCATCCGCGAACCTCCTAGCGAATGTCTGCGCGCTAGAGGTTCGCGGAAGCATATCAACTACACCAATAAAGTGTCCTGCACGGGATCAACCGTGGGCTTTGCGCCATAGTGTATCGCCTTGCCTTCATAGTTGTTTCCCATGTTGTAATACCTCAAACTGTCCAGATCGGGATCGCATATCGACTCCAGTTTGCCCTTTAGTTCTAGCCACTGCGCCCAGTCCACATAGCACTCGAACACAGAGTTCTGAACCCTTATGCCCCAGTTTTCACACAGCTTCGCCACGCGACGAAGGCGCCGCCTCCCTGCTGCGTTCACCGTATTCACATCGTAGCTAACTAACATCAACATAATGGAACCTCACTTGAGTAGAAACGGCGGATATGCATCAAGATCGCCGCGCAGATAACGCGCCAACAGCAGCGCCTGAATATGCGGAAGCAAGCCCACGGGCATCTTTTCGCCGAGAAACGGATGCGTGACGGTCTCCAGTTTTTTCTTCTGCCATGCCATAAGGACGGTTTTTCGCGCCGCTTCCAACATTTCAACCGCTCCTGTCTCCGTCTTGCGAAAGTCCTTGGCACCTAGCTGCCTTAAGTTCACTAGAGTGAGTGCCGTCCTGTCGGCGATTGCGGCGCGGAACTCCTCCATCAAGTCAAGCGCTAAACTCGGTCTGCCTGATCGCACTTCATGCAGGAACCCGATTTGAGGATCGAGTCCGACGCCCTCCAATGCGCCTCTGCAGTCATGCGCAAGGAGCGTATAGAGGTACGAGAGGAGCGCATTCATCGGGTCCAATGGCGGACGCCGATTCCTCGATTCAACGGAAAATGCCTCTCGCTGTGCAACCAACAGCTCGTTGAAACATCCGAAGTAAACCGACCCCGCCTCGCCTTCCAATCCGCGAAGCCGCTCTGCTTCAGGCGCAGAATCCTTGACACGACGCAAGACATCTGCGATCTTTGCGGCGGCATCCGACAATGCTGCCGAATCTCCATGGTCCCGCATCCTTCGCAGCAGCACGTTCCGCGCGTTCATCAGCTTGCCAATCACGAAGCTCCGCGCGATATCACCCTTCTTCGCCTTGTCTTCGTATGCGCGCATTTGTGCAAGCCGCAGCAGGACGTTCCCGGAAACCGGCCCTTGCACTCGTGCCAGGAAGCGCCCTGCCTCAGTCAGGAACGAGACGGAAACGCCACGCTCGGCGCAGAGCCCGAGCAGAAAAGGGCTTGCCATAACATTTCCGAACGCAACGATTCCCTGCAGCGTGTGAACCGGCAGGCGCAGCTTGACCTCGCCGTCCTTCTCCGCAACGACGGTCTCCCCTTCCCGCCGGAGGTACATCCCCTGCGTCTGTACATACAGCGTATTCAATAGCTTCTTCATGCGCCGGTACCCTCCAGTTGGTTCTCAATCCATCGCCGCGCCGACTCCATTCCACCAAAACCCTCTGGACGACATTGATCTAACAGAGAACACGCTTTGCAGTCTTTGGTCAGCACAGGAGGTGGCGTCTCTCCCGCTGTAATGAGCTCGTGTACCTTTCTCGCGACGTCTTCCGTCAACGTCCTAAGCGCCTCATCGAACACAACGTCCGTTCGCCGACGCGTCTCACCATAGAACAATGCCCCAGACACTATCGACACGCTTAGCATCTCTTCGAGGCAAAGTGCCTGCGCGCAAAGCTGCACCTCGTCCGCCCGGTGCAACTTGGGCGCGCCGCGCTTATACTCGACAGGGAACGGGCGCCAGAACCCCGTCCGGCCAGGCAAATGCGCGGCAACACATTTTCCATTCGCATCAAACTGTTTTTCCTGGCGATGAAACTCCACCATGTCGGCGATGCCTGTCAAACCCAAACGATTGGACGTTAACCGTAGAGCAGTAGCCAGATGGACATCCTTGCGCGTTTCACCACCTTTTCGATCTACTCTTTCATGCAACTGCCGCCCAGCAGCCGTCAAATAGTTTTCGCTCCATACGCCTTCGACGTGAATCAGCGCACACTGTCGCGGACAGAACAGATAATGCTGCAATGCGGAAAGCATTGCAGCCGATTCATCTGTCTGCGCATTGGGGCTCATGTATTACTTTGCTCTTCGCCATTCGAATTTTTCTTGATCTCTTCTTCCAGAGCCAGCAGATACCTGTCATAGTCGCTCATGAAAAGCCTGTCTTGGACGATGCGGTATCTCTCAAATTCCGACTCGGCATAAAGTTGTGCCTGACACGCCGTCACCGGGTCGCCTGCATATTTTGGCGCATGCTGATCGAACAACTCGAGAAACTTGTCGAGTCTGACTTTCCAATCTTCCATTGTAAGCGGGATCTTTCGCTTGGTCTGCGCCTCTGCATACTCGAGAAACGCATTTACCATCCGCCCCATTATTTCAAGCTCGTCGTCAGTCAAGTAGTTCTTGGCAACCACCACATCCGACTTCTTGATTTTCCCGTCAGGCCCATCTTCCCAGTTGTTCAACCCCATATGCTCCTTGCTGGAATCTGCGCGAGTATAAAGGATCTCCGCAGCTGTATGTCCATGAACAGCGCAGTGCATCCTGTTCTGGACGGTAGCAAAGAATACGCGCGTCGTGTTGGAGTTCCTGTCATAGTCTATCGCGGTGGCGTAGAGGTCCGTAACCTTCTGGTAGAACTTTCGTTCGCTCATGCGAATCTCGCGGATCCGCTCGAGCTGATGCTCAAAATACTTGTCTGTGATTGGCGAACCGTCCTTTAGACGCGGCACATCCATCACCCAGCCCTTTATGGTGTATTCCGACACGATCTGGTTCGCCCACTTCCGGAAAGCTATAGCCTTTTCGTTGTCTATCTTAAAACCAAGGGCGATTATAACTTGCAGATTATAGTGGCTTACATTGTATTTCTTGCCATCTTGGGCAGTTATTAAAATTTCTTTAATAACTGAATCCTTGTCCAGCTCAGCATCAGAAAACAACTTCCTAAGATGATAGGCAATATTTGGGACCCCAACGCCATATACCGCCGCGAGCATCTTCTGGCTCATCCAGATATTCTCGTCCTCGTAGCGGATTTCATATTTTTCGACACCTTCGCCTGTGGAGGCAATGTAGGTGAGGAACTGCGCCGCAGAAGACTTCTGCGGCTCGAGCTCCCACTTGTCATGCGGCTTTTTCTTGCGCGGCATTTTTGATCATCCTTTCATAATGAATTGCCGAACATTTCGGATTTGGCATGAGACATTAGACACGAAACGCATCTAATGTCTCACCTCTCATGCCAACAGCGCCATTTACCTAACTTCAAGCTTAACGCCTTCGGGCACGTTGCCGCTATTTGGCAGAGCCACTTCGTAATCTGCAAATCTACGCGCAACAGCAATATCAGTTTTCTTTGCGATTCTCACCGAGTCGAAGAGCTTGTGCGACGGGGCATTGCCAAGCGCTGAAGCATGCTTGAAAATGATCAATTTCTGCGTAGCCATCATGCCACGCGCCGCAGAATGGTCCTGGTCGAACATGTTCACAAGAGCCGTCCAAAGCATCTCAAGGTCTTCCTCGGAGAACCCTGTCTGCTTCGCCAATGCTGGCGAAACGAATCCATAGGCAACATACAGGCCGTACGGAACGGTGTTCTTGCGTCCCATTGTGCGGTTGTCGCCGCTCTGTTTCTCTGCTTCCGCTTCGGTAGCAACAGCCATGCGAGTTATTGAATGTTCAAGAGTGACAACAGGATCAACCGAACGAGCGAACGTCAGCTGCACAGGACCACGAACCTGTCCAGCGTTAGCACCAGTCGACATCACGGCACCAAACGTGCGAATGTCAAAATAGGTTGCGCACATCTTGTCACGGGCCTGCAGGACTTCTCCGCCTTGCCCTTGGCCTTCCTTATTGCGCTTTTTGCCATCGGCAACATCCGCCGGCGGTTTCGAAAGGTCAATTGCAAGATCGGCATAAGCCTTATCAATCTCTTTATTGAGAATCGCCTTTTCCTTGACAAATATGTCGTACCCTGCTTCGCCTCCCTTTACAAGTTGCACGTAGTTGCGCACCTTGCGCTTGAGGCAGACGTCTGTGACAAGTCCTTCGCCAGTTTCAGAATCGACACGCGGCAGATTGCCCGCGTCTGGATCTCCATTGGGATTGCCATCCTTCACGTCAAAGACAAGCATGAAGTCGTAGCGGTTCTTGAGTTCTGTAGCCATGATGTTATCTCCTTTGATTTGTTCTTATATTGATTCGTTATTCGCAACTTCCTTCTTGGTGAAGAAATCCTGTCGCTGATGATAGTAGCCGATTGCAAAATCACCCTGCTCATCAAGTGAAAGGTGAGCAGGGAACGAAGGTATTTCGGAAATTACTTCGCCAAGAAGCCTCTCGAAGTAAATCGACCTGCCCTGCGAAAGCTTTCCCAGATGATGGTTCTTCAACCGCATCAGGTTGCCAAACACGGCATTTGGCGTAGAAGACGCCGATGCATAGAACTTGTCGCGAATCGTAGCGTTAATGCCGGGATTCGCTTCCTCTTGAATCTTCTCCAGCACAGCGAAGAGCCGACCGAGACGATAGCCGATATCAGTGTTTTCCTTGTCGAGACTCACGGTGAGTTTCCTTTCTTTGTTGTGATTGAGAAATGCCTTGATAAGTTTAGCACGAGCATAGGCGACATCAGGTCTGGCGTGTGGTTCCGCCTTGACACGTTGAATTGCGGACGCAAGAAGTGTCGCGGGATACGGCGTCCCTTCAAGGATGCTACGCATGACGGCACCAGCGAGATTCGGCGGAATATTTTCGCTCTTGCCGAGCGGCGCCATTGAGACCAATAGCCGCCAGAGTGATAGATGATCCTTGTCCTTTGGGCCATGTGCGATGCGTAGGTTCTCAAACCAATCAGCAAAACGCCGCTCCATCTCCGCGACGGTTCCATAGTGCCAGAATCGAACAGAAATACGTGCCGAGTTCGGCGCAAGACCTAACACATAAAAACGCGTTGTGTTGTCCTCGTTGGAAAAAGCGCCGGTTCGCACCGATGCCAGAAGGCGCTCTACGGCAGCTACGCCTTCATCGGGATTATCCTTTTCAGACTCGCCGAACAAGTCGAAGAACTCGTCTTCAAGAGACGTCTTCTTTTCAGACCAAAATACCGCCGTAGCATCGCCCACAGACATCTTCTGCCGCGAATCCTTGCCGAGCAGCATATTGAGCGCCGTGGTGTATTCAAATGCCGCACGTTCACCTATCGGGGCGTTCTCTCCTTGCATTTTTCCAAACGAGCAGGCCGCAGGGAAGTTGAACGAAATAATGTTGCCACCCGTCGTATTCGTGCCCTGTACACCTTTGATTGCCGGGTGCAATTTGGCCACAACATCTCGTCTGCCAGTTACAAGGCAAATCTCTCCATCAGATGCCTCCGCTCTTGATGATTTTCCAGAATCAATTTGCTCGACAATGTCTCGCATGTTGAATACGGGACATGTCCCCCCGACAAGCTTGAATGAGACGAACGCACATTCATCAACGGCTTCCTTCCATTCTGGGAAAGTCGCCAACTTGTCACGGTAGTCGGAAGTCGCAAGAAATGCACAAATCGTTTTCACTTCAGGGCATTTCACCAATTCAGTCAAGCGATCAACAAACGCCTGATGTTGAGCTGCGACACGCTCCGGCCTACTTTTGCAAACGACACCTGTCACATACTCAACATTATCCCACAGAAGATTTGCCGAGACGCCAACCGTGCGTTTAACCGCTTGCGGTACAAGAAATACTTTTGCTCGTTTTTTCTTGCCAACATTTTCCCGTGTATCCTCAACGCGCACAAGCGACCCGTCCTCACGAAGGACAATGAGAAACGGAATTTCCTTCTGTTCCCATCCCAACGGCGCGATGCCAGAATCGGGATCGGCAGCCTTGCGGTCGTAGTATTCTTTAAGCGCCTGAAGAATCATTTGAACACCTCCTCCGAATCAGGATGAGGGACAGCTATGACGCCATCAACCATCTTTGGGCGATAGAACATCGGCTTAATGTCATTCATGTCAGAATAGTCCATGTCAAAAAGCATGAACCCAAGATCGCGCGTCTCTGAGATTGGTTTTGCATTTTCCGAAGCTACGTCCTTAACAAGTCGAATCTCCCTACAAGAAAACTCTCGACAGCCCAGATAGGGATGCATGAAATACTGCCCGTTTGTGGCACGACGATCAAACATCGCCGCATACTTTGCCGGGTCTGCGCCTGCTGACACTACATCAAACTCTCCCCTAAGGCGGTAGCGAACATCGCGAAGTATCAGCCCCGCCCGTTGCTGACGAGCGTCCTCGACGAATATGCCTCCGGAACGAGGACTTGCAACCGCCGATACCTCATTGCGCCTAACACTCGTCCAGCGAATCGGATTCAACACCTCGATCTTAGTTATCCGCCAGCGAATGGCCGGCTTCCAGAATATCGCCGTGAAAATGCCGCGTGCGGCAGAAGGAGTGATGACGTCGTAGCTCACGCGCTCGACCTTCATTTCCGGTCGAGTAAAGCATGCATAGTCACCTGACACCTCCAAACAAAAACCTTTCATTACATTTATCTCCTTTAAGCTATGAAATCCTCATTTAGAAGGCCCGAGCCAAACAAATCCAATCCGATGTCATCATGATAGGCAGACGGCATGGTTTGGACATATATGCCTGACGACACATCTCTCTGCGGGGGAACTGCCAATTCCTCAACCATTCCCTTTTCTATCAATCCCCCGACACTTGATCGCGGCACATTTACAATGTAACGTTGTAGGCGGCGCATGATGTCCCTCTTCGGCCCCACCGCCCGAAGTGAGGCAATCAACGAGTCGCTACCGCCGAAGCGGACGATTATCGGAACCTGCGCAGCGCCGTCGATCATCTTAAATGCAGCCGCCGCTTCGCGGAATTGATATTGCAAAGGCATTGCCCGAAACGAAGAACCATTGCAAAACTCTTTTGGAACAGGCACGCCTAGCAACTGCTTAAACACAACCCCAAGATCGTTTGCTCGTGAGTGAAGAGCTTCGAAAAACGCGGGATAGGAATCAGGGTCATCCGCGTCCACACAGCAAGAACGTTCAAGAAGATCGCTCATCGCATATTCGCCATCACGCAGATCCTTTATCTTCGACTCTTCCGGCGGCATGAACACGACGACGCGCCCAAGCCCAGACAACCGCCCCTCGCGATTGCATCGTCCGGCGGACTGCGCCACGGAAGAAAGCCCCGCAAACGCACGGTACACGACTGGAAAATCTATATCCACGCCGGCTTCGACAAGTTGTGTCGAAACAACGCGAATCGACTCGCCCGCAGCGAGCTTGTGCTTAATATCAGATATGACGCGCGAACGGTGCTCACCGCACATGTTTGCCGAAAGATGAACTGTGTCTCCGGGCATCCTGGAGAACAGATCATGGCAATCGCGACGTGAATTAACTATGCATAGAACCTGATCAAAAGACATCAACTCATCCGCTATATCGTTCCAAGTACGGCGAGAGGCTCTTTCTACGGGAAACTGAATGCTTGCGCGCTTGAGGCGATGGTACAGATTGAGCGATGGCGGCACAATCTCGCGAACCAGTGAAGGCTCAATGCCCGGCAAATTGAGCTGGGTGGCTGTCGACAGAACTATGGTACTCCCATAGTGCTGGACTAGTTGGCGTATCGCCTCGGCGCAGGGCAGCAGCAGACGAGTTGGCAACAGCTGTACCTCGTCGATTATGACAACGCTCTCTGCAATGTTGTGCAACTTCCGGCATCTGCTCGACCGGCACGCATAAAGCGACTCAAAAAACTGGACCGATGTCGTGACAACAACAGGCGCATCCCAGTTCTCTGACGCAAGCCTCGACTGCGGCGTTTCCTTGTCAGGATCGAAATTGGAGTGATGTTCAAGTACATTCTCCGCGCCAAGGAATCCACGCAAGACATCCGCCGTCTGCTCTATAATAGAAGTGTAGGGAATGACATAGATGATTCGCTTCAAGCCATGACGGAGCGCGTGCTTAAAGGCAAATGCAGTCCCTGAAAGCGTCTTCCCTCCACCAGTCGGGACTGTCAGCGAAAAGACGCCCGGAGATAAGTCCGCCGCTTCTTCACACACCCTTCGGATTTCTCCGCGGATGCGATTGACAGGGGAATACACTGCAGACCGCTGCTTTTCGTCGAGTTTGGCAAAAAATGTTTTCTGCAAAACATCGAGTGTATGGGTGCCGTACCTTAACGCAGAACGTTCTGGGTCCATAAACGATTCGGTGTCAAGAAAGTCAGCGTCAACCAGACAGGAATACATCATTCTAATCCAGAACGACAATGAACTATCATCGCGACTGAATACAAATGGAGAAGGTATACTTTCGCTTGGCCATCCGGCCTCATGGTCGGCGATCCACTCTTTGACATTAGGCTCCTCGAGCACACTGGCATCTTCTTTCAGACGAATTGCCAGCGCGCCGTTGGGCGATTCCCCTCCCGACCAGTCAGGAAGCCCTGCATGATGTCCTGCGACACAATAGGCAAGTGCTTTGCCGATGTTTCCCGCATGCCCCATTAACCAACACGCTCCCGCGCCTGAATGTGAATGGTCCCCATAATCTACTTCTGAATCCTCTATTCCATTGCAGCGGCGAAGGTACGACTGAAAAGAAAATCGAGCTTTACCAAGATCGTGAACAACACCCATCAACCGTCCGCACTCGGCGCTTGCAAAAGGTCCCGCAAAATCTGCAGACCGCTCGGCAACAGCCTTGCAATGCTCCTGCAAAGTTTGCCATACGGTCTGCTGCGCCTTAGCGCGGCTATGTGCATATATCTCATTCTTTTTCACAGCTACATTATCTCATATTCACTGTCATTTGTCCACGCGAGAGATTTCACTATTTTTATCGAAATTTGCAACAGATCAAAATATGTAAATTTGCATATTCAAGTACAAGCACAAAAATGCTATAATTTTTTTCGACTTGAAATGCCAGACCATACACTGAGGACCGCAAGCCATGAACAGACTAGAAGACTTGAAGATCGGAAAGTTCGTCAGGCTGTGGCGCGAAAGCCGCCACATGATCCTGAAAGAGCTCGCCGCCGCCGCAAAAATGAACGTCACGCAGCTGTGGTCTGTCGAAAACGACAGGAACAGTCCGTCGGTTCGCACAATAGGCAGGCTTGCCGCCGCTCTGCAGGTCTCGCCAGCCGAGCTCATGGGGCCACCGCCAGACACCACCGTCCAGTCAGCAGCGTCGACACTAGGACGCAGCGGAGTTGAGCCCGCAATCTGCGACATAGTCCGCATAATGCGCCGCGACGAGAAAGAGGATCCCAAAGAAGATTTCTCCCCGTCTGAAATCCAACGGCTTGCGGAATTCGTCCGCAGGGCCATTGCTGAGGAAGAAGACATTTCAGCAGACCAGCCTACTTCACTGCCCCTCATGACGCCGTTCTCGCTCTCCGAATCAGGCGCCTCACAGCTTGCGCACATACTCCGCTCGCATCTCGACGTGGGATCCGCCATCATCTACGACGTACGGACACTTTTCGAATCACATGGAATACGGATCCTCGAAGACCCCAAGCTTTCCGGAATGCCAGCTATCGCGACTTTCTACTCCACGTCTCAAAGAAACTTCACGATCATCCTCTCCAAGGGGCTTTCAAAAACGCCAGAACGTCGCGACTCACTGTTTATGACGGAGATTGGCAGAATCTTCCTCTTTGCGCAGCACGGATTCGAACCCTACCGCGATTCCGCCAGAAGCCGACGGTTCGCCCATCATTTCGCGGCTACGTTCCTGCAACCTGCCGCAGCCGTCCGCACGGCGACATTCGCCCTTCACGTCAAGCCAGAGGACTGGACTTACGAACTTCTTCTACGCCTTAAAAGGCGCTTCGGCGTTTCTGCCCAGGCATTCAACATCAGACTCAAGGAACTCGGTCTCATCTCAGGTGCAAGGTACGAGGAATTCGACAAACAGATCAAGCGCCACTACCAAAAGACGAGCAATGCAGAACCTCAGCCGGCAAAGTCGAAATGCTCCAGCGAACGCCTCGGCGACTTGCTTGCCCTGCGTTCATCGCCGACCCACAGTCCCACTAGCCGCAAATAACGCAATTCGTCGCGAAATCCGCCCCGGAACGCAGCGCGCTAATTGAGGCGCGGGCGAGAGGAGCACATGGCGAGCACGTCGGCGGCGATGAGCGGATTCTGGAACGTGAACGCGAAGCGCGCGGCAGATGTGCCGCGGACGGCCTCGAAGATCACCCCGCCCGGCTCGACCTGGCTGGACCTGAGCTCCGCGAAGGGAACAAGGAAGTCGAGGTCCTTGCCTGCGAACGCCACGCCGCGCCCCGTGATGTAGCAGTGCGTGCGCTGGTCGACGCGGCACCTGCGCCTGAAGCGCGGAAACGCCACGTCGCTGGGACGCCCGACCGGCCTTCCCGCCTGCTCCGACGGTTTTTCCGCCAATGACGAAACATCTGTGTAGAGCGTGCCCTTCTCGTGGAAGAATATCTGGTCGTCCTTCGCGATGCTCGTCACGTTGGCCGCCTTTCCCCTGCCCGCCGGATGCGGGCGAATCCCCGCTACGCCGCCTTCGGCGATCCACTGCGCGTGCCGCTCGCGGTTGCGCGCCACGCGCCGACGGCGGCGCACCCACACGACGACCATCGGGATTAGCAGCCAGAAGAAGGCGAACGCGACCGTGATCATCCCAAGCGCATGCATGAACCACGGCTTGTCGAGATTGTCCAGGTCCTGGTATATGAACCAGAACATCCCGCCGAGGAACACAAAGGCAATGAGTTTTCTTAGTGAGTAGATCACGACGGAGATTATACCAAAAACACGCGGACTAAGTCACTTCTCCGTCCGGCGATCGATTTCCTCGATGAACCTCCCCGCGAACTCGTACGCCGTGCGCTCCTCCTCCGGAAGCGCGTCGAGACCGAGGCTGACGGCGAGATCGCGCGCGGAGACGAACACGGCCCGCGCGGACGCGAGATCCCCCTTCCCGCGGGCGTAGCGCACGCGGCCCTCGTAGAAGCGCAGCCTCACGCTCTTCGGGTTCTTTGCCTGACCCTCGGCGACTATCCGAAGCGCAAGGTCAGTGTCCTTCATCATGTCCCCCGCCACATAGGCCGCGGTCGTCCAGGCTTCGATGTTGTGCGGATCGGCGGCGACGGACGCCCAAAGCCACGGGATGAGCTCGACGGACTTCTTCCCGTCAAGATGCATGTGCTCCTGCGGCGCGCGAACGCGCGAGTTTATCCATGCCCAGGGATCGAACGCCGCCCGCTCCTCTTGCTGCTCCTCGTGCCCTCCGGCGCACGCCTCGCAGCTGCATCCCTCGCCGTGGTGGTGCTCGTGCTCGTCATGGAGCTCGTCATGGTGTTCGCGCTCCGCCTCGTGCGAGACGTGGCAGTCCATGTCGATTCCGCCGTGGAAGTAGCTGTCCGCCTTCTGGACGAGCGCCTTGCCCAGCACCTCGCGCGCGTCCCCGAACGCGACGGCAAGCGCGCCTTCTCCGCGCACGACCTGCGGCATCGCGTCGTCCCCGCAGAGGCGGCGCATCGCGGACGGAATGGCCAGAACGGCGAAAGCCGCCGCGGCAAAGGCCAGGACCCAGTGCCTCACAGCCGCCTCCTGCGCAGGGCTAGCGAGGCGAGGCCAAGCAGGACGGCGATATAGACGAGCGCGTAGCACAGCACCGCCGCGAAGACGGGCCAGCCGACCGCGCCCCATCCATGGACGAGCCGCTGGCGCATGTCAAAGAACTCCGCGTGCGGCGCAATCGCGTAGACCGCCTTCACTAGCCACGCCAGCGCGGGGTTCAGTCCGTCGGCGTATTCGGGAAGGCGCCGCCCGAAGAAGAACATCCCAACGAGGACTATGGACGAAAGCGCGCAGTTCGCGGAAGCGGACATGAGGAGCGAGCCGAGCAGCGACACGGCGACGGCGAGCGCGATGAAGGCGAAGTGTAGCGCCAGGGCCTGCGGAAGCTCCGCGGCGAATGCGCCGCCCCTGAGAAGGACGCTGCCGACGAAGAGCACGTAGAAGAACGCCAGGGCGGACCACGACGCGGCGAGCGCACCGAGGTACTTGCCGAAGAGGAGCCGTCCGCGCGAAATCGGCTTCGCGAGGAGCGGATAGATTGTCCGCGCCTCGAACTCCGGCGCGAGCAGCCGCTGTCCCGAGCCGAGCGCGATGAAGAGCGAGAAGCCCCATACGAGGAGAAGCGCCGCCTCGTCCAGATAGCGCGACGCGCCGTCCGCCCCGAACGGCGATGCCATCGAGAGCGGAACCATCAGCGCGAGGCCGAGCAGGACGAGCGCGAAGATGTCGTTGCGCCGCCACAGCTCCAGGAACGAGAGCTTCACAAGGGCCTTGAACTGCCGAAACGCGGTTTTCATTTCGCCTCCTCCAGAGTCTTGAGGAACAGACGTTCCAGGTTCGAGCCGCCGTCGCCGGCGAGGTCCTTCACCGCGCCCTGGTAGACGCAGTGTCCGTGCTTCATTATCGCGACCCTGTCGCAGAGGAGCTCCGTCTCGCCGAGCTCGTGGGAGGAGAAGAAGACCGCCTTGCCCTTCTCGCGCAGCGAGCGCAGAAGCTCGCGGAAGTGTATGCGCGCGAGCGGGTCGAGTCCGGTGAACGGCTCGTCGAGGACGAGCAGATCGGGATCGTTCAGGAGCGCCTGGGCGATTCCGGCGCGCTGGAGCATGCCCTTGGAGTAGGTCTTCAGCGGACGCTTCGCGGCCTCGGAGAGTCCGACGGACTCCAGCAGCTCGTCCGTGCGCGTCTTCACGAGCTTCGCGTCGAGTCCGCATATCCCGCCGTAGAACGCGAGCAGCTCGCGCGCGTTGAGGTAGGGGTAGTACGTGGCGACCTCGGGCATGTAGCCGACGCGCGCGCGCACAGCGGGGTCCGAGGGATCCCCGCCGAAGACGGAGACCTTCCCCGCGCTCGGGCGGAGCAGCCCGATGATCATCTTTATGGTCGTGGTCTTTCCGGCGCCGTTCGTGCCGAGAAAGCCCATGATTTCGCCAGGCGCGAGCGCGAGGGAAAGTCCGTCGACCGCCTTCACGGATGCGAACTCGCGGACGACGCCTTCAATCCGCACGGCGCTGTCGCCAGTGCCAGGAGACTGCCGCTGTCCTTTCGGACCCAAGAGTGTATTCCCATCGTTCATTGCCCCTATATTATAGCATATCTGGCGCTTTCCGTTGCCAATCCCCTGCATGTCCGCCGAGTGACATGTGACAAGTACAATCCATTAAATGCTAAACTATGCATTGACAAAATTACGTAATATCGTGTATATTATGCAGTGTTGTGGTTGACACAGGTGTACAGTCGCATGGAAAATCGCCTGCGTGCAGCTGGTAATAAGGTACAAGCAGAGAACAAGAACAACTGGAGGTAATGCTTCATGAAAGAAGGCATCAGCGGGAAAAAGCCGTTTACCAAATCGCGTCTTGTAAAGGAGCTGTCGTGGACCTGCGCACTGCCGCAGAACAAGATCAAGGAAATCCTCGCCGCTCTCTGCGAACTCTCGCGCCGCGAAGCGCGCAATACGTTCGTAATACCTGGAATCTGCAAACTCGAAGTCGTGCGGCGCAAACCGCGCAAGATGCGCAATCCGCGCACGGGCGAGACGTTCATGCTCCCCGAGCGTGACGCCCTGCGCATTACCGCGCCGCGCTCCCTCAAGCTCGCCTGCGCCAGCGTGATCGCGCCGGCGCCGCAGGCCGCGGAAGCTCCCGTCGCACCGGTCGCTGAAGCCCCGGCCGCGGCCGAAGCTCCTGCCGAACAGGCGGCGGAAGAGCAGGTCGTCGCACCTGCCGCGGCAGCGGAACAGGTCGCCGCCGAGCAGAATGCCGTCGAACAGAATGCCGTCGAACAGTCCGCCGAAAATGCCGCGCCGGTGGAGGAATCCGTCGAAGCCGCGCCGGCAGAGGCGGCTGAACAGCAGGAGGGCGCGGAGGCCGCGGAGGCGCCTGCGGAGGAACCGGCGCCGGAGGTCGACCCGAACGCCCTTATATCGTTCCGTTGCCCCCGCTGCCAGCAGGAGGTCGAGGCGACTGGAGACATGGTCGGCCTGGAGACGGAGTGCCCGACGTGCGGCAACCCGATCATCGTTCCGCCCGTGTCCGAGCCGAACACGATTCACGCCAACGACGGAGGTGCCGACGCCGATGGCCTGGTGCGCCATGCCCAGACCGTCTCCTCGCGCGAGGCGGAGTCCATCGCGCCGGAAAAGCTCAAGGGCCTCACAATCCGAATCGACGTGGACAACCTGGGGCTGGACGGAAAGAAGGACGAGCCAGAGCCGGCGGCGGAGCCGGACAGCAGCCAGATGATCTCCTTCGTATGCGAGGCGTGCAAGCAGGAGGTCGAGGCGACGCGCGACCTCATCGGCGAGAAGCTTCTGTGCCCCGGCTGCGGCGCGCCGATCGTCGTCCCGGCGGAATCCGTGGCGAACACGCTCCACGCCGCAACCGAGGAGAGCGATCCGAGGGTTCTTCAGGCTATGAAGGGCCGGACAATGCGAATAGACCTGGGCGAAGACTTCTGAAGGGAGACGGTGACAGCTTATGAAATTCTGGTTTTCAAAATCCGAAACCGCGGCTCCCAAGGAAAAGCCAAGCCAGGAGCCCGCAAATCCGCAGCCGGCGGCAGAACGGCCCGAGACTCCGCCGAGTCCGGCCCCGGAGCCGCCATCGCCGCAGCATGCGGCCCCACAGCCCGCCGCCCCCGAACCGCAGGCGGAGCCGGAGCCGCCGCCGCCGATCTCCATCGTGCATCCGCCTGCTGCCGAACAGCCGCAGCCGGCGGAGGAACCGCCCGCACCAGCACCCGCGGAGGCGAAGGGCCCGACGCAGCGCGAACTCTACCGCAGCCTGATGGACGCGCTGTACGACGCCGTGCTGCTCGTGGACGACAAGGGACATGTCGTGGACAGCAGCATACGCGTCGAGCACGTGTTCGGATACACCCCGGGCGATATGTGGGACATGTCGCTCAGCCAGCTTATCAGGGGGTTCACGCCCGTCATCTTCACGCAGCTCGCCCAGCCGCTTAGCGAGAACCGCCCCGTGATCATGAGCGGACGCGGCGTGCGCAAGGACGGCTCGCTCTTCGACGCGGAGGTCTCCGTTAGCAAGGTCAAGCTCCTCAGGAACGACACGATGCTCTTCGCGGTGCGCGACGTCACCAGGAGAAACGAGTCGATCAAGGAAAAGCTCATGGCGCAGCTTCAGGCAAAACCTGCCGCTGCCGCCCCGGCCGCGGCTCCCGCGAAGGTGCTCCGCTGCGTCAGGAAGGCCACGCCGGCAAAGTAGCGCCTCAGGCCGGAACGCCCAGGCGCAGGATCATCCAGCGCCCCTCGTGGACGAACGACATTTCGATGTTCGCCCGCTTCGCGCGCTCGCGCATTCCGACGAGCCCGAAGTGCCCCGACTCCGGTCCGAGCGCCCTTGATGGATCGAAGGGCTCCCCGTCGTTCGCGACGGACAACGTGAAGCCGTTCGGCGAAGGGTCGCTCGTCACCACAAGCGTCCTGCACTTTCCGTGCTTGACGGCGTTCGTTATCGCCTCGCCAACAATGAACACGACCTCGGAGAACACCGATTCCGCAAGGTGCTCCGGCAAGCCCCTGAAGTGCGTCCTCACGGCAACAACCCCAGATTTCGCGAACTTGCGGGCGAGCTCCGTGAACACCTTCTCCGGCCCCTGGGTGAACAGGGTGTCGCTGCGCATGTTGAAGATGCGCGCGCGCATCTCGTCCTTCGCGTGGGCTAGGAGTCCGTTCGCCTCGGTCACCGCCTGCGTAACCTTCTCCGGCACGTTCGGCGTGAACGAAACGGCCGCGTTAAGCACCATCCGCACGCTCGCGAGCTGCTGTTCGAGCGTATCGTGGAGATCCGCCGCCATGCGCTTGCGCTCGTCCGTGAGCAGCGCAAGGGCGCGCTTCTGCGAGCGGTACCTGAGGAGCACGAGCGCGCCGAGGGCAAGCGCGATGACGAGGGCGATCACAATTCCGGTAATGACGCACCATCCCACCTGCGCGGCACAGTGCGCGCGCCACGCGGCGTCGCGCTCGACGGTGATGTCAGATGCGGACGCCACGAGGATGGTCCATCCGCCTATCGCCGGAAGCTGCCCCTGCAGCTCACCATGATTCTCCTCGAGCTCCAGAACGCCGGTGACGCTCACGCTCGGGTTCCAGGATATGTCGTCCGCCGTAATCCCGTTCAGCCGCTCCGCCGCCGAAACATCGACCTTCACGCCCTCGCACTCCACAACTAGGTCGACGCCTGTTCCCCTTTCGACGAGCGACAGGAGCCGTCCAGTGCAGACGACGCGCCTGCCATCGTAGTTCAGGAAGTGTCCGGACTCGTCGTACGGATACCCGTCCAGCTCCGTCCACCCCACGCGCACGGCATCGGGCAGCGCGGCGCTTCCGACGCGTCGCACCACACCGCCGACGAGCCTTCCGAGTCCGTGGTACTGCGTCGCGAAGCCAACGGCCTCAACGACATCGCCTGGCTCGGAGGCTGCGTCCGCCGTGCTCACCTTAAGCGTCGCGGCACCGTCTGACAGCCACAAAAATCTGCCGGGGCTCGCGTAAGTGACGACGCCCTTGACATGGCGGCTGTGGAGGTCGACGCCGTTCGGAGAATACGGAAGTATCGCGTTCAGGGCGGTGAGGGGCTTTGCGAACGGATCTCCCGACTCGCGGACGACCTGAACGTCGGACGCGGAGAGGACGCGCAGAAGCACTCCGACGAACTCGCTGCGGATGTTGAACACGCTCATCGCGACGCCTTCGAGGCGCAGTTCCGCGTCTATGAGCGCGGTCCAGTCCGCCGTCCCGGCAGGAACTTCGGCGTCGAAAGTTCCGTCTTCCGTCGCGAAGGAAA
The DNA here is from genome assembly GCA_016284515.1 of Kiritimatiellia bacterium. GTDB lineage: Bacteria > Verrucomicrobiota > Kiritimatiellia > RFP12 > UBA1067 > UBA1067. The sequence goes on along the minus strand of JAEEOY010000024.1, from coordinate 993 downwards.
GCCGCATGTACCCCTTCGAGGAGGACGGCGCGACGGCCGTGAGAACGCCGGCGAGCGCCACGCGCTCGTTGTCCTTCGTGCCCCAGTCCAAGTCGCGCAGCCTCTTCTCCGGCGCAGGCGGGAGGACGCCGTGGGAAATCACCTCTATCTCGCAGTCGAGAAGCCCGGGCGCGAAGGAGAGCTCCGCCTCGCTGCCGCGTAGCGCTATCCTGTCGCCTGGCGCGAACGCGGCCGAGGTGGGCTCGCCTGTTCCGGAGGACTCGCGATGGCCGGAGAACCACATAGGCCTGCCGGACGGCTCGACGGAGACTACACCCGCGTTCGACTGGTCGCGCGCCACGAACGTGACCTGTCCGGTCACGCAGCATGCCGCGGCGAGCACTGCAAAGACGGACGTCACGCGATTATGCCCCTGTGGATGCCTTCCGCGACCGCCTCGGCACGGTCGCTGACGTTGAGGTTGGCGAGGATGCTCTTCACGTGGGTCTTCACGGTGTTGAGGCTGAGGTGCACCATGTCCGCGATCTCCTCGTTCGAGTATCCCTTTGCGATGTAGCGCAGAATCTCGCTCTCGCGGGAGGTGAGACCGCGCTCCGCCGCGCGCGCGTCGTACACGCGCTTCAGCTCCTCGGGGAGGCAGGTTCCGCCCGCCGCGACGGTGCGTATCGCCTCCAGCAGGCGGTTGGGGTCGCTCTCCTTCAGGAGATACCCCTTCGCGCCCATGGTGACGGCGCGATAGATGTCCTCCTCGGCGTCGGACGTCGAGAGCATGATGACCTTCGCGTCCGGATTGTCCGCGAGAATCTCGTCGAGCGCGCCGATTCCGTCCACTCCCGGCATGCGCACGTCGAGCAGAGTGATGTCGGCCCCGCATCCGCGCACGAACGCCGCGGCGCCTTCGCCGCCGGACGCCTCGCCGACGCACTCGACGTCGTCGATGTACGAGAGCATGTACTTGAGGCCCATCCGAACGACGCTGTGGTCGTCGATTAT
>JAEEOY010000165.1 GCA_016284515.1 Kiritimatiellia bacterium | reverse complement strand
CATCTGCTCGTCGGTGGAGATCTCGCGCACGAGGTTGTACGCGTCCTCCTCCGTGAGAGACTCCTCGGAAAGCGGGCAAAGTTCGCCGTGCACGCGGAGCTCAGGCGGCATGTACGCGCGGATGTGGAGGTCGGAACCTCCCTCGTCGATCGTCGCCTGCAGCAGCTCGCTCATGTGTACGTCCATAAAACTCCTTTCAACTCCTCAACGTTTCAACTTTTCTACTTTAAAACCCTTCGACCCCATCAGTCCGCGTCGCCCATGGTGACGCGCAGGACCTCCTGGAGGCTCGTCATACCGCTCGCGACCTTGAGCATCCCGTCCTCGCGCAGAGTGCGCATGCCCATCTCGCGGGCGCGCTGGCGGAGCAGCGTGGCCGGAGCATGGTCGAAGATGAGTCGCTGGATCGTGTCGTCGACCTTGAAGATCTCGAAGATGCCCTTTCGGCCCTTGTACCCGGAGCGCCCGCACTTGTCGCAGCCCGCGCCGTGGTACATGCGCTCGGGAACCGTCTTCGACAGCGTGCCGAGCATCTTGAGCTCGCGCTCCGTCGGAGTGTAGGCCTCCTTGCACTTCTCGCAGATCGCGCGCACCAGTCGCTGCGCCATCGCGGCGCGGAGAGCGGACGCGACGAGGAACGGCTTGACGCCGATGTCGAGAAGTCGGGTGACGGCCGAAGGCGCATCGTTAGTGTGCAGCGTCGAGAACACGAGGTGGCCCGTAAGCGCGGCCTCCATCGCGATGTCGGCCGTCTCCGCGTCGCGGATCTCGCCGATCATGACGATGTTCGGCGCCTGACGCAGAATCGAGCGCAGCGCGGCGGAGAAGTCGAGGCCGACGTCTTTGTTCACCTGCACCTGGTTGATGCCGGACATCTGGTATTCGACAGGGTCCTCGACCGTGATGAGCTTCTTGTCGGGCGTGTTGATCTGCCCAAGGCAGGCGTAGAGCGTCGTCGTCTTTCCCGAGCCCGTCGGACCCGTCACGAGCACCACGCCGTCAGGAAGCTTGATGAGCCTCTCGAACGTCGCCTGGTCGTCGGTAAGGAAGCCGAGCTGCGGCAGACCGAGCGAGAGGTTCGACTTGTCGAGGATTCGCATGACGATCGACTCGCCGTGGTTCGTCGGAACGGACGACACGCGCAGGTCGAGGTCCTTGCCGCCGACGGTGATCTGGATGCGCCCGTCCTGCGGGATGCGCTTCTCGGAGATCTTCATCTTCGACATGATCTTGATGCGGGAGATGATCGCGCCCTGCAGACGCTTCGGCGGCGAGTCCATCTTCCTCAGCGCGCCGTCGATGCGGTACCTGACGCGGAACTCCTTCTCCATCGGCTCGATGTGGATATCGGAGGCCTTCATCTTGATCGCGGTCGTGATGATGAGGTTGGCGAGCTTGATGACGGCCGAATCGTCGCCCGCCTCGTCACCCGCGCTCCCGTCGTCCTCACCGCGCGTCTGGACGTCGGCGGACTCGTCCGCGGCGTACAGCTTCGCCATGGCAGCCTGCACCTCCGAGCGCGGCGCTATGACAGCCTGCACGTCGCGCCCGTGAAGGACGTAGCGCAGGGAGTCGATGGCGTCGTAGCCCATCGGATCCGACAAAGCGACGGTGATCGACTCGTCGTCTGCGACGACCGGCACGACACCGTACTTCTTGGCGATGTCGGACGTGATCTCCTTCGTCACGTCCTGGCTGATCGCATCGGCGTTGACATGGCAGTATTTCAGGCCGAACTGGTCGGCCACAGTGCCGAGGACCTCGTCCTCTCCGATCGTGCCGCCGGAAACGAGAACGTCAAGCGTCGTCTCGTTTTCGGCGCGCATGGACTTCGAGGCCGCCTCAACCTGTTCCTGGCTGAGGAAGCCGCGTTCGACCAGAATCTGCAGCACGTACTCGTCGTTACTTGTCATTTGTACTGAACATTATATATTCTTTTGCGATTCCAGTCAACCCACCCCCCGCACTTTCCGAAAAGAAAGCGCGCACAAAAAAACCTCGCCACCGCTGCCGCCGTGGCGAGGTTCTTTGCGCGTCGAGAGCGCTCAGCCCTCGGCTTCGAGAGCGGCGTCGACCTCGTCCGTCGTCTCCATGTTCGTGTAGACGTCCTGGACGTCCTCGAGATCCTCGAGCATGTCGACGAACTTGTTGATCGCCTTAGCGACGTTGACGTCGGAGACGGGATTCGTCATGTTCGGCACGAGACCGACGTTGGAGTTCTCCTCGTCGATCGTGATGCCCGCCGCCTTGATGCCCTCGACGACGGAGACGAAATCGTTCGGCTGGCACTTCACGGTGAAGCCGCCGTCCTCGGAGATGACGTCCTCCGCGCCGACCTCGAGAGCCACCTCGGTGACCTTGTCCTCGTCGATTCCGTCCGCCGCGGGAATCATGATCTGCCCCATGCGGTCGAAGAGACGCGACGCGCTGCCCGGCTTCGCGAGCTCGAGGCCGTTCTTCTTGAAGACGTTCGAGACCTCGGCGGCCGCGCGGTTCTTGTTGTCGGTGAGCACGCGCACCACGACGGCCGTGCCGCCCTTGATGCCCTCGTACTGGGCGTCCACCATTTCGGCGGACTCAAGCTCGCCGGTGCCCTTCTTGATCGCGCGCTCGATGTTGTCGTTCGGCATCTGCGCCGCCTTCGCCTTGGCGATGAGCGTGCGGAGGGTCGGGTTGTTGTCGGGGTTCCCGCCCTTAGCCTTCACGACTATCGTGATTTCCTTGCCGAGTTTCGAGAAGATCTTGCCCTTCTTCGCGTCCGCCGCGCCTTTCGCGCGCTTAATTGTCGCCCAGTGGCTGTGACCTGACATGGTTGATCCTTGTTTGTTTGTTGTTCTTTAGTAGAGATTGTTCCGGAGACGGCGCCGCGCCGTCATGCCTTGTGGCGGTAGGTGATGCGGCCCTTGCCGAGGTCGTAGGGAGAGATCTCAACGGTGACCTTGTCGCCGATCGCGATCTTGATGAAGAACTTGCGCATCTTTCCTGAAATGTGCGCGAGCACCTCGTGCCCGTTCTCGAGCTTGACCTTGTACATCGTGGCAGGCAGAACCTTGGTCACCGTCCCGGTGACCTCGATAGCCTGATCTTCTTCTTTCGCCATTCAGCAGTTCCTTATTAACCGTAAATCGTGTATAGTTTACCAAAAATGCGCCGAAAGCGCAATGCGGAGTTGGAAAAATCTACAGCCCTCCGATTGTCACCAGATGTCGGGCAAGGACGGCAAAGACGGCGGACGCCGCGTAGCCCGCGAGAATGACCCACATCGGCCAGTCGGTGAGGAGTATCCGCTCCGGACGCCCCACGTCCGCCTTCGAGTACACGAGCTTCAGGTAGCGCGCGATGCCGAGCGCCACAAACACCGCGGTCAACGGAAGATACTTCGTCCCGAAGCGCGCCGTCGTCTCGGGCGATACAGTGTACCATGTGTACACGGCAAGCGTCGCGAAGGCGGAGGCGAACATCAGCACCCCGAGCGCGACGGGATGATAGCGCTTAAGCGCCTCGCGCGACTCGACCGCCACCTGCAGCTCGTGGCGGCGCTTCGCGAAGGCAAGGAAGAGCGACAGCGCAAACGCGCAGCCGAGGAGCCACGGCGAGATTCGAACGTCCGTCGCGGCCGCGCCCGCGACCGCGCGCAGCACGAAACCCGCCGCTATCACCGCGACGTCGACGTACGGAATGCGCTTGAGAAAACCAGAGTACGCGCACTGCATAACCGAATAGATGAGCAGCACCGCAAAGCCGAGCGTGCGGTCCGGATGACGGAAGACGAGGACGCACGGAAACATCAGTCCGACCGCGAAGAGCGACAGCGCGACCCTCACCGCGTCGATGCGGGAGACGAGACGCGCGGCGATCGGCCTGAGCCGCTTCACCGGATGCCGCCTGTCCGCGTTGAAGTCCGCCACGTCGTTGAGAAGATAGAACGCACTCGACACAAGGCAGAACGCGGCGGCCATCGCGGAGACGAGGACGAACGGACGCCACCCGCGCGCCATAGCGGCCTGGGATGGATCAGCCACCGCAAAGAACCACGCAAGAAAGACGATCCCGTTCTTCGTCCACTGGTTCACGCGGATCGCCCGCAGCCATATGCCGATGCGCGCACTCACTTCGGCGTCCCCCAGCGGATGATTCCCCAGAAAAGCGAATGGTGCGTGCACGTCGCGCGCTCCTCTCGCTCGTAGAACGTCCAGAACTTCGACCAGCTGCGGTCTATGGCCGGAACCCAGCGTATCGGGAAAAGCGCAAGAAGGCGCGACGTCTTCACGCCGTCCTTCGTGTCCGACTCCCAGAAAGGCCACAGGCGGAAGTACGTGTCATCCTTCCTGCTCGTCCAGAACGGAAACACCCGCGTCTCGTCTTCGTAAAGCTCCACAAGCTTCCATCCGAATCGCGTGACCGAGCCCGCGTCCTCTCCCTCGGAATACGAAAGCCAGTCGACGCGTTCGTAGAGCGGCCATATTGAGAGACGCTCGCGCTTCGTGTTGCGCTCCCACTCGAAGATAGGCCACGGACAGCGTATGCGCTTCTCCTCGCGCGACTCGGCGGCGGGCGTGCGCGAATGCGTGCGCGAATGCGTGCGCGCGACGGAGAAGAACGGCGGAAGAAACAGGTCCTGGCTTTCGCGCTCGCGGCGGACCTGTCCGTACAGCGGCCAGAACATCCACGAGTACCCTTCTCCACCCGTGTCGCGGTCCGCGCGGTAGTTTGCCCACGTCATGATCGGCCACAGCGCATACTGGTGGTCGCTCTCCCTCTGGTGGTTGATTCCATACAGCGGCCAAAAGCTCCACGAACCGTCGTCGCGCCAGCTGAAGAACGGAAACAGCACCGTGTTCGTCGTCATCCACTTCCTCTCCGACGGACGCGGCATCCTGTAGCGCGTCCACACGGGCCAGAGCACGAAGTCTATGTCGTACATCAGGGCGATGTGCGGATGGTGCCCGTAGATCGGGAAAAGCCCCCAGTAGTCCTCAGCGCCTTCCCTTGCACGCGCCGGGACGTGTCCGTTGAACCACAGCGGCAGCATGTCGAACTGCCATCCGCCGTCGTCCTGCTCCTGGTAGTGCATGAAGAGGAGCAAGCGCCACCAGTCGCGGTGCGAGGTGAAGACAGGCCAGAGAACGTCGTCCGTCTCCCCCTCGTGCGCGTAGAACGGCCTTACTGCGAGAAAGTCGTCGGCGGGCCGCTGTTCGTAGAACGGCCCAACCTGGAACGCGACCGCAAGCAGAAGGCTACTTAGCACTCTTCTTCAGCTCCTCGAACTCGCCCTTCTCGAAGTCGGAGAGTTCCTTGATGCGGCCCTGGACCTTGCGGATCGTCATGTTCGCGCGCTGCTTGTCGCCCTTCGCGACCTGGACGCGGGCAAGCGACACGAGCATGCGCACGTCCTCCTCCTTGCCGTCGGCGGACTTCGAAAGCTCGCACGCCTTGTTGATGCACTGCTCCGCCTCGTTGAGGTCTCCGTTCGCGTCCATGAGGATCGAGCCGAGCGTCTCCCACGCGACATAGAGCTCCGGCGAGGTCTTGACGGCGAGTCGCGCATAGCGCTCGGCCTCCTCGTAGCGCTTCGTGCGCCTCAGCACCTCGGCAAGGTCGTTCTGCGCGAGGACGACGGGCTGCGGCGCATCCGCCGCGCGCCTCAGATACGTCTCCGCCTCCTCGTTGTCGCCCTTCTGGAGCGCGAGCGAGCCCATGACGTAGTTCGCGAGCGGCGCCTTGCGGTTGCGGCGCAGCACCTCGCGGGCGTGGAACTCGGCGTCAACGGTGTCGTTGAGCTGGATGTCGAGCCCAAGGACAAGATCCTGCGTCGCCTGGACGTCGGGGCGCGCCTTCGCGGCCTTCGCGAAGGCGTCGCGCGCGTCCTTGCGGTTCTCGCTGCCCTTGCGAACGAGGAGGAACGCGCGCGCGGACTGGATGTAGTAGTCGTTCTTGTCCGCCGCGTGCTTCTCCATCTCCGGAATAAGCGAGTCCTCGACCTCCTTGAGGAGCTTCGCCTTCTCCGCACGGTCCTTCGCCGCGTCCGCCTGCTGGAGGGCGATGGACACGAGAAGCGACCACGCGCGCATGTCGGACGGCTCGCGGTCGACGGCCTGGCGCGCGGCGGCGCGCGCCTCGGGGAGCTCTCCCTTCATGAGGTGGAGCATCGCGAGCTCGCCAGCGATGCGCGGATCATCCGCCGCGGCCTTCGTAGCGCGCTCGAGGTACTCGATGGCGCGTTGGCTGTTGCCCTCGAGAAGCTCGAGCCGCATGAGGCCGATGAGGGCGTCGTGGTTGTCGGAATCGGAATCGAGCACCTGCTGGTACGTGGCGCGCGACCTCTTGGAGTCGCTGTCGCTCGCATAGAGCGACGCCATCATGTTGAGGAGGTTCGAGCGGTTCTCGGACGGAACGAAGTCGATCGCGCGGCGGATCTGGTTGAGCGCCTCGCCCGGACGTCCCGACTTCGCCCACGCATAGCCGAGGCGCACGAATATCTCGGGGCTCCTGATGTATCCGTAGACGTTCGCGAGCTTCCAGAGCACATAGCGGCGATCCTTGTCCTCGACGATCGCCTTGAGCGCCTTCTCGAGATCGCCCTTCTTCTGCGCCGCCTTGGAGTGGCCCGCGCGCGCCATCTCGAACTCGTTGAAGAGCGCGCAGACGTTGTCCTTGTCGATGTTTCCGAGGACGAGCTCATAGAGCGCGAACGCCTCGTCGTCCTTGCCCTCGTCCTGAAGGTAGACGCCGCGGTCGTTCGCGACGAGACCGGCGTGCTGGCGCAGCCTCAGGCGCATGAGCTCGACGGGGTCGTTCTCCTTCCACAGCCTGTAGCTGCCCCAGGAGGCCACGCCCTTCGGCTTCGCGAGGACGGTGTCGAACTCCTCCCACGCGCCCCAGTCGACCTTCGCCGAGGGATCAGCGCCGAAGAAGAGAAATTCAGGCACGGCCTTTATGCCGGCCGCATACCAGAGGTCCGGCGCACCGAAGATCGCGACCTTCGAGGCCACGGAATCCTTCTCGGCGGCGAACCAGTCCTGCACGAACGCGAGGACGCCGAGCTTCAGCGACAGCGCGAGCTCGCGGTTCTTCTCGCCGCCGATGCCCTTCTGCTCGACGAGCGCCGCGAGTTCGTCGAGATAGCGGTCTTCAATGTCGCGCTGGAGGCAGACGAGGTTGAGCTCCCTGCCCGCGCGAGCGGCGGCGAGCCTGAGGTGGTCGTCGAGAAGTCCGTCCGTGATGAACCACGTGCGCTCCCCGAGGTCGGCGATGAGCCTCTCCGCCGTCTTGTCGGCAAATGCGCCGCGCGAGCCGTCGAAGGAGAAGAGCGCGAGAAGCGCGGAGATGCCGAAGACAAGCGCAAGCACCGGCAGCACCGCAGCCGCGAGCGGACGCCCCTTGAGCGCGGTCGGCGCAGCGTCGACGGACTCGTTCTTGCGCACCTTTGCGACGAAAAGAAGCCACCAGTACGCGACGAGATACGCTGCCGTGAACGCGACGAACGCGCAGGGGATCACGGGGAGGAGTCCGTACGGACGCAGCAGCTCCGATGGCGCAAGCGGCGTCGCGATGGCGAGGATGGACACGAAGCTGAGCATCACGTGGAAGATCCACGAGGAAAGTCCGCTCTCCTTGTTGTACGCCGACTTGCTGGAAAGAAGCGAGACGAGGAACGGCAGAATCGAGAAGGACGCGACGAGGATCCATCCCTCGACCTTGAGCCATCCCGCCGCCTCCTTCGCCGACTCGCGCATAGACTCGGTGAAATCGCCCGCCGCGCTCGGCGCGTAGATGAAGAACGTTGCGATGGCAACGAGGATGAAGCCAAACGCCGCGCCGTAGGGCTTGCCACCGCGCTTTGACGACACGCACCACACGCCTGCGATGTATAGCGGGGCAAGGAGCGCGAAGACGGGCGAATCGGCGAGGCCAAGCCCGACAAGGACGCCGACAAGCAGCACCCACAGCCAGCCAAGGGACTTGCCGGAGCGCGCGTACGGCATGAACGCCACAGCGGCAAGTAGCGCCCACATTGCGTCGAAGCCGAAGGCGCTCAGATGCGTGAAGGCCTCGCGAGCGGCAGGGGAAATCATGAACATGACGGACGCCACCACGCCCGCGAGCGCGCTCATCCTGTCCGCATACTCCGCCAGCATCTCGCCGTTTATGCGCTCGCGCACGAAAAACGCGGTGAAGTGGAAGATGCACGCGACGGATATCGCGCCGCAGACCGGACCAAGCACGTTGGAGCATCCGCAAAGACGCGCGAAGATCGCCATGAGCGGATGTGGATTCACCGCCGCCGAGTCAAGTCCCTTCCACAGCGCCATCAGGTGCGCTCCTTCGCCAGGGAACGCATATGTCGCCATAGAGATAAAGTACAGGACCGCCGCCGCGCCTCCAAGCGCGAGCGCGAAGATCCAGTCCCTGCGACGAGTGTCAGCCTTCTTGTATCCTGCCATCACATCTCCCTTTTTTCATGTATCCACCGAAGAAGCGAACATTGCGCCCACCCGACAGTGAGTTAACGAATATTATATCAAATTCCGTCAGAGCGATGTTGGACGATGCTCGACAAAGAACACCTTGTCTCCGACGCGGCAGCGCGGACACTTGAATGTCACCCAGGTGCCCTTCTCGCCCACGGCAGGGGTCTCGTCATCCCGCCTGAGCTCGCCGAGCGTCAGCTCGAGGACGCCGGTCGTCGGACCGTGCACCTGGATTTCGTCCCCCGGCCGTATCTCGTGGTCCTGTATCTTCACCTGCGCGATGCCTGCCTTGAGGAAATAGTCCACTACGATGCCGACATGCCGCTTCACAGTAGTCGCGAGCGAATCCTCGCTGTCCGCGAACTGGTCCGCACCGGGCCGCCCGAAATACATGCCGTCCGCGAACTCGCGGTGGAAGACCGTCTCGAGCTTCGCCCTCAGGCGCGCGACGAGGTCTGGTCCGTATGTGCCGGCAATCACCGCATCCACCGCCTCGCGGTACGCCTCGACGCACGTCTTCACGTAGTTCGCGTTGCGCGCCCGTCCCTCGATCTTGAAGGACGCGATGCCTGCGGCCATCAGCTTGTCGACGAATCCAATGGAGCAGAGATCCTTCGCCGAGAGCACGGTGTGCGGCTCGACCTCGAACGCGGTCTTCGCCTCATGCACGGGATTGCCGTCCTTGTCGACGTAGAGATCGACCGCCTGCACCTTGAAGCGCCTTCTGCACGGCTGCACGCACTCTCCGCGGCAGGCGCTCTTTCCGAAGACATCCTGGCTCATGAAGCACCGGCCGGACTCCGCTACGCACTGCGCGCCGTGCACGAAGCACTCGATTTCGGGCGAATCGCCGAGTTCGGCGTGGATGCGCCTCACCTCCGCCAGCGTGCATTCGCGCGCAAGCACCACGCGCGTCGCGCCCTGGTCCGCAAGGAACCTGACGGCAAGCGAATTCGACGTCGACATCTGAGTGGAGACGTGGAATGTCACGCCGTGCTTGCGGCAGAGCGATATGACGCCCCAGTCGGACACGATGAACGCGTCGACGTATGGCTTCGCGGCGACGATCGTGCGCTCAACCTCCTCAATTTCGCCCTCGAACATGATGGCGTTGAGCGCAAGGTAGCGCTTGACCTTTCCGCACCGGCGCGCGATCTCCGGCAGGTCCTCCCCCTTGAAATTGACGCCGCTCCGCGCGCGCATGTTGAACGTGCCGAGTCCGAAATACACCGCGTCCGCACCCGCGTCTATCGCCGCCTGCAGGCACGTGAAGTCGCCAGCCGGCGCAAGTATCTCCGGACGCTTCATGCTACTCGGCCTTCGACTCGCGCAAAAGCGCTACGGCATGGACTACAATGCCCTTCCCTGCACCGACGTCGTCCATCTTCTCGTTCGTCTTCCCCTTCACGGAGACGCGTCCGATGCCGACGCCCATGAATCCGGCGAGAGTGGAGCGCATGAGATCGACGAACGGACGCAGCTTCGGACGCTCGCAGATCACCGTCGCGTCGACATTCTCAATTGCATAGCCAGCGCCTCGGACCTCGTAGACCGCCGCGCGCAGAAGCTCACTGGAGTCCGCGCCGCGCCACTTCTCGTCCGTGTCCGGAAAGTGCGAACCGATGTCGCCCAGCGCCGCCGCGCCGAAAAGCGCGTCGATTATCGCATGGATCAGGACATCGCCGTCGGAGTGCGCCTTGAGTCCGGCACAGTCGGGAATGAGCACACCTCCGAGAACGAGCGGCTTCCCGTCCTCGAAGACATGCGAGTCATATCCAAATCCAATGCGCATGGAATAACAATTTAAAGTTGAAGACTAACAACTAGCGACTAACGACTAACGACTAGCGACTAGCAACTAACCACTAATCAACCCGAGAGAAGCCAGTGTCTTCTTCATCTGCGCGAGCTTCGCGTCGTCCGTCTCGCAGAGCGGAAGGCGGAACACTCGCTCTATCTTCTTCATCAGCCAGAGAGCCTCCTTCACCATGACGGGGTTTACGTCGATGAAGAGGTCGTGGAAAAGCGGATAGTACTTCGCGTGGAGCTCCCGTGCGCCGGCGAAGTCGCCTGCGCGTGCAAGGCGCACCATATCGCCCATTTCCTTGGGGATGACATTCGACGCGACGGATATAACGCCGTCCGCGCCAACGGAAATCATCGGCAGCGCGAGCGAGTCGTCGCCGGAAAGGACGGTGAAGTCGGGGAGACGGTATTTAATCGCGCTGACGCGATCGACGGAACCAGCGGCCTCCTTGATGGCGATGACGTTGGGGTGCTTCGCGAGGCGCACGACAACATCGATCGGAATCTCGCGTCCGGAGCGCCCGGGCACATTGTAGAGGACAACGGGGAGTCCGAGATCGGCGACTGTCATGAAATGGCGGTAGAGTCCTTCGGGATTCGGCTTGTTGTAGTAGGGCGTCACCTGCAGGCAGGCATCCGCCCCGCCGTAGCCGATGGCCGCCTTGGTGAGCGAGACGGCTTCGCTTGTGGAGTTCGCGCCAGTTCCGGCGATGATCTTGCACTTGCCGGCAGAAAACTCAATCGTCTTCTCGATGACCTTGTGGTGCTCTTCGTGGGAGAGAGTGGGCGATTCGCCGCTTGTGCCGACGGAGCAGATTCCCTCAACTCCTGCGGCAGTCTGCTCCTCGACAAGCGCCTTTAGGGCGCCGTAGTCAACGGAACCATCTTTCGAAAACGGCGTCACAAGCGCCGTGATAGTGCCTGAAATTTTCATGGCCATATAGTATACCAAATTTTCGCCCCCACAACGCGCGGAAGTGAAAAAAAGCCGGCGTATGCCGGAGAAATAAAAAAGTCAGCGTATGCCCCGAGCGCGCAGCGCGAGCTTTTGCGCAGCAAAAGTCGCTAGAGGGCTGCGGACGTAGGACGACGGCGGCTTTTTGAATGCCCGCAGGGCATGAAAAAAGCCGCCGTATCCCCCTCGGCGAAGCCGAGCCCGAAGGGCGCGCTAGCGGGGGTGCGGACGTAGGACGCCGACGGGTTTTTGAATGCCCGAAGGGCATGAAAAAAGCCGGCGGCGTCCTACTCTCGCATGGGCGGGTCCCACACTACCCTCGGCGATGGAGCCCTTGACTTCCGTGTTCGGAATGGGAACGGGTATGACAACTCCTCTATGGCCACCGGCAAAAAATGCCGCGAACTGGGAATTAAAGAGAACCACAACTCTTCTACGAGTGGCGGGAAACGCCCTCGAAGTGAAGTTTTTGAAAAATAAGCTAAGCCGCACGCCATATTAGTACCGATCGGCTCAACGGATCGCTCCGCTTACACCTTCGGCCTATCGAGGTCGTGGTCTACAACCTGGCTTCAGAGCATTGCTGCTGGGAAGACTTGTCTTGGGGGAGGCTTGGCGCTTAGATGCTTTCAGCGCTTATCCGTTCCGAACGTAGCTACCCGGCCTGCCGCTGGCGCGACAACCGAAGCACCATTGGTTCGTGATTCCCGGTCCTCTCGTACTAGGGAATCTTCCCCTCAATCTTCCTGCGCCCACAGAGGATAAGGACCAAACTGTCTCACGACGTTTTGAACCCAGCTCGCGTTCCGCTTTAATTGGCGAACAGCCAAACCCTTGGGACCTTCTCCAGCCCCAGGATGCGAAGAGCCGA
>JAEEOY010000164.1 GCA_016284515.1 Kiritimatiellia bacterium | reverse complement strand
CAGCCGAAAGCGTCGCGGCAAGCGCGACGGACATGAATATCTTAAGCATTCTCTTCTCCGTTGAACTGGTGCCGGAGACGGGACTCGAACCCGTACGCCTGATTACCAGGCCGCGGATTTTAAGTCCGCTGCGTCTGCCATTTCACCACTCCGGCTTTTTCGCATTAGTCTATCATATTGCGCGGCGCAAAACAACCCCGGCACTAGCGGAAGCCGAGAATCTTGTGGAGCTGGACCGAGAGCGACCAGCCGTCGAGCTGCGATAGGACGGACTTCGCGGTCGCGAAGTCGATCTCGCCCCCGCGCTCGCACGGCGAGACGTAGTAGTCGGTCGCGGCGATTCTGCCGCGGATGTCCCGGCAGAAGCCGACGACATCCTCCGACGACGCCACCACGCGCACCTCGTCCGCACGGGGAAGCGCGACGGAATCCGGAAACTCCGACTTCGGCGAGCACGCGACGTAGTCGACGAACTGCAGCCACTCCGCGTCGCTCGTGCCGTTCGTCTCGACGGCAATCCAGTATCCGCGCTCCTTCAGCGCCGCGACAAGCTCTGGCATCGCATCGACAAGCGTCGGCTCCCCGCCCGTGAGCACCACGCTCTTCGCCCTGAAGCCCGATATCTCCTTCAAAAGCTCGTCGAGCGTCGCGGAGAACCGGCAGGAGACGTCTGTGTCGCACCACGGACACGCCAGGTTGCATCCGGCGAAGCGCACGAACACGCACGGACGCCCCATGTTGCGTCCCTCTCCCTGAAGCGACTCGAATATCTCGACCAGATCGTATTTCGCCATTTTCACATACTCCGCTTTACGGTCCGGCGCGTCGCCACGGCGGCGAACGGATCCTCGGGCCAGTAGTGCTTTGGATATCTTCCGCGCATGTCCTTGCGCACAAGCTGATAGCCCTCGCGCCAGAAGCCCGCGAGGTCCTTCGTGATCTGGACGGGACGCTGCGCCGGAGACAGCAGCGTCATGACTATCGGAACGCGCCCGCCGGCGACCTTCGGCGTCTCCATGAGCCCGAAACACTCCTGCAGCCGCACCTCGACCGTCGGCTCGTCGCCTTCGTAGTGAATCAACATGTGGCTTCCGCTCGGAACCTCCATCCGCACCGGCGCCAGCCGGTCGAGCTCGCGGCGGTCGTGTCCGGCTTCGGCGAGGATCGTGTCAAGAACCTGCGCCATGTTGAGCTTTTCGAGATCGCGCCACTTCGTCATTCCGCCGACAAAGCCGGGAAGAACCCGCAGAACGGCGTCGTCGCCAGCCTCCGGCCAGCCGGATTCCTCGCGCTGCGACGCGGAGTCGCCGAGAACCTTATGGAGAAAGCCGATGCGCGCCCTGAGCTGAAGCGCCTCCTTCGTCCAGCACGGAAGATTGGCGACGCCCTTCTGACGGACGCCGTCCATAAGCGCGGACACGACGGCGTCGCTTCCGCCGCGCCCATCCGCGTCCGGCGCCACAGGCTTTTCGCCAAGAACCATCTCTCCGAGCTTCCGCCTTACGACGCTCTTCACGCGTTCCTCGCGGCGGTCCCATTCGCAGAACGGCTCCTCTACGAGCTGATCCCCGAACAGCCCCGTGATCTCCGACTCGTTGATCGGACACGCAAGAAACACCTTCGCGTCGCCCGGGCGGTCGTCCAGTTCGCAGCAGACGAGATACGGCGACTTCGACAGCGGGTCGGACTGCTCCATCGCGGCTCCGCGTCCGGAAACCATGCGGAACGTCCCGTTGCCGCGGTTCTTCGCGACGCGGTCTGGATAGGCGAGGGCGAGCAGCGCGCCTTCGGATGAAGCGGCGAGACGCCGCTTCCCCCAGTCAATAACGCCTCTCGTCTCCGACTTTGCGACGCTGTCGAACCTCCTTGCCAGCTGCAGCACGCGCTTTGAGAACGGGCGGTTGGGCGTCTCCTCGATCTCCTCGGCGATCTTCCTGATGTCGGTCTCGCGAGATCGGTTCCCCTCCTCGACGATTGCAGCGAGGAGCCCCGCGTTTGCGGAGCCGCGATCGCCCATCATCATGTTCGCAAGGCGCGGATGCATGGGCATCCTGGACATAGCCTCGCCCTTCGACGTGAGGCGCCCTTCCGCATCAAGCGCACCGAGGAGCTTCAGCAGTCCTACCGCCTGGTCCCAGCTCGATGCGGGAGGCGGAGTCATCCACGGGAGGCCGTCCCTTTTGAGCGAGCCCCACGAGCAGCTCGAAAGAACGAGCGAGGCGAGGTCCGCGTCGAGAATCTCCGGCATCGCCTTCTTCGGACGAAGCATCTGCTCTCCCTCGCTCCAGAGCCTGTAGCACACTCCCGCCCTCACGCGCCCGGCGCGTCCGCGGCGCTGCTCAGCCCTGTCCTGCGACAGCGGAAGCGTCACGAGGCCCGTCATGCCAGTCCCGGGAGAGAAGCGCGGCACGCGCATCAGCCCCGAGTCCACTACAGCCGTAACGCCCTCTATCGTAACCGACGTCTCCGCAATGGACGTCGCAAGCACGACCTTGCGCTGCGAAGACGGCTCGAAAACCTTGTCCTGCTCCTCTTTCGGAAGACTACCGTAAAGCGGAAGGAACCTGATGCCGCGCCACTCGGCGTTTGCCGACAGCGCTTCGAGGCTCCGCCTGATCTCCCCCTCGCCCGGCAGAAAGCAAAGCACGTCGCCGTCAGTCTCCCTAAGGGCGTGCGCCACGCCGGCCGCAACCGAGGCGTCGCCGAGGTACTTAGTCTCCACCGGGAACATGCGCCCTTCGGCGCGCACTATGTCCGCATCGCCGAGATGCGCCGCCACCTCGTCCGCATCCAACGTTGCGGACATCACAAGCAGGCGCAGGTCTGGCCGCAGGGCGCGCCGCACATCGAGGGCAAGCGCGAAAGCGGCGTCGCAGTGCAGGGAGCGCTCGTGGAATTCATCGAACACGACGAGTCCGACGTCCGCGAGCTCCGGATCGGAAAGCAGCCGCTGCGTGAGAAGCCCTTCAGTGACAATCTCGAGGCGCGTCTTCGCGGATACCTTCCGCTCGAGCCTCACCTGGTAGCCCACCGTTCCGCCGACCGGCTCGCCGCGCCTGCGCGCGATGTAGGTCGCGCAGTTCCTGGCCGCGAGCCTGCGAGGTTCAAGGACAACGATCTTGCGGCCTTCAAGCCACGGCTCGTCGATAAGGGCGGGCGGAACGCACGTCGTCTTGCCGCTGCCGGGAGGCGCCGTCAGCACGACGTCCCTGTTCGCGGCGAGCGCGCGGCGAATCTCGGATATCTTCTCCTCTACCGGAAATCCCATGCCGCACCAGGATGACTTATCAGAACTTTATGGACTTGCCGTCCTTGTCGAGCTTTCCGCGCATGCGGGGCTTCGCCTTTCCGGCAAGGACGATGTCCGCAAGCGGATCCTCCACGTAGTCCTGCACGACGCGGCGGAGCGGCCGCGCGCCGAGCGCGGAGTCGTATCCCTTCTCCACAAGGAATTCCGTCGCCTTCTTGTCGAGCGTGATAGAGATGTGCGAGTCCTTGAGGCGAGCCTGGAGCTTCGCGAGCTCGAGGTCGAGGATCGCCTTCATGTCGCCCTTCTCGAGCTTGCGGAAGACGACGGTCTCGTCGAAGCGGTTGAGGAGCTCCGGACGGAACGTGCGCTTCGCCTCGGAGAGGAGCTTCTCCTTGAGCATGTCGTAGCTCGTCTCGGCGGTTTCCGTCGCGAAGCCGAGCGTGTGCCCTTCGCGCGCGAAGTCGAAGCCGAGGTTCGCGGTGCAGATGATGATCGTGTTGCGGAAGTCAATGACGCGCCCCTGTCCGTCCGTGAGCCTGCCGTCGTCGAGGATCTGCAGCAGCATGTTCATCACGTCCGAGTTGGCCTTCTCGAACTCGTCGAAGAGGATTACAGAGTACGGACGGCGGCGCACCTTCTCCGTGAGCTGTCCGCCCTCGTCGTAGCCGACGTATCCGGGCGGTGCGCCGACGAGGCGCGAGGAGGAGTACTTCTCCTGGTACTCGGACATGTCGAGCGTGATGAGAGCCTTGTCGTCTCCGTAGACCTTCTCGGCAAGCATCTTCGCGAGGTGCGTCTTGCCGACGCCCGTGGGGCCGAGGAAGAGGAACGAGCCTATCGGACGCTTCGGATCGGCCATCAGCGCGCGGCTGCGCCTGAGTGCACGCGCAATCGCCTTGATGGCGGGCTCCTGTCCGACGACAACCTCGCCGAGCGCCTTCTCCATTCCGAGCAGCTTCTCCGCCGTCGTCGCGTTCATCTTCTCAACGGGGACTCCGCTCATAGATGAAACTGTCTTAGCAACATCCTCCTCCGTCGCCTCGACGACCTCCTCGGCGTGCGTCTCGCGCCACTTCTTGAGCGCGGCCTGGAACTCCGCGGACGCGATCTTGATTGCTTCGCGGTAGCGCGCCGCGGAGTCAAAGTCTCCCGCCGCGACGCACGCGTCCTTCTTCCCGCGCAGTGTGTCGATGGACTCCTGGCGCTCGACGAGGTCCTTCGGACGCGCCGACGCGCCCATCCTGAGGCGCGCGCCAGTCTCGTCCATAGCGTCGATAGCCTTGTCCGGAAGCTGCCTCGCGGGGAGATACCTCGCAGTGAGCTCGACCGCCGCCTTGAGCGCCGCCGGGGAGAACTTCACCGCATGATGCTCCTCGTACTTCGGCGCAATGCCCTTCAAAATCTCCACGGTGTCCGCGACGGTCGGTTCGTCGACCTGCACGGACTGGAACCTGCGCTCGAGCGCGGCGTCCTTCTCGATCGACTTGTGGTATTCCTTGAGAGTCGTCGCGCCGACGCACTGGAGCTCTCCGCGCGCGAGCGCGGGCTTGAGGATGTTCGCCGCGTCCATCGCGCCTTCTGCTCCGCCAGCTCCGACCATCGTATGGATCTCGTCGAGGAAAAGGATGACGTTACCGGCACGCTTCGTCTCGTCGATGAGCTTCTTGAGGCGCTCCTCGAACTGACCGCGGTACTGCGTGCCCGCGACCATGCGCGCCATGTCAATCGCGACGACGCGCTTAGACTGCATCTTCTCAGGAACCTCGCCGCGGTGGATCGCCTGCGCGAGCCCCTCGACGACCGCCGTCTTGCCGACGCCCGCCTCGCCGATTAGAACGGCGTTGTTCTTCGTGCGGCGGGAAAGGATCTGGACAATGCGCTTCAGCTCCTTGTCGCGTCCGATGACGGGATCGAGCTTGCCCTGGCGCGCAAGGTCCGTGAGGTCGCGTCCGAACGTGTTTATCGTCGGCGTCTTCTGCTGCTTGCCGTTTGCGCCGGGCTTGTCGGTCGGCGCGGACTCGGGCTCACCTTCGTCGGACTGGCCTTCAGCCTTCTCCTCAGCGTTTCCTCCGCCCTGCGTGCCGGCGGCGAGGAACTTCTCCACCGTGACGCCCGCGTTGAACAGGAGCTGCGCGGCTGCGTTCTCGCCCTCGCGCATCATCGCGGTCACGAGATTGACTGTGTTTATCGGCTTGCCTGGTCCGCCCGCCTCCACGCAGGCTATGTCGAGCACCTTCTTCGTGCGTGCGCTCAGCGGAAGCTGCCCGCGCTGCATCAGCGCGTCCGATCCGCCCATGATCATATTGCGCATCGACTCGGCGAGGTCCTCGATGGAAAGACCGATGCGCTCGAGGCGCAGACAGGCCTGGCACTTTGGGATGGCCAGGATGGAAAGAAATATGTGTTCGGCTCCGATGTGGTCGTGTCCGAGCTGTCTAGCGCAGCTCGACGCGGCGTTGAGCGCGTCGATCGCGTTCTTCGTAAAGGTCATGCTCACAGAAACTTCTCCTCGGCGCGCTCGTTTAGGACGACGTCCTCGAAGCGGCGGTTCATCTCGTCCGCGCGCTCCGCGTCCATGCGGTCGCGCGACTCCTGCGTCTCGTTGTCCTCCTTCGACGTGAGGTCGACGGAGGAGATAAGCGCCTCGATGCCGGCGAGGTCGATTCCGTCCAGCATCTTCTCTATCGCCGCAAGACGCAGCGGCGACAGGAGGTCGAACAGCTCGCCCGGGGCGAGCAGACGGCAGTTCTTCAGAATCGCGAGGGCGCGGCAGAGCGAGTCGCCGAACACGCGCGGCATCTCCTCGAAGAGCCTCACGCGCGCGTTGCGCTCCTCGCGCAGGATGTCTTCGGCCACGCGCTTCGCGGCCTCCTGCGAGCCTTCGTAGAAGAGGCGATAGACGTGTCCCGCGTCGCGCACTCCGTCGGCGTCAACTCCGACGAGCTTCATTTTGAGAGCGCGCAGGGCGCGTCCGACGGGCTCGAGCTCACCGATGAGGTGAAGCCCCTCGAGGTGAAGCATCTCGCCTATGCGGTACGGAGCCTCGGCGCGCGCGCAGGGGAACTCGACGAGCTCAGGATCCTTCTTCTCCCCTTCGGCCTCGCTCGCGGCCTTCTCGAGGTCGGAGACGAATCCGCTCATGGCGTTCATTATGGCCTTGACGATGGGCGGCGGCTCCTCGCCGTCGCCCGCGGTGACGCCGGAAACGGAAATCGACACGCCGGGGACAGACCCCTCGCCGCCCTTCCTGGTGCGCTGGCTCTTCTTCTGCCTGCGCACGCGCTCGCGGTTGGCGCACTCGCGGCACACGTAAAGCTCTTCGCTCTCGCCCCCGTCGCGGGCGAGCTGTATGGCCGTCTCGGCGTCCTTCTGATGGCACAGTTCACACTTCATTAATGGGATATTATACCAAAAATGCCGCTGTCGGTGGTTATGCCATCCAGTTGCGAGCCGACGCGGAAAACATTTTATGCGCCGCCGCGAAGCGTCTTCATCTTCCACTCGTGCATCGACATGCCCTCCGCCTCGTGGAAGAAGACGCGAAGCCTCGCGGAGGAGCGCCAGCCGCACTTTCTCGCGATCGCCTCGAGCGGAACGCCTCCTTGCAGGACGAGCTCCTTCACGCGTGCGAGCCGCACGGACAGAATCTCCTCCAGCACGGTGTGTCCCGTAAGCTCCTTAAAGCGAAGCTCAAGCGTCCTGCGAGACCCCGGGAACGCCTTCAGCACATCGCGCGCCTTGATTCCCGTGCAGGCCTTGAGTCGTATCATCTCCAGCGCCGCGGATATCGACGCGTTGGCGTGCGGAAGCCGCAGCGTAGACGCACGGTGGACGACGTCGGACGCGGGAAACACGCGTTGCGCCCCGTTCTTTCCGAAAGAATGCGTAAGCGCCTCCGACAGCAGCTCCGCGCTTATGTAGCCGGCATCGTCGAAGTTGGGCTGCATGCTGGACAGCGTCGGCGATGAGTTTTCGCACGCCGGCTCGTCGTTGTCTATGCCGAGGACGGAAATATCGTCTGGAACCGAAATCCCCTCTGAACGGCAGGTGTTGATCGCCTCGATCGCCAGCGCGTCGTTTGCGACGAGGAGTCCGCACGGCTTCGGCAGCGACGCAAGCCATTTCGCGAGCCTGCGGTTGTATTCCGATCCGCTCCGATTTGGATGCAGCTCGAAGAGCGGCTGGGAGAACTCGTTGCTTTCATAGCCGTTCATGGCAATCGCCTCGGCGAAGGCGCGTCCGCGCTCGATGCTCCAGAAGACCTTGGAATATCCCAGGTACGCGAAGGACTTGAGTCCGGAGGAAAGGAAGGTTTTCGCGGCCAGGCGTCCGAAGGAATTGGAGTCGTGGTTCACCCTGAGGGAGCTGGGCTTGAGCCGCTTGGGATTGCTCACGAGGTAGACGACGGGAATGCGTCCGAACGCCGCGGGCACGAACACGCCCTTCTCGTCCACCGCGCACTCGGCGATGATTCCGTCGGGATGCCAGAACTTCAGCAGCTCGGCAAGCGCCTTGCGGTCCGGCATGTACTCGATCACCTGGAGCCGCCATTTCTGCGTCCGAGCGAAGCGCCCGATGCCCTGGATGGTAGCATGCCACGACGCGCGCGTCGAGGAATGGAACACGAGAATTGTCTTTTCTTTTACTCTTGGCATCGGACGCCTCCATCCTCATTCGGCGGATCTTGTCTCAAGAACCTTGCGCGCCCGCCATCCGCCCCACACGAACGCACGCCACGGCTTTATCCCGCGGACAACCTTGACCACCCGCCCCTCGGAATCGACGAACGTCGCGTCGATCGGGAAGGACATGAAGAAAGTGTGTATCGCATTGCAGCGCTCTATGAGAAGTCCTTCGCCCGGCGGCAGGTCCTTTGTTCCGATTAGTCCCTTCGCCCGCTCCGCGAACGTGCGGGCGACCTTCGCCCTGACTCCGAGTATCTCGACGGTGTCCATGCCTTAGATCATCGCAAGAACAACTGCGCACACGACCATCGCGAACGCGACGCCGCGCCTCCATGCCGGCACGCGCGCTTCGCCCCCTTCCGTCGCCGCGCGCGCGGCGCATTCGCCGCGGTCGGCGCGCATCACCTTGAGCACTCCCCTCAGGGCCAGGGGCAGGCGGCCCTTCGGAGTGGCAAGCGCGGCCGCCGCGCAGAGAAGCGCGACGACCGCGACGAGCCTGGCGATCTGCAGCATCACGCGAGGGCCTTGTAGAGGCGCTCGATATCCTTGACCGTGCAGTCGCGCGGGTTGCCCGGACGGCACGCGTCGGCGTAGGCGCTCTTCGCGAGGAACGGGATGTCCTCCTTCTTGAGGACGCCCTTCAGGTTCGCCGGGATGCCGACGTCCTGCGAGAGCTTCTCGACGGCAGCGATCGCGGCCTTGCGTGCCTTGCCGAGCGACATCTTATCGGCGCCCTTCACGCCCATGGCGGTCGCGATGGCCACGTAGCGCTTGCCGGTCTTCGGCGCATTGAACTTCATCGCCGTCGGCAGGAGAATCGCGCACGCCATGCCGTGCGGCATGTTGTAGAGCGCGCTGAGGCCGTGCGCCATCGAGTGGTCGATGCCAAGGCCGACGTTGGAGAAGCCCATTCCGGCGATGTACTGTCCGAGAGCCATGCCCTCGCGGCCGGACGGCTTGTTGGCGACGGCGTCGCGGAGGTTTGCGGAGATGAGGCGGATCGCCTCGAGGTGCATCATGTCCGTCATCGGGCAGGCTGCCTTGGTGATGTAGCCCTCGATTGCGTGCGTGAGCGCGTCCATGCCAGTGAACGCCGTGAGACCCTTGGGCATCGTCGACATCATCTCGGGATCGACGAACGCGACGACGGGAATGTCGTGCGGATCGCAGCACACGAACTTGCGCTTCTTCTCGACGTCGGTGATGACGTAGTTGATCGTCACCTCGGCTGCTGTTCCCGCAGTCGTCGGGACGGCGAGGATCGGAAGGCACGGCTTCTTCGTCGGAGCGAAGCCCTCAAGGGAGCGGACGTCGGCGAACTTCGGGTTCGTGATGATGATGCCGACGGCCTTCGCGGTATCCATAGAGCTGCCGCCGCCGATCGCGATGATGCAGTCCGCCTTCGCCTTCTTCGCGGCCTTGACGCCGTTCTTGACGTTCTCGACCGTGGGATTGGGCTTGATGTCGGAGTACAGCTCGAACTTCACCTTCGCCTTCGCGAGAAGATCCGTGACCTTCTTCGTGACCCCGAATTTAACAAGGTCCGGATCGGAGAAGACGATCGGCTTCTTGAGTCCGCGCGCGGCGAGCTCGGCGACGATCGACTTGACCGCCCCTGCGCCGTGGTAGGAGGTTTCGTTCAGTATGATGCGTGTGACCATTTGGTGGTTTCCTTTCTGACTGCCAAAATTATATCAAAATATCCGCGCGAATGAAAGAGCGAAGCCGCGGCGAATCGCAGAGGCGATTTCCGCAGCCGCATTTCGATCATATCATCTTCGCGGCGACGGCGATCGCAATCGAAGCGGCGAGGACAGCAAGTCCGAGCGCAAGCGCGCCCTTTGTCTTCGCTCCGGTACCTTTCCATTCCCCGAGCGCAACGCCGAGGAGCGAGGAGAAGAGCACGCAGCTTCCCATGACGATCGCGAACGAGATGTAGCGCATGTCGCCCATCGCGGGTTCGCCGATCTTCTGGCACGCGAACTGCATCGCCCAGATGACGCCGGCGAGCCCGGCGAGCGCCCAGCCGAGGCCGGGCTTCGCATAGTCGCCAAACGACTTGTTCTTAGCGTTCTGCCAGAGGCACCAGATGACGTTGACGGCGAATCCGCCCCAGAGAACAACGACAAGAACAGGCATGCCGATCCACTTCGAGTCGACTCCCGCCTGCGCCGCGGCCTGCTCGAGCGACGCGCCGCCCTGGAGGCCGAAGTTCATGCCGGCGGAAGCGATTCCCGAGAACACTGCGACCATCATGCCCTTCTTGAAGTCGAATTCCGCGACGGCCTTCTTCTTCGCCTCCTCGTCGAGCTCGCCCTCCTTGAGCTTGCCGGCGAGACCGACTAGGACGATGCCGACGAGCGACACGACGACGGACGCGAGAGTGACGATCGCCGGGGTGTCCTTGACGAGGTCGGAAGCGTGGCCTGTCACGATCGGCGGAATGAGCGTGCCCGTCGCGGAGCAGAGTCCGCACCCGATGGCAAGGCCGAGACCTATGCCGAGGTAGCGGATCATGAGCCCCCAGGTAAGCCCGCCGAGCCCCCACAGCGCGCCGAAGCCGATGCAGCGCGCGACCACGGACTTGTCCGCCCCGCCAAGTATGCCGAAGAAGTCAGGACACGTCGCGAGCGCGAGCGCGAGAGGGAAGAGGACGAGTCCGAAGACGGCATACACCATCCAGTAGGACTCGTACTTCATCCCCTTGATGCCGCGGAAAGGCAGCGCGAAGGTCGCGCCGGCGATGCCGCCGAGCGCGCATATTATCGTCCCCATCGTCTCGTTCATGTCTTCAGTCCTTTGGAGGTTGCGGAAGCTGGAAGGAGCAGTCGGTCACCCTGACGTCGATCGGCGTGTAGTTTCCGTTGTTGTTCGTGGCCTTGAACCAGACCCATTCCTGCCCAGTCACATTGACGTGGTCGAACCAGACGTTCTCCATCTCCCACGCGTAGCGCGAGATGAATCGGCGCTCGGGCCCGGTCGTTTCGAGGGTGATGTTGGAGAACGCGGAGTCGCGGAGCTTGAGCCCTATGAAGCCGTTGCAGCCGCACTGCGTTGCGGTTATGTTCGCGAGGATGACGTCGTGCGTCCATGCGCCCTGGATTCCCTGCGAACGATGGAACGCGGGCTCGTCCATAACGCCCGTGCAGTCAACGTCGTCCAGCTTGCAGTTGACCGCAAGGCAGTCCTCGCCGGTGAACGCGTCGCCGGAGATGTTCTTGATGAGATGCCCCCTCACGATTTTGCCGCGAGGGCCGTCGCCCATTTCCATCGTGACGCCGCCTGTGACATACCCCGTCATCTTGTTTCCGAAGGTATAGCTGCGCCCCGCGGAGCGTCCGCCCTTGTCCCTAACGAGGCATCCCTCGAGCCAGCACACGGAATTCTCATCGACTCCACCGAGCGCGTAGCTGACTCCGGACGTGATGTCGCTGAAGATCGTGACGTCCTTGAAGTGCAGCTTGTCGCATCCGGTGCGCCCGCCCTTGATGTGGATGTCCTTGCGCTTGAGACCCTCGGCCGGGATGATGGTTGTCCAGTACTTGCGGCTGCTTCCGCCGCCGATGCGCTCGGCCTGATACATACCGGCGCGGAGCAGGCAGACGGTTCCGCCGTCACCCGCGACCTTCACGGCCTGGCGCAGTGTCTTCACCGGCTTCTCCTTCGTGCCGACGGAAAAGTCGATGCCGTCCTTCGGGTCGACCCAGACGACCTTCTTTGAGCCGGTCTTGCCGTCGCCGTCCCAGTATAGGACGATGTCCGGAATCCTATAGCTCGTTCCGTCGTCCGCCACAGCCTTCGCGCCGAGCTTCAGGACACGGTCCTTGAGATCCTCTGCGCTGAACTTGGCAGGATCGAGGACGAACCAGTGCTCCTCGGTCTTGGTTCGGTCGTTCATCGACTTTTTGTCCGCGCTGGCAACCTTCTTTCCGTTGACGAAGAAGTCGACGTGGAACGGCTTGTCGTAGAACGCGACGACTCCGGCCTTGAACGGCTCGGAGACTCGCTGGTACGGTATGACGTCCCACTGCGCGACCGGGCGCGCGGCCGCGAAGGCGGCCACGGACATTCCGGCGGCTACTGCCGCTGCAAAAAGATGCTTCAGCATTGTGTTCACAGTCCCTTCTTTGCGTACTTGAGACCAATTTCCAGTCCGCGCAGCTCGGCGAGGCCGATGAGCCTGCCGCCATAGCTGTAGCCGCAGTAGCAGTCCTTGCCCTTCAGCTTCGCGAGCTCGCGGTCGATCTCAAGGTAGCGCCCGTGGTCAGGACGCACGACGATTCCGCTTCCGCGGCGCTTCTCCTCCTTGAGGAACTCCTCGAAGAGCTTCGGGATGTTCGTCTGCCCGCAGAGATGGCACTGCGACTCGTGGAAAACCTTGTCGTCGGTGTACTCGAGGTTGCGGAAGTGGCAGAAGAAGACGCGCTTGCCGAACTTCTTCATGATCTCGACCGCGTCGTTCTTCGGGTCTCCGCCGAGGCTGCCCGTGCAGAGCGTGAGGCCGACGTGCTTCGACGGACACTTCCTGTACATCTCGGCAATGTCCTTGGCGTTCGAGAGGATGCGCGGGAGCCCGAAGATCGGATGCGGCGGATCGTCCGGATGGATGCACATGTCGACGCCCGTCTCATCGAGGACAGGCGATATCTCGTTGAGGAACCAGTACATGTTCTCGCGGAGCTTCGCGTCGTCGATGCCGTCGTAGGTCTTGAGCTGCGCGAGGAACTCCTCCGGCGTCAGGTCGTCGACCGTGCCGGGAAGTCCGCACAGGACGGAATCCGCCACGCGCTTCCTGCCCTTCTTGTCGAGCTTCGCCCACACCTTCTTGGCGCGCGACTTTGTCTTAGCGTCGTATTCCTTCTCCGCGCCGGGGCGCTTCAGGTAGAACATGTCGAAGCCCGCGAGCTCGTACTCGTTGTACTCAAGGCACGTCGAGCCGTCGGCAAGCGCGTATGTGAGGTTCGAGCGCGTCCAGTCAAGGACGGGCATGAAGTTGTAGCACACCGTCTTGATGCCGCACTTCGCGAGGTTGCGGAGCGTCTTCTTGTAGTTCTCGACGTACTTGAGGTAGTTCCCCGTGTGCTTCTTGATGTCCTCGTGAATCGGCACGCTCTCGACGACGCTCCAGGTCATGCCGGCGTCCTTAACCTTCTTCGCGCGCGCCTTGATCTCCGCGACCGGCCACACCTCGCCCGGTTTCCTCTCGTAGAGCGCCGCGACGATGTCCGTCACGCCCGCCTGCCTGATTTCCTTCAGCGTGATCGCATCCGCGTCACCGTACCAGCGCCATCCCTGCTTCATTGTATCTACCTCCTGATTTGATTGTTCCTAAACCGCCTTATATCTCAAGGTCCAGCGTCGGCTTGAGTTCCTTGAGCATCATGTTGACAAGGTCGTCGGACGTCACGCCTGCGGCCTCCGCGGCGAACGTCGTGATCACGCGGTGGCGCAGCACGGGCATCGCGACGGACTCCACGTCCTTCATCGTGCAGTGGTGGCGTCCGTGCAGGATCGCCCACGCCTTCGCCGCCGTGATGAGCGAGATGCCCGCGCGCGGACCCGCGCCCCAGCCTACGAGCTCCTTCACGAAGTCGGGCGCGCCCGGCTCCTTCGGACGCGACATCCTGGCGAGCGTCGCCGCGTACTGGATGACGTGCGGCGCGACGGGAACGCGCTTCACGACGTCCTGCAGCTTCTGCACCGTCTCGCCGTCCAGAACCTTCTCGAGCTTCACCTTGCGGCTAGACGTCACGTTGCGGATGATCGTCTCCTCGTCCTCCGCAGACGGATACTTCACGATGATGTTGAAGAGGAAGCGGTCCATCTGCGCCTCGGGCAGCGGATATGTTCCCTCCTGCTCGATCGGGTTCTGCGTCGCCATGACGAAGAACGGCTCCGGAAGCGCATACGTCTTCGTGCCGACCGTGATGTGGTGCTCCTGCATCGCTTCGAGCAGCGCGGCCTGCGTCTTCGGAGGCGTACGGTTGATCTCGTCCGCCAGAAGCATGTTCGTGAAGACCGGACCTTCGACGAAGCGGAACCTGCGGGTGCCGGACTCCTTGTCCTCCTCGAGGACGTCCGTTCCCGTTATGTCGGACGGCATGAGGTCCGGCGTGAACTGCACGCGCTTGAACTTGAGGTCCAAGACCTGCGAGAGTGTCGAGATGAGGAGCGTCTTCGCGAGCCCGGGCACACCCATGAGCAGCACGTGGCCGCGCGCGAAGATCGCGGTTAGGACGAGCTCGATGACGTCCATCTGCCCGATGACGACCTGCGAGAGGTTCTCCTTCGCGAGCATGAACTTCTCGTTGAGCAGCCTGATGAGCTCCACGTCGTCCGCGCTCATCTCCGGCGGAGGCGTGTTGTCGACCTTGATCTCGCGCTTCTCCGCGACCGGCGCGGGCTCCTCCTTCGGCGGCGCGACGACCTCCCTCTTCGGCTCCTCGAGCTCGATCTTGGCGTTGACGCTCTCGCCGAAGCGGATGCGGTCCCCGCTCTTGAGGCCGACGGTGGTGATCTTGTCTCCGTTCACGAAGGTCCCGTTCGTGGAGCCGAGGTCCTGAAGCATCCACGTCCCGCCCTTGCAGCAGATGAACGCATGAAGCGACGAGACGTCGGGGTCCTTCAGCGCCAGCTGACACTGCCCCGGATCTCGCCCGATCTTCACGCCCTGCTCAGGCAGCGCGTACGCCTTGGTCTGTTCATTCACCGTTACCGTCAGTTTCGCTTTCATCCATTCTCCCTTAGGATTACTACTGGTGACTGTTAAATTCTTTTTGGATATTATACCATAAAAACGAGCAATCGCCGTGCCAATGCCGCTATGCGGTTTTCCCGTCGGCGGATGCCAGCCTTGAGGCGGAAACGACCTGGCCCTCCGGCGGAAGGTCCTCACGCGACTTGCCGCACGCCGCCAGCACCTTGTCGGTGGTCTGGAAATGCGCCTTCGCGTGGTTCATCAGCCAGACGGGTCCGTTCTTCCTGACCATCTCCTCCGCAAGCTCCCGGACGCGCGGATCGCTCGATCCGGCGGGGACGTTCGGACGATCCTCGGCCGGCGGGCCAAACACTTCCTCGCTCATCTTCGCAATGTCGCGCAGAAAAATCTCGCGCGCGATGACGGAAGCCGCGGCGACCGCGATGTCGCTCTCCGCCTTGTGGCGCTGCTCGACCTTCACCGACTTGCCGCGCGTCTTGAGGGCGCGAAGGATCGTCGCCTCGGTAGGAGCGAACTGGTCAACGACGACGCGCGGACACGACTGTCGCTTTTCGAGGAGCTCCTCGATCGCCGTTCCGTGCGCCCACGCGAGCATGCGGTTGATGTTCTTTATCTTCGCGTAAAGCCTGTTGTACGCGGCAGGACCGAGCTTCACGACGGCGTAGCCGGTCGGACCAAGCAGCGCGCGCAGCTTCGCGCCCGCAGTCAGGACGGACTTGTCGGACATCTGCTTGCAGTCCTTTACGCCCATTTCCTGCATCTTCTCGGACAACGCCTCGTCCGTATACGCGCAGCAGACGACGAGCGGACCGAAGTAGTCGCCCTTTCCTGACTCGTCGCTTCCGGCGTGCGGCGCGACAAGCTCGGGATTGAGAATCGTCTCGTACCCAAGCGTCGCCGCGCCCAACACCCTGGGCTCGAGGACGAAGAGGACGAAATCCTCCGCGCCCGAGCCCTGGATGCACAGCTTGCGCTTTCCGTGCTTCTCCTTCTCGTAGAGCGTCGCGTTGAAGTGATCGCCCTCGATGGACCAGAGAGAGTACGGAACCTCGCGCTTGCGGTAGTTGCCTCCGAGCATGACGCCCAGCAGGAGTTCCTGCTGGTCGTTCGTCAGCTCGTAGGTGAACGTCGTCTTTTTATCGGGCACCGAAGCGGAACTCCGTAGTGGTCTTGTACTTCTCGCCCGCGGCAATGAACGTCGTCGGCCACTTGGGCTGGTTCGGGGAGTCGGGCGCGTGCTGCGTCTCGAGCGCGCAGCCGCAGCGGAACGAAAGATGCTCGCCGCCCTTCGCCGTCTGGTTGTAGTCCGCCCAGTTAGCCGAATACATCTGGATGCACGGCTCGGTCGTGTAGATCTTCACGAAGCGTCCGTTGAGCGGACAGAAAAGCTCGGCGGCGAAGTTCATCTTGCCGCGGGCCTTCTTGCCGAGCGCCATCTCGCCCTTGTCGAGCACCCAGTTGTGGTCGTAGCCGCGTCCGAACTCGAGCTGCTCGTTCTTGTCGTTGATGTGCTCGCCGATGCGCATGCCCTTCCTGAAGTCGAACGGCGTTCCGTCGACCTTGGCGAGCTTGCCGGTCGGAATCTGCCCCGCGTCGGTGGGCGTCGTCTTGGAGGCGGGGATCTTGAGGATGTGGTCCTCGATCGTTCCGCCCGACTCGCCCTTGAAGTTGAAGTAGACGTGCTGCGTCATGTTGATGGGCGTCTTCTTGTCGGGCACCGCCTCGTAGTCGACGCGCCAGACGTTCTTCGCCGTAAGCGTGTAGGTGACCTTGATCTCGACCTTGCCCGGGAAGCCCTCGTCTCCGTCGGGAGACGTGTGCGTGAAGACGACGCCGACATTGTCGCCCTTGACGAACGGCTTCGCGCCCCAGACGTACGCGTCCCATCCGCGCGCTCCGCCGTGGAGGTTGCAGCCGATGCCGGCGGGAGCGTTGTTGAGCGCGGGCAGCTTGTAGGTCTTGCCGTCCATCTTGAACTGGCCCTTCGCGATGCGGTTGCCGTAGCGGCCGATGAGCGCACCCCAGTAGGGATCGCCGTTGTCCCATCCGGCAGGCGAATCAAAGCCGACAACCACGTCCTTCAGCTTGCCGTCCCTGTCGGGAGTGAAGAGCCTGACGACCTTGCCGCCGTAGTCGCTCACTTCGAGAACGACGCCGCCAGCGCCCTTGAGAATGAACTTCTTCGCCTTATCGCCGTATTTTGTAACGCCGAAATCGACTACCTTGAACGATGCCTTTGACATTATATAGGACCTCCTTTGGTTACTTATATGAAGATTATACCACAAAATAGCCGTCGGCGTCCATGCACTAGGCATGCCGTAGGGAAAAAAAGAGCCGGACCCCGAGGGGATCCGGTTCTTTGCGTGATGACGCGGAGACTCTTTAGTTGAGCTCCATGCGTCCGCGGCGCGAGCGGTTGCGAATGCGCGCGCGCTGCGATTTCTTGCGGGCCTTGACGCAAGGCTTCTCGAAGTAGCGCTGGTCGCGGATGGTCTTGAGGAGACCCTCCTTGTCCAGGATCTTCTTCATGCGCTTGAGGCCGCGCTCGACGGACTCGCCCTTCTTCAGCTTGAGGACGATTGCCATATCACTTCACCTCCTTCGCCGGCTCTTCGGCTGCGGGAGCGGAAAGTTCCGCTGCGCAGGTCCACTGCAGGATGCACGTCTCCGCTCCGTCGCCCTTGCGGGTGCCGAGCTTGACGATGCGGGTGTAGCCGCCCTTGCGATCCTTCATCGCGGGGGCGATCTTGTCGAAGAGCTTCTGGACGGCCTTGGGGTCGAGGATGCGGCTGGCGACGAGACGGCGGGCCGCGAGATCGCCCCTCTTGGCGATCGTGACTGCCCTGTCGGCGTCCTTGCGCGCTTCCTTGGCCTTCGGCAGGGTCGTCTTGATGGACTCTGCGAGGATAAGGTTGGTGACGAGGCTCTTCATGAGCATCTGGCGATGCTCCATGGAGCGCCCGAACTTCTTCATGACTCTCTGGTGACGCATAGTTTTAAACCCTTCGCCCGGCCCGCTTTCGGACCGGGCATTCAATTGTTACTTCTTGCTCTCGAGCAGATCGGCGTCGAACTTGTAGCCGAGGCTCAGGCCCAGCTGGACGAGCTTCGCCTTGATCTCGGTAAGCGACTTCTTGCCGAAGTTGCGGTACTTGAGCATGTCGGCCTCCGTCTTCGAGGCAAGCTCGCCGACGGTCGAGATGTTCGCGTTGTTGAGGCAGTTCGCCGCGCGGACGGAAAGCTCGATCTCGTTGACGGACATGTTGAGCAGCTTCCTGAGGCGCTCGCGCTCGTCGGCGTCCTTCTTCTCGGTGTCCTCGAACTCGAGCGTCTCCTCGCCGGCGTAGTCGACGAACACGTCGAGGTGGCGGCGAAGGACAGCGCCCGCGGTCTTGAGGGCGTCTTCAGGCTCGATGCGGCCGTCGGTCCAGATGTCGAGAACGAGCTTCTCGTAGTCGGTGCGCTGACCGACACGGGTGTTCTCGACGAGGAAGTTGACGCGCGTAACGGGCGAGAAGATCGAGTCGATGGCAATCTTGCCGATCTCCTGGTCGGGCTTCTTGTTCCCCTCTGCGAGGCAGAAGCCGCGGCCGGTGCGGACGTCGCACTCCATCTCCAGCGTGCCGTCGACGTCGAGTGTGCAGATCTCCTGGCGGGGATTCAGCACCTGGACGTTGTTCTCGGCGGCAAAGTCGCCGGCGGTCACCGTGCAGGGCCCCTTGGCCTTGAGGGTGATCGTCTGCGGATCGCGGGAGTAGGTCTTGATTTGCACACGCTTCAGGTTGAGGATGATGTCGGTGACATCCTCCGCACAGCCCTTGATCGTGCAGAACTCGTGGCTCACGCCCTTGATCTTCACCGCGCATATCGCGGCGCCCTCGATGGACGAGAGAAGGACGCGCCTCAGAGAGTTGCCGATCGTGCGGGCGTAGCCGATCTCGAAAGGCTCCGCCGTGAACCGCGTGTATGTAGCGGTTGCGGTGGATTCGTCCTTCTGGACGCCCTTGGGCATTTCGAAACGGCTCAAACGGATTGGCATGTTTTACCTCCCTTTTGAAAGGCTGTACTGACTGTTAACGCGAGAAGAATTCGACGATGAGCTGCATCTCGAGGTTCTCGGGTATCTGCGAGCGCTCGGGAACGGAAAGAAGCGTGCCCTGCATCGTGGGAGCATCCCAGCTGAGCCAGTCGACCAGCGCGGTCTTCTGACGCTCGAGCGAGTCGATCACGGCGATCATGCCGCGGTCCTTCTCGCGCATCGAGACGACGTCGCCCGGACGGACGATCGCGCTCGGAACGTTGCAGACCTTGCCGTTGAGAGTGACGTGGCGGTGCGTGACGAGCTGACGGGCGCCTGCACGGGACGGCGCGAGGCCGAGACGGTAGACGATGTTGTCGAGACGGCACTCGCACATCGCGAGCATGACGTCGCCGGTAACGCCTTCCTTCGCCTTCGAACGGTCGAAGAAGAGACGGAACTGCTTCTCGCGCATGCCGTAGATGGCCTTCGCCTTCTGCTTCTCGCGGAGC
Source organism: Kiritimatiellia bacterium (assembly GCA_016284515.1). GTDB lineage: Bacteria > Verrucomicrobiota > Kiritimatiellia > RFP12 > UBA1067 > UBA1067. The sequence goes on along the minus strand of JAEEOY010000164.1, from coordinate 13,894 downwards.
TGGATGCCGTATTCGGACATCTTCTTGCCGCGACGCTTGTTGGGACCATGCTGTCCGGGCGGATTGGTGCGCTTCTCGAGCACCTTGTCCGGACCGAATACCGCCTCGCCGAAGCGACGCGAAACCTTGCTCTTAGGACCTGTGTAACGACCCATGATTAGACCCTCCTGCGCTTGCGGGCACGGCAGCCGTTGTGCGGAACAGGCGTGGTGTCCGTGATCTGAGTGACGCGAATGCCAGCCGCCTGGATCGCGCGGACCGCGCTCTCGCGGCCGGCTCCAGCGCCCTGCATCCTGACTTCGCACTCGTGCATGCCCTTCGCGACCGCGACCCTCGCGGCGTCCTGAGCGACCATCGTCGCGGCAAACGCCGTGGACTTGCGGCTGCCCTTGAAGCCCGCCTTGCCGGCCGAGCTCCACGAGATCACGCCGCCGCGCGCATCGGCGATGGAGACCTGAGTGTTGTTGAAAGTGGAGCGGATGAACGCGATTCCAGCGGGAATCGACTTGCCGCTCTTCTTCGCCTTGGCGACAGCATCGCCTTCGGCGCCCTCGGCCGCAGGAGCGGAGACGGGTGCCTCGGCCGGAGCGGCTTCCTTCTTGATTTCTTCTGCCATCTTAAGTTACCCCCTTACCGGCCGGCCTGCTTGGGCATCGCGATCGAGACGCGCTTGCCGCCCTTGCGGGTGCGAGCGTTCGTCTTGGTGCGCTGGCCGCGCACGGGAAGCCCCTTCTTGTGACGTGTTCCGCGGTAAGAACCGATCTGGATCAGACGGCGGATGTTCTGCGAAACCTCGCGGCGGAGATCACCCTCGACACGGTAGTGGTCCTGGATGAAAGTCGTGATCGCGTGGATCTCGTCCTGAGTAACGTCGTCGGCCTTCTTCATCGGGTCGACGTTGACCGCCGCAAGCACGTCATCGGCGCGCTTCGGCCCTATTCCGTGAATATAGCGGAGCGCGAAGCGAATGTGCTTCTTGCCCGGAATATCCACACCCATCAGTCTAGGCATAGTTTTGTTTACCTCTTTCTTATCCCTGGCGCTGCTTGTGGCGCGGGTTTGTGCAGATCACGCGCACCACGCCCTTGCGGCGAACGATGCGGCAGTTCTCGCAAATGCGACGAACGGAACTACGTACTTTCATGTGTTTTTTACTCTTTTGAGTGGTCGAATGAGCGGATATTATAGCAAATTCCGTGCCAACCGCGCAAGGGGGTAAGTTAAAATAATTTTTTTGTGTAATTTACCCAGAAAATTGCACTTGACGTCAGCACGAACCTAGACGAGTTCCACGCCCTCCGAAGAGAGATGACACCCACCTAGGTCACCGCGAAGCGCGGAGGCGACAAGCGCGGCACATCAGCCGCGGATCTGCTTCGCGAGCGCCGCGGCGTCGGACGCGAGCTTCTCTATCGCTGCCCAGTCTCCGGCGGCGATTGCGTCCTTCGGGGCGATCCACGTCCCTCCGCAGCAGATGATCTCCTTGACGGAAAGATAGTCCGCGACGTTGGAAAGCTTCACCCCGCCAGTGGGCATGAACTTGACGCCCGTCCAGCGGAACGCACCAAGGAGGTCCTTGATGTACTTAACTCCTCCCGCGGACTCCGCAGGGAAGAACTTCACCATCTTGCATCCGAGCGCAAGCGCCTGGCTGAGTTCGCTCGCCGTCGCGACACCGGGGCAGAACGGAATCCCGAGTTCGTTCGCGGCCTTGACGATCGCAGGGTCGAATCCGGGCGCTACACACGCCTCCGCTCCCGCCTCCTTCGCGGCGACGAGCTGCTTGAGCGTGAGAACCGTGCCCGCAATGAGAATCGCGCCCGGAACCTCCGCCTTGATCTTCGCGATCGCCTCCGCCGCGCACGACGTGCGGAACGTCACCTCGAGGACTGGCAGCCCGCCCTTCACGAGCGCGTTCGCAAGCGGAACGGCCTTGTCGAGGTCTTCGATAACAATGACGGGGATGATTCCCGCGTCGCCAAGAGTCTTGATCATGTCCATGATTTTCTGTCGTTAAGGGTTAAAGGTTATAGGTTGAAGGTTAGCGGTCGACTCGCGCGGAGCCGCCGCCAACGAGCTTCTCGACGTCGGCCTTCGTCGCCATCGAGGTGTCGCCGGGCGTCGTCATCGCGAGCGCACCGTGCGCGGCACCGTAGTTGACCGCCTTTTCGGCGTCGTCGAACGTCATGAAGCCGTAGATGAGTCCCGACGCAAACGAGTCGCCTCCGCCTACGCGGTCGTAGATCTCGAGTCCCGGACGCTGAATCGACTGATGGAGCTCGCCCTTGTACCAGCAGATCGCGGACCAGTCGTTGACCGTAGCGGACTTCACGGAGCGGAGCGTCGTCGCGACCGCCTTGAAGTTCGGATAGATGGTGACCGCCTTCTCGATCATCTTGCGGAATCCGTCGATCGGGAGAGTCGTGAGGTTCTTGTCGACTCCCTCGACCTCGATTCCGAGCGCCGCGGTGAAGTCCTCCTCGTTGCCGATCATCACGTCGACGTACTTCGCGATCTCCTTGTTGACCTCTTGCGCCTTGGCCTGTCCGCCGATGGACTTCCAAAGCGACGCGCGGTAGTTGAGGTCGTAGCTCGTGACCGTTCCGTGCTTCTTCGCCGCCTTGAGCGCCTCGATGACGACATCCGCCGTCGTCTCGGAAAGCGCGGCGAATATGCCGCCGGTGTGGAACCACCTCACGCCCTCCTTGCCGAAAAGCTGCTCCCAGTCGACGTCGCCGGGCCTGAGCTGGCTCACCGCCGTAAGCCCGCGGTCCGCGCAGCTGCGCGCGCCGCGGCATCCGAAGCCGCGCTCGACGAAGTTGAGTCCGTTGCGCACGGTGCGCCCGATGCCGTCGTACGGAACCCACTTAACGTGGCTCGTGTCGACCCCGCCCTGCAGCATGAAGTCCTCGACGAGGCGTCCGACCGGATTGTCCGCGAACGCGGTGACCGCCGTGGTCTTGAGTCCGAAGCAGCGGCGGAGTCCGCGCACGACGTTGTACTCCCCGCCGCCCTCCCACGCCCTGAACTCGCGGGCCGTGTGGATTCGCCCGTCGCCCGGATCGAGGCGGAGCATTATTTCACCAAGCGACGCCGCGTCCCACATGCAGGATCCGGCGGCTTTCACGTTCAGACTATCAGACATTGCGTTTGACCTTTCTTTTTGAAATTCTTTGCCGCCTATTCTATCACTTGCGTCGATGACACGATATAGCAAAGGTTATTCATATGATTGCACTATTCAATCAGATGGATTTTTGGTAGAATATCATCGATGGAAAACCATGAAGTACTTGTCCTCGTAAGCCCCGACCCTCCCCACAGGTTCCAGGGCATCGCGCGCCTCGCAGGCGAGCGCGGATGGCACATCCGCACTGAGAGCCGCCGCCTTCCGCCGTGGGACTGGGAGGGAGACGGCGTGCTTGTGATGCTCGAGGACATTCCCGAGCTCAAGCGCTTCGTCGCGAAGATGCGCCGGAAGCGCATTCCCGTCGTCGACCTTCTCGAGGACCAGCCGCAGGTTCCGCTCACGCGTGTCGCCGGAGACAACCCGGCCATCGGTAGGCTCGCGGCGGAGCACTTCAACGCGCGCGACTTCCGCCACGCCGCGTTCTTCTCCCTGCGCCACAACCACACCCACGACCTGCGAATCGAGGGCTTCAAGGAGGCGTGGAGAGGCGAGCCGCCGGAGCTGTGGCTCTGGCCGGACGAGGCGGGCGGCCTCATCGAGGACTGGAAGCGCATGGGCTCGTGGCTCGCGGGCAGGCTTGCGGACGCGCCAAAGCCCCTCGCCGTCTTCGCCTGGAACGACTACGACGCAACGCATGTCCTGAACGCATGCAGGAAGCTCGAGCTGAAGGTCCCGGAGGAAGTCGCGATTCTCGGGGTGGACGACAACAAGGTGATCTGCGAGCACCAGAGCGTGAACCTCTCGTCGATCGCGCACGACCATGAGCGCGTCGGATACGCCGCGGCCGCGACGCTCGAGAGGCTGATGTGCGGCGGAACCGTCGAGCGCCAGCTCGTGCGCGTCAAGCCGCGCGGCGTCGTGACGCGCGAGTCGACGGACACCTTCGCCGTGAACGATCCGCTGCTCCAGCCCGCAATCGACTACATCACGCGCAACCTCTCGCGTCCCCTCGGCGCCGCGCAGATCGCCTCCGCCCTCGGCATGCCGCGCATCAGGCTAGACCGCCTCTTCTCGGCGCGGCTCGGACGCAGCGCCGGAGCCGAGATCGCGCGACGCAGAATCGCCCTTGCGCAGAAACTGCTCTCCGGAACGGACCTGCCGCTCTCCGAGATCGCGGAACGCTGCGGATACTGCCACGCCTCGTTCTTCATCCGCACCTTCCGCCGCGCCGCCGGACTCACCCCCGCCGCGTGGCGCAAGCAGCACGCCGAAAGTTTGATATAATACCCGCCAATGACAATCTGGATAGAAAATCCGTTCGACAACCTCCCGACCGAGGGATACCGTCCGCAGCGCTACTGGCTCATGGCCGAGGCGTTCGCGAAGGCGGGACACCGCGTCACGCTCTGGACCAGCGACTTCTCCCACGCGACGAAGACCCCGCGTCGTCTCACGACGCAGCTCGCCGCGCCCTTCCGCGTCAAGTTCGTCAGGACCATGCCGTATCCGTCGAACGTCTCGTTCGCCAGAATCCGCAGCCACGCCGCGTACGCCAGGCAGTGGCTCGCCGACGCACGGGCCGACGCGAAGGAGAACGGCGCGCCGGACATCGTCGTGTTCTCCATGCCGCCGCTCTCGACTGCGGACGCCGCAATCGCGATGAAGCACGAGTTCGGCGCGAAAATCGTTGCGGATGTCATGGATGCCTGGCCGGAGACGTTCTACAGGCTTCTCCCGAAGCCTGTCCGATTCCTCGGCGCAATTCCGCTTTACCCCCTCCACGCAGCCGCAAGGCGCGCGTACCGCGGCGCAGACCTCGTTACCGGAGTCTGCGACGCCTATGGCAAGATCGCCCTTTCCCGCGGAGCGAAATCCTACCGCCGCTTCTACCACGGCGTCTCGCTCCCAACGAACGAAGAACCACACGCGACGCGCGGCAAACCACGCATCTCCCTCGTCTACGCGGGCAACTTCGGCAGAGGCTACGACCTTACGACTGCGATACGCGCAGTGAAGGAAACCGAAGGCGCGACCCTGGACATCGCAGGGGCGGGTCCGCGCGAGGCGGAATGGCGCGCGTGCGCGGCGGATTCGCCGCGGGTGCGCTTTCACGGCTACCTCGCAGAGCGAGAGCTCGGCGCGCTGCTGGAGTCCGCGTCGATAGGAATCATCCCCCTCTCGGACGACACGTTCGTAGGTCTTCCGTATAAGCTCGGGGACTACGCGGCGCACGGACTCAGGATGGTCACATCCCTCCGCGGCGAATGTGCCGCGCTCCTGGAGAAGCACAGAGCCGGAGCCGCATACGACAACGGGGATGTCGAGTCTTTCAAGTCGGCCGTCGCCAGGGCGACGGAGCAAGCGCCGGACTTCCCATCGCTTCTCGCAGAACTCGACGCAAAGCGCATCTACGCCGACTACGTGGACTTCGTCACTTCGCGTCTTCGGTCCTGACCACCGACACTACAACGCGGTCTACGGAGGCCATGAAGCCACCGGAAAGATACCAGTCCTCCAGGAACGTCGGCCTGTGCGAGATGAGCACAAGATCCATCTTGCCGTCCTTTATGTCGGATGCCGGAAGTTCAAGCGCGAGAACATTGTCTTTCGAACGGGTGCCGTCAACGGACCACAAAACGCCGTTCTCCCCGCTTGTCGCGTCCAGAACCCTGCCGCCGGAACGTACCCGCACCTGGTACGTTCGCACCTGCCATGGATCCTCCGCAACCCAGCTCGTGATGCGGACGACGATTTTGTCCCCAGGCCGCAGCCCGAGCGTGTCGAGTCCGCTGACCTCTGTCGTAAGGAACTGCGGATTCAGCCAGCAGGCACGACCTGGTCCGAACGACGCGCCGCCGTCAGCAAGCTCTCTCGCGATGACCGTGTCGTTTACGCGCCTCACCACGCGGTCGAACTTCTCGGCACGGCTTCTCTGTCCGTATAGCTTGTTGCCGAAGCAATCAACATCAAGGACGACCTCCTCCCCCTCCGGGACAAGCGAGGCGTACCACGCGTCCTGCAGGGCATGCTCCTTCGCAAGCACAGCAGGTCCGTTCGCGACGGCCTTCGCGTATTCAGCCGCAGCCGCCTCGAGCGCCGCGACGGCATCGGCATCGGGCTGCACCTCCGCCGCGCTCAGTCCGTAGAAGCGGTACCAGTTCCGCGACGGACCGAACTTTATCGGGACGCGCGCGCCCGCCGCGAACTTCCCGAGCGGCCTGTCCGGCGCGTCGATGCGACACGGCTTCGGACATGTGAACGTCACCGTCGTGTCGTTCAGGAGCGGAGAGTCGAGAGTCACATAAACGTGCGGATGCTCGGCGCCGATCGTCTGCACGCGCCAGAGCGGGGTGACGAGCCCCTTGAACTCGGCGGGATCAGGCTCGGAAAGCTGGGATAGCGCAATTTCGACAGTGCCGGACGAACCTTTTGGCAGAACGACCACGCTGTGGCGCCTGCCGTCGCCGATCTTCGCCGGACGCAGCACGCGCAGCGCGCCCACCCTGCCCTCGCGCGAATCCTCGCCAGCGAACACGGCTCCTGCCGGCTCGGCGTCCCAGATCGCGACCGGGACGGGGCGCGCGAGCGGCGCGCGGCAGACGATGCGCATGCGGCCGTCGGTTCTCTCGACGGAAACCGCCTCGCGATCCTCGGCCGCGAAATCGTGCGGCGCAGTTGTGTCGCGGGCGGCAAACGACCAAGGAACCGTATAGTCGTAGTGATAGTGCGCAAGTGGTTCGAGATGCGAAAACGCAGCCTTCCAGTCGCGCATCTCGCATGCGATGGTGACGCCTACGTTGACTGGCTTGTCCATCTGCCGCGATCCCGTCCAGTAGTCGCGAAGCGCGAAGCACGTCTCGGGTGCGCTTGGCTCGAAGCGCCTGTACCAGGAAGCGACATCGCGTGCCGTGGCGAACACGACGTTGTTCTTCTTCGCGAGCTCGACGGCGATTTCGCCGCCCTTGCGGTTGTGGACCATCATCATCCGCGTGCCGAGAGTGCGTCCGAACTCGAATCCCGCGATAAGGAAGAATGGACGGCCGTCGACGGTGCGCGCCTTCAGGTAGTCCTCGAACATGTTGCGGAACCGCTCGGGGTAGTAACCCGTCTCCAGCGTGCGCTCCGAGCGGATGAAGTGGGACGGCGAAAGGACGAAGTCGCCCCAGTAGAGAAAGTGCGGGATGAGCGGATGGTAGGTGTCCATCGATATGCCGATGACGTCGGCGCCGTCCGAGCCGCGCGAGGTCTGCTTTCGGAAGTCGTCCGAGGCGATGTAGAACGGCTGGTTGGGCATTCCCCAGTGATTGATCGCCCAGCGTCCGTCGCTCCAGTTCTGCTCCGGAACGAGCGAGTGGAGAATCGGCCAGCCCACGCGCTTCATCGCGCGGATGAGCTGGTTGTCCGGTGTGTAAGACGCGAAGCCGGCGGGCGCGCGGTATCCGAGCCGGCGCATCCACGCGTCGTATCCGCGGAGCATCTCGACGATCTTGTCTTCTTCCAGCTCGCTCCAGTTCGCCTTGTCGGTCCTCCATTTCGGATCGAGCTCGCCGAATCCGTTCGGATGGAGGTGCATCATCACGTCATCGCCGTAGTCGCGCTCCCAGCCGAGGAACGTCGGATCCTTCGACGCCTGCTCTGCATTGACGTAGTATACTGCCGGCACGCGCACCGAGTGGAATACCGCGTCCATGTAGTCGCCCGTAAAGGCGCCGACGGTGCACTGAAGGACAGTCCAGTTCCTGCCCGCAACGCCTAGATAGCGCGTGCGAACGATCCCGGGCGCAGTCTCCTCGTCGATGAGATAGCTTCCGGGTGCAAGACGCACCGATTCGCCCTTGAGCAGCGTCCGCTCGAACGGAGCGCGTCCGAGCACAGGATGCGAACGGACGACTGAATCGCACTGCGCGACGACGTCTTCCGTGTCTGAATACAGATAGCGCATTCCGCCGAGCGGATCCCCCTCGGCGCCTGCGAATGCCATGCCCGCGGCTGCGACCGCGAGCATAAAAGCAGACAATCTCCCCATCTCATCCTCCCCTTCTAGAGAATCTTCTCCCTGATCTTCTCCGTCAGCGCGACGGCGTTTCTGTAGTTGTTCTCCATGTCCGCGGCAATTGCGCCGCGGTACGAAAGCCTTACGACGATCTCACGGTCTCCGACGTCCCACCACGACTGGGTCTTGCCGAGGACCGGCGGATCGTACTCGATGTGGCATGCAACGAGCGGCGCGCCGGAGGCAAGGGCGAGACGCGCGGAGCCGCGGTTGAGGCGATGCTCAGCCGCATCCGGAGGAATTCGCGTGCCCTCGGGGAAGATGATGATGTTGAGCCCCTCCGCGAGGAGCCGCTTCGAATCTTCGATAGCCTTCTCCGCGCCGGAGTCGTTCGGAATGAACACCGTGCGCACTACGGCGCCGAGGAACGGATTGCGCTTCGCGGCGGCCTTGGCGATTCCGGCCGAATCGCCGAGATGCGCGATGAGTATCACGACGTCGATGAGCGAGACATGGTTCATCACGACTATGGAGCCGTGCAACGCCTTGAGGGCGGCAAGATCCTCCGCGGCACATTCGACGCGGAAGAGATGCGTCAGCCGCGCGAGGAAGACGAAGAGCCTGAAGCACGCGCGCAGCACGGCGCGCACGCCTTTCTTCGGCCAAATCGGAATGGGCAGGAGCAGCGCAAAAGGAAGCGCGAAAAGCCCATAGGCGACGAAGAACAGCCCCGACAGGGCGCCGCGTGCGACTCTGACGGGGGCGCGCGTCATTTCGAGGAAAGCGCGAGGCGGATTAGCGTTTCGGCGTCCTTAACCGCAGGATCGGACGCAAGGACCTTCGACACCATCTTGTTCGCGACCTCCTCGCTGAATCCGAGGGAAGTGAGGGCGAGTATCGCGTCGCGTATGACGGGCGCCTTGGAGTCGCCAGCGCCGCCGCGGGAGTTAGCAGCGAGCGCCGCAAGCGCGCTCACCTTGTCCTTCAGCTCCACGCATATCTTCTCGGCAGTCTTCTTTCCGACGCCCTTGATGGACGAGATGCGCTTGGCGTTTCCGGAAGCGATCGCGAGCGACAGCTCGCCGATGGACGAGCCCGAGAGGATCGCGAGCGCAATCTTCGGCCCGACGCCGCTCACCTGCGTGAGCTTGAGGAACATCTCGCGCTCCTCCTTCGTCGCGAAGCCGAAGAGCATCTCGTCGTCCTCGCGCACGCAGTGCCATGCGAGGAGCTTCGCCTCGCCGCCTTCGCGGGGAAGGCGGTCGAATGTCGAGACGGGGATGAGAAGCTCATAACCGACCCCGCCCGCCTCGATGACGACGCGGTCCGGCCCCTTCTCGGCGAGCGTTCCTCTGATGTAAGCTATCATTTGCGCGAAATTATACCAAATCTTCCGCACGGCACGCAATCGTCCGGCGGGCACAGCACATTGCCGATTCCGAGGAAATCAGTCGATCCTTTCGAGGACAAGGGATGCGGATTCGGGCGCGGCGGAAGAAATCGTGAACGCCTTGAGGAGGTCTGCGGCGGCGCGCTCGAGTCCGTCGGGCTCGCGCGAGCTCTCGAGCGTCGCGAGCGGAGCGCCGACGGCGACGCGGTCCCCGCGGCGGACGGAGAGCGTAATGCCGGCGAGCGGATCGATCTTGTCCGTCTTCTCCATGCGTCCCGCGCCGAGCGCGAGGGCGACGCGTCCGACCTTCTCCGCGTCGATGGCGGAGACGTATCCGGACCTCATTGCCTGTATCTTGAACTTGAACGTCGGCTTTTCGAGAAGCCGCGCGAAGGCGTCGAGGTCTCCGCCCTGCGCCGCGACCATCGACTCGAACTTTGCGAGCGCGGAGCCGTCGGCGAGCTTTCCGCGGCACATCTGCCGCGCCTCGTCGAGGTCGATTCCATTCGTCAGCGAAACCATCAGCGCGGCGAGCTCCACGCAAAGCAACACCGCCGGATCGTCCGCGCTCTCGCCACGGAGCCACCTAAGCGACTCGGCGACTTCGTTTGCGTTGCCGACGGCGAATCCGAGCGGAGCGGACATGTCGGTGACGAGCGCGGCGGCCTTTCTTCCGGCGGCCTTCGCTCCGTCGACAAGGGAGCGTGCGAGCGCCGCGGCCTCCTCGCGCGTCTTCATGAACGCGCCCGAGCCGCACTTCACGTCAAAGACAAGCGTGCCCGCTCCCTCGGCGAGCTTCTTGGAAAGAATTGACGCTGTGATGAGCGGAATCGACGCGACGGTTCCGGTAACGTCGCGGAGAGCGTATAGCTTCTTGTCGGCGGGCGTTATCTCGTCCGTCTGCACCGTCATCGATACGCCTGTCCCCTTCACGACCTTCTCGAACTCGTCGAGCGAAAGCGACGCATTGTAGCCGGGGATCGTCTCAAGCTTGTCCGCCGTCCCGCCGGTGATGCCCAAGCCCCGTCCGGTAAGCGACGGAACGAACACGCCGCACGCGGCGGCGAGGGGCTGAATGACGAGGGAGAGCTTGTCGCCCACTCCGCCGGAGGAATGCTTGTCGGCCGTCGGGACGTCCCAGGAAAGGCAGCGTCCGGACTTCATCATCGCATCCGTGAGGTCGGCCGTCTCGCGCGCGGTCATTCCGCGGCAGCATATGGCCATCGCGAGCGCGCTCATCTGGTAGTCCGGAATCTCCCCTCGCGTGAAGCCCTCCACGAATTCGCGAATCTCGGCGCTGCCGAGCGCGTGTCCCTCGCGCTTTTTGTCAAGTATCAGCTTCGCTATCATTTCGGTTTCCTCCAGTAGCTCAAGTACTCCGTGTTGCCCATCTCGCGTCCCTTGATGGGGGATTCGGCAAGTCCGAGAAGCTCCAGCCCAAGCTCCTCCGTCGCGAACTTCACTATGCCGTCGCGCGCCTCGGTCCGCAGGCGCTCGTCGCGGACAAGTCCGCCCGGCGCGTTGCCCTTCCCGACCTCGAACTGCGGCTTGATGAGCGCGACGATCTCCCCGCCGGGGGCAAGCACGTCGCGTATCGGCGGGAGGATGAGCCTGAGCGAAATGAAAGAGACGTCAGTGACGGCGAGCGAGGGGACTTCGGGAAGATCGGCTGGCGCCATGAAACGCGCGTTGAAGTTCTCGCGCACCCAAACGCGCGGATCGACGCGAAGCTTGTAGGCGAGCTGGTTCGTGCCTACGTCGACGGCCATCACCTTCGCGGCGCCGTGCTGCAGCAGGCAGTCGGTGAAGCCTCCTGTCGACGAGCCGACGTCGAGGCATATCCTGCCCTCGGCATTAAGACTAGCACCCCATATCGCGAACGCCCCCTCGAGCTTTTCGCCTCCGCGCGAAACGAAGCGCGGAGGCGACTCCACTTCGAGCGGAGTGTCGTCCGAGACCTGACGCGAGGCCTTGCGCTCGGTCTGCCCGGCGACGCGCACCTTCCCCTCCATGACGAGCGCCTGAGCCCTGCTTCGGCTCTCGGCAAGGCCTCTCTCGACCAGCGCGATGTCGAGTCGGGTCTTCACGTCACTTGAGGAAGTTGAGCTTACGGATTTCGGAATGCTGGAAAGTGCGGTTGATTCCGAGCGAGACCTCCACCTCAACGCCGTTCGGGGTCTTGGAGATAAGCACGCCGCGGTAGGTTCCGCTGTCCGTGACGATCTCGACGTCCGGCGTGAAGACGCGCTTCAGGCGGATGTTCAGGGACTGGGTCTTCTGGTTCTCGACGATCGGATGCTTCGTGACGTCGGCATAGCCGTCGCACCTGACTAGGATCGTGTGCTCTCCCTCCCTCACGTTCTCGATGGCGAACACATCGCTCGCCTCGGCGTCGGAGTCCTTCGACTTCGTCGTGCCAACCACGCTGCCGTCGAGAAGCACCTGCGCCCCGGCGGGGATGGTGCGCACCTCGATGCGACCCATGACGTTCTCGAGACGGAACTCCTCGACGATCGCTCCGCCGTTCTCGAGCGAGACGGTCTTCGTCGCGGTGGCAAAGCCGTCCTTCTCGACTCGGATCGTGTACTCGCCCGGCTTGAGGTTGGTGAGGGAGATCGGTCCCTTCCCGTGCGGCTGGTCGTTGACGTAGAAGCGCGCGCCGTCCGGCACGGAAGAGAGGCTCATCGTGCCGGGGAGGCCGTTGAGCTTCACGAAGAGCGTCTGGCTGTCGCCTGCCACCATCGTGATCTCACGCGTCTCCTCGTCGAAGCCGTGCTTCTTGAGCGTGACGGTGGTGCGTCCCTTGGGCACGTCGCGCACAGTGACGGGAGTTATGCCGCGGGGCTGTCCGTTGACAGTGACCTCAGCGCCATCGGGGTCGCTCGTGACCTCTATGACGCCGGAATCAAGAATCAGCTCCTCGTGGCGCACGAGCGGGGTGCGTCCGCTGAACTTCACCTCGACCGTGCGCGACTGGTAGCCGGGCTTCTGGAGGAGGATGCGGTATACGTTCTTGGCGTCGAGGGACGTGATGAGGCGCGGGGTCTTGCCGAGGGAGAGTCCGTCAAGCGATATGTCGCACCCGGCGGGCTCGGACGTGAGCAGGAGCAGCCCCTTCACAGGATTCATCACGGCGTTCTTCTGGAACATTCCGCCTTCCTTGAGCGCCAGGAACTCGTCGACGCTCTCGTAGTTCTGCTTCTCGAAGCGGACATGGTGCCTGCCGGGCCCGAGGTTGTACAGAGTCAGCGGGGTCTGTCCCCTCATCTCGTCGTCGACGAGAACGTTCGCCCCGTCGGGCTGGCTCGTGAATTCGCAGCGGATGGTCTTGACCTCCTGCGCGAACGCGGCTGCGGCCGCGAACACAAGGGCGAAAAGAAACTCAAACTTACGGATCATTTTCCTGACCTCGCCTTCTTCATGCGGTTTTCTACGTCGACGAGCTTCGCGTTGGCCTCGGCATGGCGCGGATCGTCCTTCTCGGGAACCAGGCTGCACAGAACCTTGAGCTCGGACTGCGCGACCTCCCAGTCGCCCAGGTTGATCGCCTTGTCGGCGAGGAAGCGCTGGTCCTCGTAGCGCTTCTTTAGCTCCTCCTCGGTGCGGGTGAGCTTGTCCTTGAGCTCCGCGTACCCCTCGGGCTTCGGATTGATCGTCTCAAGGTAGAACACCGCCTCGCGGTACGCCTTCACGGCCGCGCTGAGGTTGCCGTACTCGACCTCGCGCTCCTCCCACTTCGCGTCCGCGACGGCCATGCTCTGCTCGCTGAGCTCGAGCAGCTTCTCGCGCGAGTACTGGATCGCCCATATGCCGAGCTCGTTGCGCGAGAACGCCTCGAGCGCCTCCCTCACAAGCCTGAACGAATCGGGCTCCGGCGCGTTCTCCACGAGGACGTCGCGGACGTTGTTCCAGCGCACCACCCTGATGCGGTAGCTGTTGAGCGCATTCTCGTCCGACACGCTCGCCCCGGTGTACTCCTCGTCGAGCGAGGAGAAGCCGGGCGTCTCGAGAATCTCGAATATGCGCTTCATCGCGGCGTCGGAAAGCTTCGCCTTCTTGTCGACGTGCCGGTTCTCGCCGGGAACGTCGTCGAATGCGACGCGCAGCGTTCCGGACTCGTCGATCGTCATCTGGTAGCGGAATATCCTGGACGCGTCCGCCTCGACCTTCTCGTAGTAGAGCGCGGTGAGCTTTGGCTCGACCTTCTCCTCCGTGACCTTGACGACCGTCTTCTCGCTCTCGCGCGGAGTGTACAGAACGACGGCTATCGCGCCTGCGACGAGCAGCGCGGCGACTATCCAGAGAATGTTGGCGATCGGCGAGCGCTTCTGCTGCGCGGGAGACTTCGCGTCCCCGGCGCGGATCGCGGGAGCGCCGCCCT
>JAEEOY010000163.1 GCA_016284515.1 Kiritimatiellia bacterium | reverse complement strand
TTGTCGTAGCCGACCTGCGAGAAGAGCTTCATCGCCCTCGACGCGATCTCAAGCCTGCGCGATTCGTGGTCTATTCTTGCGGACATACTCCAGTTCGTTCCTTGCAAAGTTAGATTCAAGCGGTTTGATTATTATACCAAACTTTTCAGGCTCGCGCGCAATCGGAGAATGCACCGTCAGCGCGAACCGGTGCCAGTAGCACGACTGTATAAGCCCCTTCTTCGCAAGCGACTTCACGTAGCGCTCCGCCCCGCGCTGCTCCGCCTTCGTCTCCGTCGGGAAGTCGTACATCAAATACGCGTGCACGAATATCTTCGCCGCCTTGAACGCGCGCAGCACCTTCTCGGCAGAGGCGAGCGTGATCCCCTTCTTCATCAGCGCGAGCAGCCTGTCGTTCGCGCATTCGAGCCCGCCCGTCACCGCGATGCACCCGGCCTTCGCCATCTTCTTCGCGAGCGCAGGCGTGAACGCCGCGTCGAAACGGACGTTCCCCCACCACTCGACGTCGATTCCCCTTCGCAGTATCTCGTCGCACAGCGCCGACACGAGAGCGGGAGGCATCGCCTCGTCGACGAAGTGGACGCCGGAAATAACGTGGCTCGGAAAGAACTCCTCGAGGCAGTCGGCTATCTCGGCGGCCTTCGGCATCCTGAAGCAGCCGATGTACGGAAGCTTCACGTCGCAGAACGCGCACCTGTGCCAGTAGCATCCGCGCGCCATCACGAGCTTCACCCACTTCCCCGAGCTCCACAGGCTCGTCACGAAGTTGTCCGTCTCGACGACGTCGAAATACTCGCCCCAGTCGATCCCCTCGTACGACGGCCTCACGAACGGCGGAACGTCCTCGTCGCGGCATCTTCCGCCGAGCAGCCTCGCCATCGCCGCATACCCTTCGTCGAGAAGGAACTCGTCGAAATATCTCCTCGGACGCTCGTCCGTCATGTCCCTAAGCTCCGTCGACACGTACCCTCCGCCGAGCAGAAGCCGCACGCCCGGGTATTTACGCTTCACGTACCGAGCGATCTTGAACGCGGCGACGAGCGTCCCTGGGAATGGACACGTCACCCCCACGACGTCCGGCCTCGCTTCCTCCATCGCCGCCTTGAGGTGCCTCTCCAGCGGAGCGTCCATTACGCCGCGCCGCTTGACGCGGCGCTCGAGCTCTGCGAAGTCCGTGACCGCGCGGCACAGGTGCTCCGCGTAGCGCGAGAAGCCGAAGTCGGGATCGACGTTGTCGCGTATCCATATCGCGAGCGCGTCGATCGCCTCGCTCGCCTCGCGCTTCGCCTCGAGCGGCGCGGGGCCGGACAGGAACTCCAGAAGCTCGTCCGTAGTCTCGTCGCCGTACTTGAGCAGGACGTCCCGCGCCACCTTTATCGACAGGTCTCGCTGGAACACCTCGAAGCCGCGGCCCTTCAGGAAACCGGCGAGGTGCATCGTCGCGGGATACGGCGTGTTCGTCTGCAGCAGCGGAGGCGTGAGGAGGAGGAGTCGCTTCTTCATTCCGCCGGCTCTCACTTTGTCGAGGCGCTCGGCGCGAAGAAGACCACCTTCGCCGCGTCGTCCTTCCTTGTCTTCGTCAGCATGAACCTCGCCCTCGCGGAACCCGCGGGGATCTTATAGCCCTTCTTCGACGACTGCTTCACCGTCAGCGACTCGACTCCGTTCACAGCTCCCGACGGCGTCTCGAACACGATCTTCAGCTGCAGCGGAGACGACTCCTTCGCGAGCGTCAGGTTCGCGCACACCTTGGCTTGGTCGGCGTCCAGCGCAAGTTCCCTGCGGTCCACGACGAGCGCAGGATCCTCCTCCACGTCGTACGACTTCGGAACTATCGCCCACACCGCAAGCGCCGTGACGAGCGCCGCTGTGCACGCAGCCCCGACGACGACGCGCTTCTTCGCGCGCAGGCTGTCGACGCCGCGCTGCATGACGCTCGAAACCTGGAACGGAAGGTAACGAAACGACACCGTGCGCTCCGTCGAGTCGTAAATGACATACGACGAGCAGCACGCCGTGTCGCGCGGATACCCCACCGAGCCAGGGTTCACGATGTACCTCTTGTGGTCCTCGATCGTGAAGTCCTGCGGCCCCGTCTTGTACACCTTGCCGGAGCGACCTGTGAGGAATATCGCAGGCTCATGGGTATGGCCCACGAAAATGAGCTTCGCGTCCGTCTTCGCGAAGTTCGCCTCCGCTCCGGACTCGTCCATGATGTAGTAGAACTTCGGCGGGTCGAACACGTCGCCGTGCGAGGCGATTGCCTTGTCGATCGTGCAGGTGTAGGGGCGCGTCTTGAGCCACGCTAGGTCCTGCTCGGAAAGAGCCGCCCTGTGCCGCTCGACGGCGTCCTTCGCGAGGTCGATGAAACTCGACGCATCGCTACGTCCGGAAACGGCGTCGTCGTGGTTTCCTGCGAGCGTTATGAAGCATGTCTCCTTCACGAGCGCAAGCGTCTCGGCCGGCTGAGGTCCGTATCCTACGACATCGCCGAGGCACACGAACTTGTCGACGTGGTGCGCCTTCGCGTCCGCTATCACCGTCTTAAGCGCCGTCAGGTTGGCGTGGATGTCGGATATTATCGCGTATTTCATCCTATATCACCTTCGGCTTTCCTGCCGCGAACTTGTCAGGCAGCATCCTGTTGAGAAGCTCGTTCATCCACTGCGGCATCACGCCGCCCGCCCACGCGGCAAGGCGCATCGGCCAGGGGAACGCGATGAGCCCGACGCCGCGGTCGGCACGCCGCAGTATCGTGCGCGCCGCAGCGTCCGCCTCCATGAAGAACGGCATCGGGCACGTATTGCGGTCCGTTATGCGCGAGCGAACGAACCCTGGGCATATCACGGAAACCTTTATCCCCTCCCGCCGCAGCATGCCGCGCAGGGACAGTCCCCACGTCTTCACGCATGCCTTCGTAGCGGAGTACGCGGGGCAGGCGCGGAGCGGACCGTATCCGGCGATAGACGACGTTATCAGAATCTGGCGCGGCGCATCCGCCGCGCCGCGAGCGCGAAAGACGGCGATCGCGGGAAGGACGGTGTTTACCACGCCTCCAACGTTTGTCGCGAATGTGCGACGCACGTTCTCCTCGTCCTCGATTCCCGTTCCGATTCCGGCGTTGGCGAACACCCTTTCAAGCGGCGCGTCGGCGTCGCACGATTCAATCCATCCGCGCATCGCGTCCTCGTCGGAGACATCGACCGCGTCCGCGCGCACCGTCGCGCCGAGCGCGCGGCACTCCTCAGCGACGGCGTCAAGCCGAGCCTTGTCGCGTCCGCAGAGGAAAAGCCTGTCGCCGCGCGCGGCGGATGCGCGCGCGAGTGCCGCCCCTATCCCGGAGCTCGCGCCTGTTATCAGGACATTCATGCTTGTCTGATGATTATAGCAAAAATTACGGCGTCTGTGTCATGCAAGCCGCTCGGCGAGGGTGGTGCGGCGCTCGCGCACGACGTTGGTGTCGATCGCGCGGCTCACCGCGTAGGGGACGCCGATCAGCAAGACGAGCTTCTTCCCGCGCGTTATCGCCGTGTAGAGGAGGTTGCGCTGCAGCATCACGTAGTGCTGCGTGTGGACGATCACGATCACCGCCGGATACTCCGAGCCCTGCGACTTGTGGATCGTCGTCGCGTAGGCGAGCACAAGCTCGTCGAGATCCCCGGGCTCGTAGCGGACGGGTCTTCCGTCGAACAGCACGACGAGCGAGCGCGTCTCCGCGTCCACCGCCTTCACGAACCCGACATCGCCGTTGTATACGTCCTTGTCGTAGTTGTTCCTCAGCTGCATCACCCTGTCTCCGACGCGGAACGTCGTGCCGCCGCGCACTATCGCGGGGCCGTTCGGATTCAGCGCCTTCTGCAGCTCGAAGTTGAGGTTCTCCGTCCCGAGCAGGTTGCGCCTCATCGGCGTGAGGATCTGCACGTCGGCGAGCGGGTCGAGCCCGAACTTCCTCGGAATCCTCGTCGTCATGAACTCTATCGCGCGCCTGAGGCACTGCTCGGGGTCCTCGCAGCGGACGAAGTAGAAGTCCGTTTCTCCGTGCCGTATCTCGAGCGGCTCGCCAGCGTTGACGTGGTGCGCGTTCGCGATGATGAGCCCCCCCGCCTCCTGTCGGAAGATGTGGTCGAGCCGCGTCGACGCGACGGCACCAGACTTTATGAGGTCGCCGAGAACGCTCCCCGGGCCGACGCTCGGAAGCTGATCCGTGTCCCCGACCCACACGACGACGGCCCGCGGCGGAATCGCCGCGAGAAGGTCGTCCGCGAGGTTGATGTCCACCATCGACGTCTCGTCAAAGATGAAGACGTCTCCCTCGAGCGGATTCTCCTCGTCGTACGTAAAGCGGTTGGTGACGGGATTCCACTTGAGGAGGCGGTGGATCGTCTGCGCGTTCGCGCCGACGGACTCCGCCATCCTGCGCGCGGCGCGTCCAGTGGGCGCGGCGAGCACCACCTTGAGCTTGCGCGTCGAGTATATCTCCACGAGCGCGCGGATGATCGTCGTCTTGCCGACGCCTGGTCCGCCGGTGATGATGGAGAACTTGCTCGACAGGCACTTCTCGAGCGCCGACGCCTGCTGGTTGGCGAGCGTGAAGCCCGCGCGCTTCTCCCACCACTCGACGGCGCGCGGAGCGTCTACCGGACGGAACGACGGCGGCGTCGCGAGAATGCGCGAGACGTACTGCGCCGTCTGGCGCTCCGCCCAGTAGAGCGAGCGGAGGTATATGCGGCGCGGCGCTACGACGTCGTGCCGCTCTGCCCAGTCCGCGCCCTTCTCCGCTTCTCCCGCAGCATCGCCTTCCGCGACGACTCGCTTCTCCTCGATCTCCTTCTCGAGCGCCTCGCCGAGTATCTCCGTCGGGATGCCCGTGAGCTCGTTCGCGTGAAGGAGGAGATCGTTCTCGAAAGTCCAGCAGTGTCCGCCCTCCTCCGCCTCCGTCTCGAGCGTGTACGAAATCGACGCGCGGGCGCGGAGCATCGAGTCCTTCGGGATCCCGACGGAGAGCGCGATGCGGTCCGCGGTCGCGAAGCCTATCCCCCAGATGTCGCGGCAGAGCTTGTAGGGATCGGCCTTCACTATCGCGATCGCGTCGGGCCCGTACTTCCTGACGATCTTCGTCATCTTCGCGATGGAGGTTCCGTAGGTCTGCCCGAAACTCATGTTCTCGCGCATCGTC
>JAEEOY010000162.1 GCA_016284515.1 Kiritimatiellia bacterium | reverse complement strand
AGTTCCTCATGGGAAACGGCCTCCCCGAATGGAGGGCGTGGCTCCTCGCGGGAAGCGGCAAGGGCTGGTACAGGATGGCGATGACTCCGCAGGCAAGCGAGGCAATGAGCAACAAGTGGTTCATTGATCAGGGGCTGATTCCGCTCGTCATATCCCGTTGACGGAAACCGCGAGGTGCCATAAGAGGCACGCCCCGTGGTGTGAGAGGGGGAGTAGAACTCCCCCTACTCGATTATCGAAGCGGCGGGACGCCAATCACGATTTATGAACAGCGGGGACAGTCCCCGGGAATTCTTGAAGCGATGTTGGCCCAGGGGGTTCCGTCGCTCCGCGACGGAACAAGAAATGGCGAGGAGCAGTTGACTTCTCAGCCACTTTACATTCGTCACTTTCGCATGCTCCCGATTATTTTGATTTGAGCGAGAGTTGCGAATGTCCGTCGCGGAGCGACGGACCCCCTGCAGGGTGTCCCTGTGGAGAACGGAGCGACGGACACCCTTTTGCCTGGCACGAGTTCTCGCCCGAATGGACTATTTACAAGTCATGTGGAGTTCGTGTATAATGGCGGCGAATTCAACCGAAACAGGAGATGGCATGAATAAGATACTGTTTGCATTTGCAGCGCTCGTGGCGGCGCTAGTCGGGCTCGCGGCGGATGTGCCGCGAAACGGCGGGACGTACCGTAATCCGGTGCTGTTCGCCGACTGTCCCGATCCGACGATGTGCCGCGCGGGCGACTACGTCTATCTGGTGACGACGACGATGTTCTTCATGCCGGGCGGACCAGTCATGCGCTCGAAGGACATGGTCCACTGGGAGACGGTCTCCTACATCTTCGACCGCATCGACACAAATCCCGAGTATTCGTTCGAGGCGGACGGCGGGCGCACGGGGTACGGCGCCGGGCAGTGGGCGACGTCGCTTGTCCACCACAAGGGGAAGTTCTACGCATGGTTCATCGTGAACGGCGCGGGAGGTTTCATGTACACTGCGGACAAGGCGGAGGGTCCGTGGCGTCTCCTGAGCCGCGGCGCGCACCTGCACGACGGTTCGCTCGTCTTTGATGATGACGGAAGGGTGTACGTCTTCCACGGCTCCGGGCGCGTCACGGAACTTAAGGAGGATCTCACGGGCGTCAAGCCGGGCGGACTGGACCGCCAGCTATTCGAGCGCGGGGAGGAGACTTCACTTCTCGAAGGCTCGGCCGCGTTCAAGAAGGACGGATACTACTACCTCATGATGGTCTCGGCGTTCCTGCCCGGCCATCCGCGCCGCGAGGTCTGCTACCGTTCGCGCTCGCTCACGGGTAAGTGGGAGAAGAAGGTCATACTCGAGACGGAGTTCGAGAGCTGGGGCGGGGTCGGACAGGGATGCGTCGTGGAGTGTCCGGACGGGAAGTGGCGCGCACTGGTTTTCCAGGACCGCGGCGGCGTCGGACGCGTTCCGTGCCTGATGGACGTGACGTGGAAGGACGGATGGCCCATGCTCGGCGACAAAGACGGGAAGATCCCGAACGACACGGCGAAGCTGTATCCGTCGCTCTCCGGCATCGTTGGCTCTGACGAGTTCGCGAAGAAGGCCCTTGACCTCCGCTGGCAGTGGAACCACAATCCGCTCGACGGTGCGTGGTCGCTCTCGGAGCGTCCGGGCTGGCTGCGCCTCAAGGCTGAGAAGGTCGCGCCGAGCATCGTCACCGCGCGCAACACGCTCACGCAGCGGATGGTCGGCCCGGCGTGCGCCGGAGAGACGAGGCTCGACGTGTCGAGGATGAAGGACGGCGACAGGGCTGGACTCGCCGCGTTCCAGTCCGACAGCGCCGTTCTCGCCGTCGTCTGCGAAGGCGGGAAGAAGCGTCTCGTCATGAGCGAGGTGAAGAGCGTCTTCGACGACGGACGCAGATACGCGCGCGCCGAGGAGACGGAGAGGGAGTCCGTCGAGCTCAAGTCGGATATCGTGTACATGCGCGTGCGCGCCGACTTCCGTCCGGGGCAGGACTGGGCGGAGATGGACTGGAGCCTCGACGGAAGGAACTGGCGCAGGATCGGCACGCGCTTTCCGCTCCGCTTCGACTGGCAGCGCTACTTCGTCGGCTCGCGCTTCGCGCTGTTCTGCTATCCGACTAAGGCGCCTGGCGGATGCGTCGACTTCGACTGGTTCCGCTTCTCCTGCGAGGAGCACGAGAAGTAAAACATGGCGGGGTGGCCGCGTGGCGGACTGCGGCTGGATTTGGTATAATCTCCCCAACGTTCAGAAAGGGAAATTGAAATGCAGAATCCAATCGTTGGCATCGTAATGGGCTCGGACTCCGACTGGCCGCTCGTGAAGAAGGCGTGCGAGACGCTCGACAAGTTCGGCGTCGCGTACGAGACGCGCGTCATATCCGCGCACCGCACGCCCGACGTCGCAATCGAATATTCGCGCACGGCGGAGGAGCGCGGACTCAAGGTGATCATCGCGGCGGCAGGCGGCGCGGCGCATCTCGGCGGAGTGCTCGCCGCGGCGACGGTGCTGCCCGTCATCGGCATCCCGGTTGCGGGTGGCGCGCTCAACGGACTTGACGCGCTCTACGCGACGGTGCAGATGCCGTCCGGAGTCCCCGTCGCCACTGTTGCGGTCGGCTCGGCCGGCCCCACGAACGCCGCGCTCCTGGCGGTTCAGATTCTCGGCACGGCGGACGCTGCGCTCCGCGAGAAGTTCCGCGCGCACAAGGAGGAGCTCCGCGCCAAGGTTGCCGCCGCGAACGACCGCATCCACAATTCCTGAACTCCCCGTTCGGGTGATTGATTGCGCTTCTCCGTTTTGTGTATAATAGCGGCGCATAGGGCATGCTGCCCTGCAGAAACGGAGAAGACGCATGAAAATCGGAATCGCGCCGCTCATTGCGGCTGTTGGAAGCATCGTGGCGCTTTGCGCCTCCGCCGATGTCTCGGTGGAAAAAACGGCGACGGGATTCGTCGTGATAAACGGCGAAGTCCGCCGCACGCTAGACTTCTACGGACCGAACACGCTGCGCGTGAAGTCCGACTTAGGGCGTGACCACTGGAAGCATCCGTCGCTCGCAATCGTCGCGAAGCCAACCGCCGTAGGCGCGAAGCTGCGCGAGACTGCGGATGTGTTTGTCGTCGAGGGCGCGGCGTTCACCGTTTCCATCGACCGCAAGACTGGCGCGCTTGCGTTCTCCGACGCGGACAAGATTCTTCTCCGCGAGCCGTCCGATCCCTGCACGCTCAAGGAGATCGAAATCGACGGCGAGCCCACGTACGAGGTGACGCAGCGCTGGAAGCTCGAGGAGGGCGAAGGGCTGTACGGACTTGGGCAAGCCGCGTCCGGAAAGTTCAATCTCCGCGGACAGAAGATCAAGATCGTCCAGACGAACATCCCTGCGTTCTCTCCCGTGTGGTCGAGCTCGAAGGGCTACATGATCCTCTGGGACGTCTATTCGCAGTCGATCTTCCACGACAAGGCAGACGGGCTCTCGCTCTGGGGAGAGTCGGCGCCTGGTGGAAGCGACTGGTACTTCATGTACGGCTCGGATCCCGACCAGCGCTTCGCGGAGTACCGCATGCTCACCGGCGCGGCGCCGATGTTCCCGAAGGCCGCCTTCGGATACTTCCAGTCGAAGGAGCGCTACAAGTCCGCGCAGGAGCTGATCGACGTCGTCTCGCGCTTCCGCGAGCTGGGGTATCCAATCGACTGGATCGTCCAGGACTGGCAGTACTGGGACGCGAGGAACGACCGCTGGAACGCGATGCAGTGGGACAAGTCGCGCTTCCCCGACCCCAAGGGACTCTGCGACACGCTTCATAACGATCTCCACGTGAAGCTCATCACTTCGATCTGGCCCGATGTCGGAGATGACACCGACGTTGCGCGCGAGCTTGATTCGCACAAGCTGCGCTATGCTCCGGGGCACTGGATTTCGAAGGGCAAGTCGCATGTCTACGACGCCTATTCGAAGCTCGGACGCGAGATATACTTCAAGCACCTCAAGAAGGGGCTCATCGACGTCGGCGTCGATGCGATGTGGATGGACGGCTCGGAGCTGGAGACGAGGGACGCGTGCCACAACGCGGACAAGATGGTCCAGCAGATCAAGGCGTGCGGAAGGAACGAGATGGGCGACTTCACGCGCTACCTCAACACCTACGGACTCGTCACGACGATGGGCAACTACGAAGGCCAGCGCGCGACGTCCGACAAGCGCACCTTCACTCTCACTCGCACTGCGTGGGCGGGGCTTCAGCGCTATGCGGCGATTCCGTGGAGCGGCGACACCGGCGCGAGCTGGGGGCGGCTGAAGGACGAGATCGCCGGCGGCCTGGGTGCGTCCATGAGCGGACTTCCCTACTGGACGCAGGACACGGGCGGGTTCTTCTGCGGACACTACGGCCGCGATGCCATGAACAACCCCGAGTTCCTCGAGCTTCTCGCGCGCTGGAACCAGTTCGCGATCTTCAATCCGGTATACCGCTGGCACGTGTCGAGCCCCGTTGCGAAGGAGCCGTTCCGCGCGAAGGAGAAGCATCCGGAATACTACGAGTCGTTCCTTTCCGCTGCGCGCCTGCGCTACAGGCTCCTGCCGTACATCTACTCGCTCGCGCGCGACGTTCATGAGACGGGGCGTCCGTTCGTGCGTCCGGCGTGGATCGACTTCTCGGGAACGCCTGGCGCGACCGACGACCAGACATCCGTCGTGTTCGGTCCGTCGCTCTACACCTCGATTATTACGCGTCCCATCTACACCGGACACACCACGGGCTCGGGTTCGCCGGTCCCTGCGGGAATGCTGGCGACCCCTGACGGGAAGGCGGGCGTGAAGGTCGAGTACTTCAGGGGGCAGGACCTTAAGGAGAAGGTTTCCGAGACGTTTGTCGCGCAGGTCAACGACACGTGGCCTGGTCCGCCCCTCGTCGAGTGGCCTGAGGGGCTTGCGGGCGGAGACAACTTCTCGGCCCGCTACACGGGCAGGGTGACTCTTTCCGAGCCCGGGGTCTACGAACTGGGGGTTGAAGGCGACGACGGATTCGCGCTATGGCTCGATGGCGAGGAGAAGTTCCGCGACTGGGCGAAGCAGGCCGCGCGCAGCAAGGCGACGCGCGTCACGGTTCCGGAGGGCGGCAAGGCGTTCGACTTCCGCATCGACTACTTCAACGACAGGTTCGACCGTTCCGTCAAGTTCTGGCTGCGCACGCCCGAGGAGGTCGCGAAGCTTGAGCGGGAGAGCCGCAAGATCGAGGTTGCGCTTCCTGTCGGGGCGGACTGGTATGACTTCCGCACGGGCGAGAAGTTCGTCGGAGGCTCGAAGCTGCAGAGGGAGTATCCGATCGACAGCTTCCCGCTTTTCGTGAAGGCGGGGTCGATACTTCCGCTCGGACCCGACGTGCAGTACGCGACGGAGAAGACCGGTAAGCCGACGGAGCTGCGCGTCTATCCCGGCGCGGATGCGTCGTTCACGCTGTACTCCGACGACAACGAGACGTATGCCTACGAGAAGGGTGCGTTCGAGAAGATTCCGCTCAAGTGGGACGACGCGAAGAAGCGCTTAACCATCGGTCCTCGCGAGGGCTCGTTCCCGGGCATGCCGAAGGAGCGCGAGTTCGTCGTCGTGTGCGA
>JAEEOY010000161.1 GCA_016284515.1 Kiritimatiellia bacterium | reverse complement strand
CCATCGAGAACGTGACGACGCCTGCGCTGCGGCGCTTCCACGAGGGATCTGCAAGGCGCTCGAACACGTAGTCGACAAGCGCCTCCGCCTCGGCTTTGTTCGTGCGGCTCGCCTTCGCGTCGTAGACTCCGTTCTCGATGTAGCGGTATGCAACGCCGAGGCGCGGAGTAGTGCGCGCCGCAGGGAACGTGCAGAGCCTGTCGTTGTAGTAGTTGTGGTTCGAGAACGAGATGAGCGACTCGTGGCGGCTTCTGTAGTGCCAGCTGAGGTACGCGGAGTAGAGCCCCGCGGCGAGGCATTCGTCGAGGATGCTCTCCAGGTCCTCGTTCCCTTCTTCGTCTTCCTCTCCAGTCTCGCCCTTCTGGAAGAAGTTCGTCGGAGGCATCTGCTTCGGGTCTCCCACTACGACGCACTGCTTCGCGCGCGCAATGACGCCGATCGCGTCCCAGACCGGAATCTGCGACGCCTCGTCGAAGACGACCAAGTCGAACGACGCTTCGGCGGGCAGATACTGCGCGACGGAAAGCGGGCTCATCAGGAAGCACGGCTTGAGGCGTCCGACCATGGCGTGCGCCTCGGCGAGCAGCTGGCGGATCGGCTTCTGGCGCGACTTCTTCGCGCACTCGCGGCGTATGATCCCGAGCTCGCATCCGTCCGGGCAGTCGCCGAGCCTTCCGAGCGGAAGCGACTCCGCAAGCCGTGCGCGCACCGCGTGCTTCACAAGCTCCGCGTATTCGGCGTCAAGGCGACGGAACTCCACGACCTGCTCCTCGCGCTTCAGCCCCGCGAAGGACGCGAGCGCCGATTCGACTCGCAGTATCTCGTTGAGGGTTGCTTCTGCAAACGAACGATCAAACGACTCGCCGACGGAATTCGGGTCAACAGATCCGTCCGCAAACCCCGCGGCAAATGCGCCGCCAATGCGCTTCGCCGCCGCGGTGACGGACGCGCGGTAGCGCATCGCGCCGCGCGACTCGTCCATAGCGGCGATCGCGGCGTCCAGCTTCGCGGTGAAATCTCCGCCGAATCCGTCGAAGCGCCCTACGACTCCGTCGGAGAAGCGCAGCACGCCGCCTCCGCCGAAGAGGACGGAGAGTCCGCGCATAAAGCCGCCCTTCGCGCGGAGCGCGGCAAGTTTGCCGCGGACTTCGTCCTGCGCGGACGGATTCCAGTCGAACGACGCGACGATCTTCAGCGCCTCGACGGCCTCGCGCGTCGTGCCGCGCCAGTCGGCCGCCGCCTGCAGCACGAGTTCGCGCGCATCAGTGACGTCCTTCTCGCTCCAGTCGCAGAGCTTTCCACCGGCAATGGCAAAAGTCTTCGCACCCTGCGCGATCTTCGACGCGAAGCAGTCGTAGGCTGTGAGTCCGTTTTTCTGCCGCTTGTGCAATGCCGCGACGACCGCGTCGAGTTCGGAGCGGTAGTTGGAAATCTGGTCGACGGTTCGCTGCCATTCCTTGGGCGTGCCCTTGTCGACGTATTCGAGCGCTTCCTTGAACTGCGCGAGGACATCGGTCTTGCCGGACTTGTTGGAGTGGAGCTCAAGGCAGAACGGCTTAAGCCCGACCTTTTCGAGACGGCGATGGACTACGTCAAGCGCGGCCTTCTTCTCCGAGACGAAGAGCACCTTGCGTCCGTGCGCGAGGTTGTGTGCGATCAGGTTCGTGATCGTCTGCGACTTGCCTGTTCCGGGCGGACCATGTAGGACGAAAGACTTGCCCATCGCGGAATAAAGGACCGCGGCAAGTTGGGAGGAGTCGGCGGAAAGCGGGGTAAAGAGTTCGCCGTACTTGATGTGCGCGCCGACTTCCTCGGGCGGAAACACCTCGACGCCGTCGTCGTAGTCTCCGCCGCCCTTCATGAGATGCGCGACGAACGGATGCGCCGAGAGCTGGTCGGCGCGCGCGGAGAGGTCCTTCCACATCACGAACTTGCCGAACGAGAAGTTGCCGAGCGCCGCGCCTTCCTCTATCGCCCACTCGGGGAACGCCTTCACCGCCTCGCGGAAGGTCTCGAGGACCTTTTTGACGTCTACGCCGGAATCGTCTTCGGGAAGCGGATCGAGCCCTTCTACCTTCACGCCGAACTCGGCCTTCAGGAACTCGACGAGCGTCGCGTTGAGTTCGGTGTCTTCATCGAGGCGCGAGAGGACGTATCCCTCTCGGACGTTCTTGCGAGTGAGCCCTACGGGCATGAGGAGAATCGGCGCGCGGTAGTCCTTCGCGTTCGCGCCCTTCGGACGCCACTTGAGGAATCCGATTGCGAGGAAGAGCGCGTTGACTCCGCTTTCCTCGAGCTCCGTCTTCGCGAGGCGGTAGAGCTCGCGGAGGCGGCGCGACGTCTCCTCGGGCGTGAGCGACGAGCGGAGCGCGTCGGACTGCTTTTTGTCCGAAGCCCCCTCTATCGCTACCGGACGGTCGGAGGAGAGCCGGTTCTCGAGTTCGGCGACATCGCCGCCTTCGAGGGGCAGGAGCTGCTTGGAGTCGCGTGCGTTCAGCAGGCGGTTCCTGAGCGAGAGGTCGAGGAGTTTCTGCGTCCACCTCGTGACGCGGTTTGTAGTTTTCTCTTCCATTTGTGGATATTATACCAAATTTCCCCGTCATTCTCCTTAGTGTGCGCAAGCTCCGGAAGCTGAACAGGGCAAAGTCGTTGCTCCGGGACTACTCGGCGGGAATAAACGCCGAACCGTTCCATATGAGGGAGTTTTCGGACGCGAAACCGTCGAACCTTCCTGCCTTCGGAGGGAAGTACAGATGGGCGACATACTGTCCGTCCCCGGACGGAATCAGTACGGTCGAGCAGTTCGCCGTGTAGACGACGTCTCTTCCGGTCCTCGCGTCGACGCCTGTCACGAACTTGCCCGAGGCGGCGACAGCGCCGGTGGCGGAGAACTTCATCGTAACGGTTGCGCCACCGAAATCCACCGTCAGCGGAGGGGCCTTTGCGAACGGCTTCGCAGCGGTCTTCCATGGCTCGTACCTCCAGAGGGTCTGCCACGCGGTCCAGCCGCCGTCTTCGCTCACGGCGACGCCGCGTCCGCCTTCCTCGGCGATGGAAACGTCATTCGTCACCACGAACTTTCCGCTCTTGCCGACAACCGTAGCCCGGAAGACCCCTCCCTTGAATTCGTCGAACGCCGGAGCGGACAATGTATATGCAAGTCCGTCCGAAAGCATCTTGCCGCTTATCTTCCCGCCGGCCGTGACGGCGAACGACTGGATGAGACCGCCGCCTTCAAGAGCGCCGTCGAACGTTCCGACAGCCCAGACGGGAATCGGTTCCACGATCACGGGCAACGTGAAGACGACAGTCGCCTTCCCGGCCGTCGTGACGGTGAACTTGACAACGGACGGAATCACGTCGCCCGTCTTTGCATCCGTCTTCGACGCCGCGGTCGGCACTCCGGCCACGGAATATGAGCCCTTTGCACCGTTGTAGGCGAACTTCAGCCCTGTAGGCAGCCCCGCGACCTTGACCGCCGCCTTTGACAGCGTCACTGCGGTCACGGGCCATTCAAGGGCGACGCCGCACTGGATGTGCTTCGGGAAATTGGCGTCTTTCCACAGAGATGTTCCGTCGACTGCGAGAGAGACGTTCGCCCTGTCTTCCTCGGCGGTCACAAAATACGCCGTCACCGGCACGTCGCCATCTTCGCCGGCCTTCACCTTGATCGTCGGAGAGGAAAGATCAAGTCCGGCGTCGTAAGGCGGCGTCACGACCCAGCGGCTGAATACGCTGTTGGGAGAGGCCTTCGCTGTCAGCGTGACGACCTTTCCGGCGGCGACCTGTCCGTACTTCGGATTCATCGTCACCGCACCTGACGCACCGGAGCCCTCGACCAGCTCTGCGACGGACACGAGCACGCCGGGATCGCGATAGGATATCTCGCCGTCCAAAGGCCCTGCAGAGGGCGCGAGCCGACGTGTCTCGAAGACGGCGGGATGGCCCTTTCTAGCGTCAGGCGGCGCATACGCCGTCATGCAGACCGAATCCGCCCTCGTGTGAACGCTTCCGGAGAAGGAGACCTTGCGGGTCTTCGTACCGTCCGGAAGGATCATGCTGCCTTTTACCACACCCTTTTCATCGACGGCGAACGACGCCGTCCCATCCTCGCCTCCGCAGTCCACCATCATCGTGTACACGCCTGCATACGGAGCGATACACCTGGCCGGCGCGGGATCGCCCTTGTCGGCCCAGGGGAGGCGGCATAGTTCGGCAGGGGTGCCGCCGAACGTTCCCTGCGCCAGCGCAGTCGCGGAATCCGGAATGTAATCCGTCTCGAATCGTGCGAGGCGAAGTGATATCGGCACTGTGGACTTTCCTGCCGCCGCAACCGCCTCGATTGCGAGGTTGGTCACGGCATCTGTCTCGCTCGTCAAGGCGAATGAGTCGGCCTTGAACGTCCAGTTCGTTCCGCCGACGGACAACTTGCCGTTCACCTTTCCGGCGGCAGTGATGGTCATTGTCGCGATTCCGGCGTCCGGCAGCGACGTACCGACCGTTCCCTCAAAGCTGCCGACAGCCCAGGGGGGAAGCGGTGCGACATAAAGCCTAAGCACATAGGTATCGACAGCCCTGCCTCCGGCCATAACGGTAAGCTTCACCTCGGAGGGCATGACGTCACCCGTTCTTGCATCCAACCTGCTTGCCGCGGTCGGCGCGCCGTAGATCGTGTTCGCGGGAACCAGCAACTCCTTGGTCTTCGCGTCCACAACGTCCTTTGCGGTGAACTTGAGTCCAGACGGAAGCCCCGCGACCCTGAATGCCGCGTCGGGAAGCCCCGTCGCGGAGACCGGCCATTCGACGGCGACGCCGCACATGAGGCCGGTCTCGACCGGTTCGTCGGCGGACGCAAACCCAAGGTCGCCGACAAAAAACGCCGCGGACTCCGGATCCGGATCCTCAGATTCCGGATCGACCACCAGGGAGCCGTCTGGGAGATAGTAGACGACCTTCGCCTGGAAGCTGCCGTCGACCAGGTTCGTCTCGTTTACTCCGCCCTTAAGCGCAACAGGCAGGTATACAGTCTCAAGGACGGCGCATCCGCCGAATGCCATCTCGCCGAGCGACACCACGTTGCTCGGCACGAACACCTCGACGAGGGAATCGCAGTTGTAGAATCCGAAGTCGCCGATCTCCAGAAGCGAGGCCGGCAGCGTGACTTCCGCAAGGGATGTCGCGCAGTCGCACATATGCTCCGGCACGCGCAGGACACCCTCCTCCAGCACGACGCTCGTCAGGTTGCGGCGGTAGCCGAAGGCATTGTCGCTTATTCCGCGCACATCGCCTGGAACATCAACGGACACAAGGAGCGGCTGGCTGCTGCCGACGATCCAGCCGTCCAGCATTGAGACGTTTTCGATCGTGTTGGTGTCGAGCATCTGCCCGCACTCTCCGAAGGCTATGTCCTCGATGATCTTCACGCTGTCGGGGATCCTGAACCCGGGGAGCGCCGTGCAGCCGTAGAACGAGGCGTTCCCGATGGTCTCTACGCCCTCCTCCACCGTCGCCTCGCCGAGGCTGGTGCACCATTGGAAGGCGGCCATCGGAATTCGCCTCAGCGAAGCGGGCACCTTTATCGAAGTCAGCGCGCTGCATCCGTCAAAGGCACTGTCGCCCATTTCGCGAAGCCCGTCGGGAAGCGTAACGCCGTCGAGTTTCCTGCAGTACGCGAACGCCTGCTCGCCGATGTTGGTGACGCCGGACGGAATCACGACCGACAAGAGCTGTTCGCAGCCCATGAACGCGTAGTCGCCGATCGACTTCACAGTTGGCGGAACCGTAACCGACGAAAGCGAAGAACACCCTCTGAACATGCTCGCGCCAATTGCATCCAGCCCGTCCGGCAGCACGACGCCGGTAACACTGCGCTGTTCGTTGAAAAGTCCGTCGGCAATGCCTGCAGCCCCCGAAAGGTCGATTTCGCCGTAGGGGTCCTTCACCCCGACGGCCCATCCGGAAAGCATAAGGACGCCAGGCACCGCGGACATGTCGAATATGGAGTCCGGACAGTACTGGAACGCCCTTTCGCCTACGTACGAGACACTCTCCGGAATCGACGCGCTCAGAAGCGACTCGCACTGGGTGAAGGCGCAGAAGCCGATGGACTCGAGCCCTTCGCGGAGGACGACGGAATTGAGGGCGCTGCATCCGTAGAACGCGCGGTCGCCTATGGAACGGACCGAGGAAGGCAGATCTGCGGACTTGAGGGCGCCGCAGTTCAAGAATGCGTCCGCATCTATAATCTCGACGCCGTCGCCGAACGACACCTCCTCAAGCGCGTAGCAGGCGGCGAACGCGCTGTCCGAGATCGTCTTTACGCTGCCGGGGATGTCGATTCGCGGAAGGACCTTGCAGAGGGATACGGCGTTCGCTCCGATGTTGGTGACAGTGTTCGGGATGTTGAGCGAGACGAGCTTTTCGCACCGCAGAAACGCGTTATCGCAGATGTCGAGGCATCCGGCTCCTACGGAGATATTGGTGATCGTCGAATTCCTGTCGAAGTAGAACGCATTCGGAGCGATGCGCCTGATGCCGTCCGGAAGCGTCACTCCGGTGACCTTCGTGCAGTTGCGGAAGAGCCCAGGCGCCATGTCTCGCACGGGATACGTCGTCTTTCCGCCGGGGCCGTCTGGCCCGATTCGGGACGGCACGACTATGTCTCCCTTGCAGTTGTCGCGCGCGTTGGAATCCCAGAAGTCGGGCGTGGAGATCGTCGCCTCCCCGTTCTCGACAGCGAAACCCCACGACAGGCGCTGTTCAGAATCATACCAGCGCCCAGTCTCGCCAGCCTGCGCGACAAATGCGGCGCATGACGAAATCAGCGCAGCAAGAATCTTCCATTCCATTCAATCCCTCCCTAATTGCATGTCGCTACGCGAGGTCCCTCGCATTGATCATGATCTCGTTGCCGATGCGGTTGCCGGCGTCGCCGTATTTCTCGTTGCCGAACTTCGCCTCCAGGGGCGCGAACATGTAGTCGAGCACGTCCGTGATCCAGGCCCGCTCGTCTTCGTCCTCCGGCATGTGTTCGAGGATCCACGCCATGTTGTCGATCATCTTGTTGAGGCCCGCGCCGTCGAGGACGCTCCCTGCCGTGAGGCGCTCCGCCAGCTGCGGATACTTCGTCCGGAGCTTGTTCTGCGCCCACAGGATGGCATCCTTCTGCACCTTGGTGAGGTTTTCCTTGCGGATGCCGGGGGCCTCCTTCGGCGTGAAGAGCGAGGCGAAGAGGGAGGAGCCGTGGCAGATGGATTCGAGGATGTCGCCGAACCGATAGCCGCGCGTCTTCATGCCTTCGGCGACGGAGGCCGGCTTGTTGAAGATCCGCAGGTGCGCCGTGGAGCAGAAGATGCCGAACGTCTCGCACTTGAGGAAGAGCCGGCGCCGCGGGCCGTTGCCGTTGCCGCCGTTCTTGAGGCCGTCCTCGTCCGGGATCGTGAAGAAGTGGAACGTCCTCATGCCGTTGAGGAGGCCGCCGGCGCCGGTCGGGACG
>JAEEOY010000160.1 GCA_016284515.1 Kiritimatiellia bacterium | reverse complement strand
GCGCCGCCTCTGCCGCGACGGGCGTCGATTTGGACTTCACCGGCGCTGCCGTCGCCGCCATTGCCGCCGTTCGCGGCCGCGCCGCCCGTCGCCACCAGAGTGCCGTCGCCGACGATGTAGAGCGTCGCGGTTTGGGGAACATAGATGGCAGGAGTGGCACCGGCGGCTCCATTCGCGTCTGCGCCACTCACCGTCAGCGTCGCCCCGCTCTTGATGTTGATGATCGCGCTCGCGCCGTCCTCGACGGTAATCGCGCTTTCGCCGTTCTTGCCATCTATCGACTCGTCGCTCACGACGGTGTATATCTGCCCGTCGGAAAGCGACATAGGGCCGACGACGAAGATTGAGAGCATGGGCTTGCCGCCCGACACGCTCCAATGCGAGGAACCAAGAGCGTCAACCAGTGCGCTGGCGCTCATGGTGGACGTGTCGGTTCCCTGCGGCGTAGCGATGGCCTGCGTATAGAAACTGTTTTCCACTGTGATGTTGTTGTATCCCCTGCAGAATGTCGCACAGTGATAGTTTGAGGACAACACCACTTCGTGCGGGGCAAACAAGGAGTTGCTGATTTTCATCGCAGCATCATGTTCGTTATATCCCACGAACCCGCCGATGCTGTGTCCGTTCGCGAAAAGGAGCGATCCGTCAAAAAGGCAGTTGTCTATCTTGGTATCGACCACCTGGATCGTTCTGGACATGAATCCACCGCCCGTAATGTCCCCGGAATAGCTGCTTGTGATTGCGACGGACGACCGACAGCTGGAAATCGTGGTGCCGGGAAGTTTCACGTCGCCGACCAGCCCGGATGTGAAATGCCTGTCCGTGGTGATGCTCCCGCACGTGTGGAGATTGGAAATTGCGGCGCCGGCGACGTATGCAAACGGGGCCGCGAAATCCACGCCGGGCAGATTCCAGTTCAACGTCAGCCGATGCCCCAGTCCGTCGAATGCGCCGCCATACGGATTGCCGTCCGTTCCGACGCGCGGGGAGTCCTGCGTGAGCGTCACGTCGGCGGTCATCACCGCGTCGAGCGCCGTAGCGCCATTGTTCACGCGGCCCGCGAACGCGGCCCAGTCGGCGGCGCTCGCGATCTGCACCGTTTCCGCGTAGGCCGGCATCGCACAGAGCGCGGCGGCCGCCGCCATCATTGCCACGCTGACGCGAGTTGAAAAGTTGAAAAGTTGAAAAGTTGAAAAGCAACTTCTCAAAGTTTCAGAGAACTTTCGTGCAAGGCTCATTGATTTGCCCTCCCTGTGAAATTTATCATGATTCTCGAAATTCATAACTTTTCAACCTTTCAACTTTTCAACCTTTCAACTTTTCAACCGTTCAACTTTTCAACCGTTCAACTTTTCAACCGTTCAACTTTTCAACCGTTCAACCCTCATTCAGCCACGCCGAAGTAGATGAACTGCCCCCTGACCGACGAGAGCTCGAACGCCGACGAGCCGCCGTACATCGTCAGGCGGATCTTCTGGCCATTGCGGACGGGTATCGTCCAGACGAGACGGCGATCCGTGCCGTCCGGCCCGACAGTCCCCTTCGGCGTCACGTTGAAGGCCACGTTGCCGCCCTCCACGACATCGATCTGGAGCTGGCCGCCGTTCGGGTTCCTGCACCGCGCCTGGAGCTGGAAGAGTCCGTCGTTCTCCGCCTCGCCCACGTCAAAGGACTGGGTGCCGCCGGCACCGCAGGAAAGCGAAGAAGACACGCTCGTCTGCACACCGCCGCCGACCGACATGGCGCCGAGGTTCGCGAACGCGACGCCCGCCGCCGGACCCGACCCGCCGAGCCACTTCAGCGAACCGCCCGAAACCGACACGCTCTCGAGATTGATCTCCCTGAAGCCCTTCAGCGAGCCCGCCGTGAAGGAACCCGCGTTGCGCGCGTCGAACGACTTCGCCGCCGCAATCGACCCCGCCGCGACGTTGCCGATGGAAATGTCGTCGCCTTCCAGCTCGATGTAGTCGGGCGACGCGATCAGGTCGACGGATGCCGCCTTCAGCGCGTAGGGCGCCATCGTCACTTCAATCGTATCCGAACCGAGCGCCGGAATGTTGATGCCCGTCACGTTGTGCGAAAGGCCGTCCGAGCCATCCACCGGCACGGAAAGTCCGAACACGCCCGCCTCGGCGGTTCTGACGACGAGATCAGTCGAAGCAACCGTGCCGTCGCTGTAGGTGATTGTCGCCGTTGTATCGATCGTTGTTCCCGCCGCTTTGGCGTAGCCGTTTTCGTCGGTCAACACGCCGTCGATCTCCACCACGACCGGCTCCGTTCCGGTCGCGAGGCGCACCGCGCCGCGCGTCGGCGCCGTGCGCACCTGCGCGAGCTGGTCAACCACGAATGGAATCGTCGCCTGGTTCGCGTCGCCCGCGAGCGGCACGCGCGTCCCGTCGCGTCCGACGGCCAGAACATGGCTGTAGCCCGAATCGTGGTATATCTCCGCGGCATCTTCGTTGCCCGCGTCCGCCCCGCCGCGCGGCGGATGGATGACATGCGTGACGCCGGCGACGACCTGCGTAATCGCCATGCCGGACGCGGTGAATGCAGTGGCCGGAGATGCATCCATCGAGCACCAGTAGGTCTTGACCTCGCCAGAGCTCGCCGTCACGGCGTTGGCATCGGCAAATATGCAGTTGACGGCAGTGATTTTCGCGTTGGAATTGGCGCTGTAGATCGAGCCTCCGGTCCTTGCAGTGTTGCCCGCGAACGTGCAGTTCAAGAGATCGATCTCGCCGCCGCCGTCCTCCAGGATGGCGCCGCCAAGGTCACCGGCGGTATTGCCGCTGAACGTGGTATTGACGAACAGCGCATAGCCGCCGTGTACATACACCGCGCCGCCATGATGGCTAACCTTGTTGCCGCTGAATGTCGATGACGACACGAGCAGCGACGAGCCGTTGTCATAGACGAAAATCGCGCCGCCGTTGTAGGCGTCGGTCTTTATGTTGCCGGTGAATGCGCAGGCGTCGACGGCGACGGCCGCCCCGCCCTGTACGCGAATTGCACCTCCATGCCAGTTGTCGGACACGTCGGCGTCTCTGAAGGTGAGGCTTGCGAGCGAGAACACGCCGTCGGCGTCCGACGACTTGCCCTGATAGACCAGAGCCGGCCGGTTTCCGCCAGCGACGATTTCAACGCCCTTCTGCCCCGGTTCGAGCGTGCAGAGCCCGTTGATCTCGAACGACCGCACGCCCGCTGGAATCTCGATCTGCCGCGCGAGCCGGATGACTCTGTTTGTCGCGTCGAGCTTCTCGAACGTGACGCGGCGGCGGCCATCCCCGCCGACGAGATGCGGATTGTCGACAAGCGCCTGAACCGCGTCGCGCAGCGTGATCGTCGTGTTGCCGTAGTCGTCGAGCGCGCTCTCCGAGTCTTCGGACGACGTGATCGCGAGAATGCTCGAATCGATCTCCCAGCGCGCGTGCAGCGTGTAGTCGGACACATACGGCGACATCGCCATCGTCGCCTTGTAGTCCGGCCCGTACAGGCACGTTCCGTCGTCCAGCCAGAATCCCGCGAACCTGTAGCCCGCGCGCGTCACGCGCGCCGCGTCGGAAAGCGGCACCATCCTGCAGGCGAAGGGCTGCTCGAACGTCATCGTCTTCGCGCTGCCGTTCTCCTTGAGACCGAAGTCAAGCGTTACCGTAACCTTGAGGAACTGCTCCTGCGGAAGGCCCGATCCGTTGTCGACGGTGCACGCCGGGCTGCACGAGAGCGCGGCCGTCGGCAGAACGACGACCTTACCGCCCGCGCCCTGCGCGTATCCATCGCCGCCGGCGGCCCCCGCGCCGGTCCGCGAGATCGGGTGGCCGCTTTCACTGTAGTTGTTGTGCTCGGTGCTGGACTCGGGCGTGCCGCCGGCCGAACCGCCGCCGACCTGTCCGCCCTTGCCGTCGCCGCCCTTGCCGCCGTCGATGTTCGACGGGGTGTAGGTGTCGTTATTGTCCGTCACGACGCATGAACCGCTGCCGCCGCCGCCACCGCCGCCGCCACCGCCGCCGCCACCGCCGATGGACATCGCCGCGCCGCC
>JAEEOY010000159.1 GCA_016284515.1 Kiritimatiellia bacterium | reverse complement strand
CGGGATCGGTCGCCTTGTTGAGGATTCGCCACCAGGACGGGAAAAGCGTCGCGCCGACATCGGCCTCCATCGCAGGCCCCTTGTCCAAGTCCTCGATCTGACGTCCGAAACTTGCGGCCTTGAGAGTAAGGCCAAGGCTGTAGATGTCGCTCGCGGCGTCGGTGAACTTCTCGGGCGGAACATATCCGGGCGTTCCAACGAGCGAAACCGCCTCAGACTCCTCCACAAGAAGCCCAGGGTCGGAAAGCACGGGACGGCCACATACATACAGCACGTTCGCGGGCTTGATGTCGCGATGGAGGAGATGGTGCCGTTGAAGCGCGGCAAGTCCTTTCGATAGAGAGATGGCAAGATTGACGCAATCCTTCAGAGGAAGCGCCTTCTCGCCTTTGATGACGCTGGCGAGAGTCTTTGGACAATAGGATTCAAGCGAGCCCTCCGTGCGTTCGAACTCGTCGTCCGCGAGATCCATCACAGCATAGAAGCCCCAATCCGTCTCGACGAGCGTCCACATCCGAGCAAGTCCTTCCTGCGGCGGAATCGCGCGATAGAGCTTCGCGCCGCGCAGTTCGCGCGAATAGCGTTCGGGATCGGCGGCATCGCGTCGGCAGACCTTCACTGCGGCGCATTCGCCGTCCGGAGCGACTGCGAGATAGACCACGCCGTACGCGCCGTGGCCAATCTCCCGCTTGAGCCGCCAGCTCCCGCAGGATGGCAGTTGCGGATTCACCTTCAACGTATCGCCTTGCATACGGAGAAAATTATACCATATTCCACCATAGCGTATGCATCGACCTAAGGATTTAGGATTTCGTCCGCAGGCCTGCCTGGGCTTGAGCATGTCCACTCCCTATTTGTCAGATTTTTGGATTTGCGTCGTATATGGGGTGGAATATGGACAGACTGCTGAACGAGGCTCGAAGAACGGGAGGACGAGGAAGGTTTCTCGTCGCGAGGCTCCTTTCGTCCCCAGCTGTGGCGTTTGCACACGCACCACTGCTCGTCGCTCAGACCGTCGCAGGCATCGCCATACCGTTCGCGACGGGCCAGTTCATCGACGCGCTTGTGGCGGGAAGACCTGCTGTCCATCCATTCCTGAAACTCGCCGCGCTGTCCGTCGCGTCAGCTGCGGGGTCCGCTTTCCTGCAGCGGTTCATCCTCAGGCATGCACGTAGAATCGAGCTTAAGCTTCAGAACGAGATACTGGAATCCGCAATGGACTTTGCCCCGCATGAGCTTTCGTCCCTCCCAGGCGGCGAACTCGTCGCAAAACTGACGCGCGATGCATCCGCGGTGGGAGGTTTCGTCAGCGGACTCTATCCGCGACTCCTCGCGGCGCTCGTGACGATGTTCGCCGCGGGTTTCGCGCTTCATTCGCGCTCAACCGCACTCAGCATCGCGTTCGTTGCGTTCATCCCGTTTGCTGTCGCGCTCTTTCTGCCGTTCGCGCGGCGCTTCTCGCAAAACTCCCGAATCGTAAGGACACGAAGCGACCAATCATTTATCGCGCTATTCGACTTCTTCCGCACGCTCCCCTTCCTGCGCACTCTTGACGCGGAACGGCGCTTCGCCGACTCGCCGCGCGACGCGCTCAGCGCGCTGAACGGCGGCAACAGCGCGACCGACTCACTCTCCGTCGCTTTCGGCGCACTGCTCGGCGCGATCCTCGTCGTCGGACAGGTCGTGGTTCTCGGCGTTGCCGGGACGTTCGCCGCCAAGGGGTCGATCCCAGTCGGAGACATCGTCGTCTACCAGATGCTTTTCATGACGGCGGTGCAGTCCGTCCAAGGCATAGTCTCACTTCTCCCCGAAGCCGCAACCCTGCGCGAAGCCGTCGATTCCCTGCAAGAAGCACTTGCGCATCCAAAGGCTCGGAAAGGCGGACGCAAGCCAGGCAAAATCGAAACCATCGAATTCCGCAAAGTAACCTTCGCCTATCCTGGAGGGAAACCTGTCATAAAGGATTTTTCGGGGGTGTTTCGCGCTGGCCGCGCCGTCGCGCTCGTCGGGGCGAACGGCACAGGCAAGACAACGCTCCTGAAACTCGCGGTCGGCGCACTGGAGCCTCAGTCAGGAGAGCTCCTTGTGAACGGAATTCCGATGTCGGACATGGACATGGGCGATTTCAGACGCAGGATCGGCGTCGTATTCCAGGACAGCCTTGTAGTATCGGGTTCAATACGCGACAATGTGACGCTGCGGGATCCGGCATTCGGAGCGTCGGTGGTGGAAAATGCGGCGGCGGCAAGCGGGCTGGACGAGGTGGCGCGAAAGCTCCCTGCCGGATTCGACACGCGCGTCGGCATAGGCGGACATTCCCTCTCGGGCGGAGAATGCCAGCGCCTCGCAATCGCCCGCGCGCTAGCGCGCGATCCGGGTCTGCTAGTCCTCGACGAGGCGACGAACCACCTCGACGCCGCCGCGCGCGCCGCGTTCGGCAGGTTGCTGCGCAAACTCGCACCTGAACGCATCGTCCTCGTCGTGACGCACGATGACGCCGTTGCCGATCTCTGCGACGAAAAGATTTTTTGTCAGATTCCGGAATAGTCTTCGTATATGAGGCTGCAACGGATGGGTGTCCGCTGCACTTGGTTAACCAAAACAAAGGAGAAACAAAAATGACACCGAATGACATCGCGACCAGCATCTCTGGTCTCAAGCCCGTCGGAGGCGGAAACATCACCGCGTCCACGAACTTCACGCAGTCCTTCGCAATGGGCGGCGGCTACACCGTTGACGACGCGAACACATGGGACTGAATCTGGATGAACTACCCTGGGGCTGGCGCAAAAACGCCAGCCCCACTCCACTTACTTTTGCACAGGGGCTCCATAGACCATGATATTCATCTCCACATGCAGTCAGGATACGACGGCAGATCTCGTCATGAAGGAGTTCGATTCCAACGACATCCTGCGCTTCAACATCGACAAGCCAACTGATTTCTCGTGGGATTTCCATCGCAATGGATTCCGCATCTCCGATAAGCTTTCAGGGAGAAGTATCACCAACCACACACTCACATCGTTCTATCTGCGCAAGCCGATGTACATGGACCTAATAGACGTCCCTAAGTTCGGCTGTCTCGAGAACTGGCGCCGCAAGGAGACGGAGGAATTATTCAACGATTTTTTCCGCGAATGCCACAGCCGCGGGTTGACGGCACTTCTCAGAAGCCAGAGCAATAAATTCGGAAAACTCAGACAACTTCTCCTGTCCGAAAAATACTTCCGAGTGGCTCATTGGCATTTCTTTCATGGCGAGTTGCCAGATGAGCTAAGGCGCGGCAGATGGGTCGCAAAGTCGCTGACAGGGACCGCGATCGGACAAGACAAGATGTTTCTGGTCCGCGAGATTGATCCATCGGCACTCGACCTCGACTACCCCTGGTTTGTGCAGGAGCGGATCGACGGCGAAGAGGAGGTGACCGTCGTATACATCGACGGCAAGACCTACGCGGCAAATGCGCCGCGCGATTCGTTCGGCGCAGAAGATTCCCGCAAGTCGCTCATGGAACAACCCCGTGCATGGCCGCGCTGCGAACTCTCGCAGAAGGAAGAACTGGCCATCAAGGGCTTCATGGACAAAACGGGCTATAGATTCGGACGCTTCGACTTCATCCGCAAGAAAGGCGAACTGTGGTTCCTGGAGCTCAATCCTAATGGACAGTGGGCGTGGTTAGACGAAAAGAACGAACACGGCCTCGTTTCGATGGTCGCGGATGCGATCAAGCGCGAGGACGCCGCACACAAAGCATTTAAACACTGAACATCCTATTCTCTACAGCCCAGGTAATGCTCAAAATTCCATAAAAAACTCCCACATGGACCCCCTCTCCTCGGGTGGTATGGTTTCCTTTATCATCTTCCATGCGTACAATTTGAAGGCAATGAAAATGGTCAATAGCGCAATCACTACTACCGACACCCCTCTCATCGCGCCCCTCATCAGCCATGACCCAAAAACAGACGTCATCGATAGCCGTACTCGCAGCGACTCCATATCCTTTAGCAGAGCCTTGGCGGACTGGTAGCGCCGCGACTGGACGGGATCGGTCGCCTTGTTGAGGATTCGCCACCAGGACGGGAAAAGCGTCGCGCCGACATCGGCCTCCATCGCAGGCCCCTTGTCCAAGTCCT
>JAEEOY010000158.1 GCA_016284515.1 Kiritimatiellia bacterium | reverse complement strand
ATGCTCTCCTCCGGCGACATGGGCTTCTCGGCCGCGAAGTGCTACGACCTCGAGCTCTGGGCCCCGGGCGAACAGCAGTGGCTGGAGGTCTCCAGCTGCTCGTGCTTCACCGACTACCAGGCTCGCCGCCTCAACTGCCGCTTCAAGGATTCGGACGGGAAGACCAAGCTCGTCCACACGCTGAACGGCTCTGGCGTGGCGCTGCCGCGTCTCGTCGTCGCTCTCCTCGAGCAGCACCTGAACGAGGACGGCTCTGTGACGATTCCCGAGGTCCTGCGCCCCTACATGGGAGGCAAGGAGCGCCTCGAGCCCGTCAAGTAAGGCGGGAGAGATTCCCGTAGGTATAACCGGCCCCGCGCACCGCCTTTACGGCGTCAGCGTCGGGGCCGAGTTTTTTTCTGAGGTTGAAGACGACGACGCTCAATACGTTGTCGCCTGCGTCGTCCATGCGGAGCTGCGACTGGAGGAACATCCGGTCGAGGAC
This sequence comes from Kiritimatiellia bacterium, assembly GCA_016284515.1. Lineage (GTDB taxonomy): Bacteria > Verrucomicrobiota > Kiritimatiellia > RFP12 > UBA1067 > UBA1067. The sequence continues at coordinate 6,015 of JAEEOY010000158.1, read as the reverse complement.
TTCGCCTTTGTGCGCCGCGAGAAGGCGAAGAAGGGCGAGCTCGCGGTACGAAAGGGCGACGAGAGCGCCGGAGCGCGAGCGCATCTCCATCTTCGCGGACGATACGCGCCATGACGCGAAGTCGAAGTCGCCGGCGCGGGACGTCCGCTCGGCGCGCCTGAGCGACGCGGCGACGCGAGCTAGGAGTACGGACGTCGGGGAGTCCTTTAGGACATAGTCGTCCGCGCCGCTGCCGAGTCCGCGTATCTGCGAGCGTTCGTCTCCGAGCGCGGAGAGGAACAGTATCGGGAGGTCGGGGTCCGTCTCGCGCATTTTCCTGCACGTCTCGAATCCGTCCATGCGCGGCATCATGACGTCGAGAAGCACAAGGTCCGGACGTCTCTCTGCGGCCAGCGTGAGGGCTTCCGCGCCGTCGCGCGCCGTGCGGACGCGGTATCCTGCGTCCGCAAGCGCCGCGGAAAGCGCGTCGCGGATGGTCCGCTCGTCGTCTACCACAAGGATGTCACTATCGTCGCTGTTGAAAGCCATGCGCAGATTATACCAAATTCAGCGTGGATTTTTGGTATACTATTCGGCGTGAAGATTGATTTCGACAACACACCGATGTTCCCCGCGCCGGGGAAGACGCCGAAGGAGGACACTTCGGCGGTCATGAAGTTCTACAAGCTGCCGAAGGCGTTTCCGCCGTCCGTGCTCGCCGAGGCGCGCCGCATTCCGAAGGCTCCGGACGGCGACGCGGAGGTCCGCAAGGGCGGGCGGCGCGACCTGAGGCGCGAGTTCGTGTTCACGTGCGATCCGCAGTCCGCGAGGGACTACGACGACGCGCTCAGCCTTTCGAAGGACCGCAAGGGCAACCTCGTCCTCGGCGTGCACATCGCCGACGTGTCGCACTACGTGAAGCCCGGCAGCGCGATCGACCGCGAGGCGTACCGCCGCTCGACGAGCGTGTATCTGTGCGACAAGGTCGTGCCGATGCTTCCGGAGAGCCTTTCTAACGGCGTGTGCTCGCTGGTGCCGGGCGAGGACAGGCTTGCGTTCTCCGTGTTCATGACGTTCGACAAGTCCGGCGAGATGGTGAAGAGGGAGTTTGCGAAGAGCGTCATACGCTCGAAGGCCCGCTTCACGTACGAGCAGGTGATGAACGTCATCCTGGGCGGGGACGGAAGGTGCGAGAACGGGGGGAAGATCGGCAAGCGAGAGCTTAGGACGATTCGCGAGGTCTCGGCGCTGGCGCAGAAGCTCAGGGCGAAGCGCTTCGCCGCAGGCGCGCTCGACATCGAGATTCCCGAGGCGGAGGTCACGCTCGACGAAGACGGCGAGATGACGGGGCTCGTGACGCGTCCGTACGATGAGTCGCACCAGATGGTCGAGGAGTGCATGGTGGCGGCGAACGAAGCCGTCGCGAAGGAGCTCTGGCCGAAGGGGATCAAGATCCTCGCGCGACTCCACGAGCCGCCGGACGACGAGAAGGTCGACATGCTCCGCGCGGAGCTGCGCGGACTCGGCGTAAAGGCCGGCAACATCGCGAACCCGAAGGTCTTCGCGCAGTTCCTGCAGACGATCAAGAAGAATCCTCTCTATCCGACTCTCGCGACGATGGTGCTGCGCTCGATGAAGCGCGCCGTCTACGACGGGTCGAAGATCGGGCACTTCGGCCTCGCGAAGAAGTTCTACGCGCACTTCACCTCGCCCATCCGCAGGTATCCGGACCTCACGCTGCACAGGCAGCTCGCCGACTACATCTCCGGCGGGAACGCGCGGCGTCCGCCGAAGCTCCTCGCCACCTGGGCGAAGCACACGTCGGAGCGCGAGGAGATCGCGGCGGAGGCGGAGAGGGGGCTCCTCGAGATAAAGAAGTACCGCCTTCTCGAAGACCAGCTCAACACGCGCATGATCGTGGAGTACGACGCGGTGGTGTCGAAGTGCATGCCGTTCGGGTGCTTCGTGGAGATTCCGGACCTCGCGGTCTCGGGGCTCGTGCACGTGAGCCTCCTTTCGAAGAGGTTCGTCCGCTACAACGAGAGCGACCAGTCGCTGTCCGTGCCTGGCGGCGGCGGATGGCGCGCGGGCACGCGGATGAAGGTGCACATTGCGCGCGTCGATTTCAGGCAGAGGAGGCTCGACTTCGTGCCATGCTAGCGATAATTCTTCCGCTTATGCTTTCCGCCATCGACCTCGGCGAGCACTTCGCGAAGAGCGAGGCGTGGACGGAGTCCGCCGTGGACTTCACCGTTGAGCACCAGGGCGACGGCTTCGGCTTTGCGAGCCAGAAGCGCGACATCGTCAACTGCATGGGGCGCGGGAAGTGCACGTGGCACGGACTCGACGTGTGGGAGGCGAGGATATACTACGGCGCCGAGGGCGCGACGCGCGTCGAGATGTCGCTCTACAACCGCGGCGACGACCGCGATCTGGACGGGATGAACGCCGCGGAGCTGAAGGAGCTCCTGGACGAGATCGCGTCCAAGGCGCAGCCGGGCGGGAAGATCGGCTCGAATCCCGAGAAGAAGAAGCTCAGGAACGGAGGCTTCCAGCTCGCGAAGAAGTGGAACAAGGGCGACTGCAACGTCGACCTCGCGTGGGGCGTGAACGGCGCGAAGGCGAAGGACCTGACGGCGGACTACGTGCGCGTGACGATGAGCCCCAAGGGCGCGTCGAAGCCGAAGACCGCCTCTAAGCCGGGTGGAATCGTCTCCAAGACAAAGGCGAAGGCGAACGTCAAGAAGAACGCCGAAGGGGACGTATGGGTCGACAACGTGCCGATGGTGGACCAGGGGCAGAAGGGCTACTGCGCGGCGGCGACGAGCGAGCGCATACTGCGCTACTACGGCTTCGCCATCGACGAGCACGAGATAGCGCAGGCGGCGGGCACGACGGCGCGCGGCGGCACGTCGATCTCCGAGATGGTCCAGACGGTCCGCACCGTCGGCTCGAAGTGCAGGCTCGGCTTTTCGTCGATCGTCTCCATGACTTCGGACATGCGCGACATCGAGAAGGACATCGAGCAGTACAACAAGGCCGCGAAGTCGGAGGGGGAGCGCGAGCTTTCCATGTCCATGTTCATGCACGGCAACGTGCTGCACATCGGCGAGATGAGCGCGGCGATGAAGCCGAAGGTGATCAAGAAGATGCGCATGAAGGACTCGCGCTACAAGAAGTTCCTGGCCGGGGTGAAGACGCAGGTGGACCAGGGTATCCCCGTCTTCTGGGGAGTCACGCTGGGGATGTTCCCCGAGCCGGGCCTTCCGCAGGCCGCGGGAGGGCACATGCGCCTCATCATCGGATACAACCAGAAGACGCACGAGATACTCTACACCGACAGCTGGGGAGCGGGCCACGAGCTGAAGAGAATGCCCGAGGACTGGGCGTTCGCGATCACGCACGATGCCTTCTTCCTGAAGCCGCTTTGACAAACAGAAAGGAAAAATCAGATGGAGCTTTCGATTCTCATAAACAAGTTCAACGTGAAGGGGCGCCTCGTGGCGCTGCAGCCGTTCGGCAACGGCAACATCAACGACACGTACCTCGCGATCTACCGCAACACGTTCACCGAGACTCAGGTGATCCTGCAGCGCGTGAACCGCAACGTGTTCCCGCAGCCCGAGGTGATCATGGAGAACATGCACGAGATCACCAAGCACTGCCACGAGAAGCTCGAGGACGACGCGGCGAAGGGACGCGACGACCGCGTGTGGCAGATGCCGCGCATCATCAAGTCGAAGGACTCCAAGGACTACGTCGTGGACGACAAGGGAGACGTCTGGCGCGTCATCACGCGCATCATGTCCGCGCACGCCTTCGATGTCGCGCAGGGTCCGGAGCACGCGATGGAGTGCGGTTCGGCGCTGGGGCACTTCCACTATCTCATCAGCGACATGGACCCCAAGACGATCAAGGATCCGCTCCCCGGCTTCCACGTCACCAGCGGCTACCTGAAGAACTACGACAAGACGCTGAAGACGAAGGAGGCGAAGGAGCTCCTCGGCGCGTCGATGGAGGCGAAGAGGCTCGCGAAGTTCATCGAGGAGCGCCGTTCGCTCGCGCTGTGCCTCGAGAAGGCGCAGAAGAAGGGCGAGCTCAAGAAGCGCATGTTCCACGGCGACCCGAAGGTGAACAACATCATGATCGACGACGTTACCGGAAAGGGCACGGCTATGATCGACCTCGACACTGTGAGCCCGGGGCTCATACATCTCGACTTTGGCGACGCGCTCCGCTCGATCTGCAACCCCGCGGGCGAGGAGGAGACGAACCTCGCGAAGGTCGTCTTCGACGAAGACCTCGCCGCCGCGTTCTGCAAGGGCTACATGCGCGAGGCGGGGGCGTTCCTCACGGACTCCGACCGCGCGTATCTCTACGACTCGATCCGCCTGCTGCCGTTCGAGCTCGGGCTTAGGTTCTTCCAGGACTACCTCGCCGGCAACGTCTACTTCAAGACGACGCAGCCGGAGCAGAACCTCAACCGCGCGCGCGTGCAGTTCAGGCTGTGCGAGTCGGTCGAGGCGCGCGAGCGCTCCATCCGCGGCTTCCTCAAGAAGCTGTAGGCCGACGGGGCGGTAGGCTCGTAGCTAGGGATCTTCCGGAGGAGGCAAGGTTATGACAGCAAGGACTTTCACGGCTTGTTTTGCGGCGGCGGTTGCGCTTGGCGCGGCAGCAGTCTTTACGGGGTGCGCGTCGCCGCGCGGCGGCGGGGCGTTCTCCGAGTACGACGACGCGACGGAGGTCAAGGTGCTGGAGCTTAAGCGCACGTCGCAGAGCTGGGACGGCGCGGAGCTGCCGGACTACCCCGTCGGCAAGCCGGAGCTCGTCGTTAAGCGCTACATCTTCCCTCGCGGCAGCAAGCTCGGCTGGCACCACCATCCCGTGATTAACTACGGCATCGTGCAGCAGGGCGAGCTCACGATCATCGGGCTGGACGGCAAGGAGAAGACCGTCCGCACCGGTGAGCCGGTCGTGGAGATGGTCGGCACCATCCACCACGGCGAGAACCGCGGCGACAAGACGGTCGTCCTTGACATGTACTATGTCTCCCAGAAGGGAACGCCGCTCGCCGTGCAGCATCCGGAAATCACGAAGTAGGCTTGCGCGGGCAGTCTCCGCAAGGTATGAACGAGATGTACGAGCGAAACCTGCCACCGTATCTGGCGCATGACCTCGAGGCCTGGAAGAAGGGCGTCGAGGAGAAGTCTCGTCTTCTCGACTGTCTCTGGGGCGAGCTATACGGCTCGATCAACATTGCCGAGATAAACGACAACGCCATAACTCGCGAACAGGCGCAGTACCTCCGCGACAAGTATCTCTGGGGAAAGGACGTATGACGGAGCCAATCGATTTCTCCGCTTGCGAGCGACTTCCCGGACGCGCCTACAATGGCGCGAACGGAAAGAAGATAGCCGTCCGCTATAACGGCGCCGTCTGGCTCGTCAAGTTCCCTCCGTCGGCTGCAGACAGGCCGACGGCGCTTTCCTACTCGAACAGCTGCTACAGCGAGCATCTAGCAAGCACAATCGCCAACATGATCGGCCTTAAGGCCCAGGAGACTCGGCTTGGCACTTTCACGAACGGCAAGACCAAGACTGTCTGCGCGTGCCGCGACTTCACTGCGGACGGCAAGGTCCTTTATGACTTCTGCTCCATAAAGAACACGGTGATAGATTCCGATACTGGCGGTACGGAAACCGAGCTGAACGACGTGCTTGAGACGATCGAGCTTCAGTCCTTTGTCGACCCGGTGGAGCTGCGTGAGCATTTCTGGGACATGTTTGTCGTCGATGCGTTCCTCGGCAACTTCGACAGGCACAACGGCAACTGGGGGTTCCTCGTCGATTCTGTAACGCGCAAGGCGGAGATTGCCCCCGCGTATGACTTCGGCAGCTGCCTTTTGCCGCAGGCCGCCGACGACATCATGAGCCGCGTAATCGAAGACAAGGCGGAGCGCGACGCACGCATCTACACCTTCCCCGCTTCTGCGCTCAAGCAGAACGGAAAGAAGATCGGCTATGCCGATTTCGTTGC
>JAEEOY010000157.1 GCA_016284515.1 Kiritimatiellia bacterium | reverse complement strand
TCCTCGGTCCAGTCGCGGCCGCGCTCGGAAAGTCCGTCACGTTCCTCACCCGCGGACGCCTCTCGGAGCGTCCGCAGCTCGACTACGCCGACCTCAAGAGCGGACTCCACGAGCTGCGCGGCGACGTCTCGTCGCAGTTCGTCACCGGACTCCTCTTTGCGCTTCCGCTCCTCGAGGGCGACTCGCAGATACGCTTTACGACTCCTCTCGAATCCCGCGGATACGTCGAGATGACGCTGCGCGTCCTCTCCGGCGCGGGCATCTACGTCGGCATCGCGGAGAACGGATACGACATCCCGGGCGGGCAGACATACGTGCCCCAGCCCGACACGCAGGTCGAGCTCGACTGGTCCGGCGCCGCGTTCTGGTATGCGATGAACGCGCTCGGCAGCCTCGTCATGTTCGACAGGCTCGACACCCACTCGTCCCAGCCCGACCGCGCCGTCGCCGAGATCGCGCCGCGCATTGCGGCCGCCTGGAAGGGCGAGCACGTCGAAATCGACATCTCGTCGTCGCCGGACATCTTCCCGGCGCTTGCCGTCGTGGCGGGCGCGTCGTCGGGAATCGTGCGCTTCTCCAACGTGACGAGGCTGAGGTACAAGGAATCGGACCGCGTTGCGGCAATGGAGAACGTCCTGGAGCGCTTTGGAGTCGACACGAAGACGGACGAGGACTCCTTTACGGTCGAGGGGCGCGGCGAGGCGCTGAAGGGCGGGAAGTTCTCCGCGTTCGACGACCACCGCATCGCGATGGCCATCGCCGTCGGGGCGACGGTTGCGGACGACGAGGTGGAGATAGACAACCCAGAATGCGTGGCGAAGTCGTATCCCGGATTCTTCGAACAGTTCGAGAACCTCAAGAACGGATGGGCGTCGTGAAGGACGACTACGAGCTCCTTGATTCCGGCGACGGACGCAAGCTCGAGCGCTTCGGCCGCTATGTCCTCGCTCGGCCCTGCTCTCAGGCGCTGTGGCGTCCGTCCCTCCCCTCGGCGGAATGGTCGCGCGCGGACGCGTCCTTCGACCGCGAGGACGGAAACCGCTGGCACGGGCGCGGGAACATTCCGAAGGAGTGGACGATCGAGACCGCCGGCGTGAAGTTCAAGCTTGGCGGAACGGACTTCGGCCATCTCGGCATTTTCCCTGAGCAGCGAGCGCAGTGGAAGTGGATAAGGAACACAATCGCCGAGCGGTTGAATGCCGGTGGTGCCAGGCCGACGTTCCTGAATTTGTTCGCCTATTCCGGCGGCTCCACGATGGCAGCTGCGCTCGGCGGCGCCGAGGCGTGCCATCTCGACGCGTCGAAGGGCATGGTAGAGTGGGCGAGGGAGAACGCGAGGCTCAACGGACTCGCCGACTCGCCGATTCGCTGGATCGTCGACGACGCGCACAAGTTCATGAAGCGCGAAATCAGGCGCGGCAGGCGCTATGACGCGATTGTGCTTGATCCGCCGACGTTCGGGCGAGGTGCAGGCGGCGAAATGTACAAGATCGAGCGCGACCTCAAGGAGACGCTGTCGCTTGTCCGCGATCTCCTTTCCGAGAAGCCGCTCTTCGTCCTTTTCTCCAGCCACACGCCGGGTCTCTCCCCGATCGTTGCGGAGAACATCCTCTCGCAGCTCTTTCCGGCGGCTTCCCTCGAGTCCGGGGAGATGCTTCTCGAAGGCGGCGGTCTCAAGTGTCCGAGCGGAATCTTCTGCCGCGCCGTATTCCCCTCGGCGAGAAAATAGTGTATAATTTAAGCATGGTCACGACAATGCCCGCAGAACTGGAGGGTGCTTTCCCTCCGTGCCCGGCCGATGCGAACAAGTATTCGGTCGGGACGGTTGCCATTGTCGGCGGGTGTCCCCACTACCCCCACGCGCCCGTAATCGCCGCGCTCGGCGCGCGCGCAGGGGGCGCCGGGCTCGTTCAGCTCGTCGTTCCGGACGCCTCGCGCTATGCGGCGGGCGCGCTTGTTCCGGAGGCGACGTTCACGAAGCTCTCCGCGACGTGCGTTCCGCCCAAGGCGGACGTCACGGTGATCGGAATGGGCCTCGGGCAGTCCGTGACGACGGAGGTAATCGTCTCGCGTCTCCTTTCGGGCAGCAAGGGCAGGTTCGTCCTCGACGCGGATGCGCTCACGGTCTTGGCCCAGTGGTACGGCAAGAAGGGCGGCTACAAGCCGGCCGCGGGCCAGGAAATCGTCCTCACGCCGCACGAAGGCGAGGCCGCGCGGCTTCTCGGCTGGAAGCGCGAGAAGGTCGCGGCGGAGCGCGATGCGGCGGTATCGGAGATTGTTGCGCGCTACAGGGCGACGGTCGTCCTCAAGGGACGCGGCACCGTCGTGGCGTCGTCCGACGGTGCGCGGAAGTATGTAAACGGCACGGGAAATCCGTGCATGGCGCTTGGCGGGATGGGCGACCTCCTGGCCGGAGTCCTCGGCGCGCGCTGGGCGTATCTCGGCGGGGATCCGTTCCTCGCCGCGGCGTCCGCCGTGTGGCTGCACGGCGCGGCGTCCGACAAGGTCGTGGAAAGCGCGGACGATCCGTCGATCGCAAACACCGCTGCTGCGGTCGGTTCGCTGCGCGTGCGCCTCGAGCGCAGAAAGGCATGACAACATGAAAGCTTCAGCACTGGCATTGTTCGCGCTCGGCGCCTCCGCTCTTTTCGCGGAGCAGCAGCCGTTCGAGCGCTACCAGCCGATCATCGACAGGCAGATGTTCGGCCAGCCGCCCCCTAACTTCGATCCGACGAAGCCGTCGAGCGAGGCGCCGAAGGGGAACGCGCGCGGCGAGGAGGAGCTCACGCGCGAGCAGGCTGTCATCAAGAGTTCGATCCACTTCAGCGCGATCAACGTGACGCCGGAGGGCGCGACGGCCGTCGGCTTTACGGACAACTCCAATCCGAAGATGCCCGTCCACTACTACCTCAAGGTCGGCGAGGAGCGCAACGGATGGAAGGTCACGGAGGCGGATCCCGTTAAGGCGACGATGACGATCGTCAAGGACGATGTCGAGGTGTCGCTCGAACTCGGCGCGAATTCCGGCGGAGGCAAGGGCGGAGCGGCCGCGGGCAACGCCGCGACGCGCGACGTTGCCGGACGCGGCATGGCGGCCGGGCAGCGGGCGGGCCTTCTGG
>JAEEOY010000156.1 GCA_016284515.1 Kiritimatiellia bacterium | reverse complement strand
ACCCGTCGGCTGTGGAGTCTGCGCTTGCCGCGCTGTTTACGGAAGGCGAGGTGCAGGCATGAAGGCGCGTCCGGGAGTCACGCTCGTCGAGGTGATGCTGGCCGGCTCGATCGCCGTCCTCATGACCCTCGCGCTGATGGAGGGGCTCATCGTCGCCGCCAAGATCAGCAACGAGAACTCCCAGCTCCTCGCCGCAGATGCATATGCATGGGACACGGCGTGGAAGTGGTTAAACAAGAAGTACGACGACCTCTCGGCGGGAGGCACGGGCGGGATAGTGTACTCCGGGCTTGTCGCGTCCAACGAATGTCCCACTCTGTGCCGGGCGCTCACCGGCTCGGACGCCCGCATGGCGGTGCGAGTTCGCGACGTCTCGGTAAACAGACATGACGTCATCGTTCCCGCGCGGGAGATTGCGGTCGACCTTGCGTGGGGCCCGGCGTCCGACAGAAAGAGCCTCAACGGAATGTTCAACGGCGCGGTTACGGACGAGGGCTCGACGAGGTCGTTCAACCATCCGGTCTCGGTGCTGAAGTGCGAGATGGACAGGGGGCAGCAGTGATGAGGGCGCGGACGCATAGACGCGGATTCACTCTGGTCGAGATGATGGTCTCGGTAGCGGTCCTTGGCATTGTCCTCACTGCCGTCGGCTCGTCGTTCATCACGACGCAACGCATGCTCAAGGACGCGATGGGCCTGTGCGAGCTTTCGCTTGCCGCGCGCGAGATACGCGAGAAGATTCTCTTCAGCGCGTCGCCCTCGGGGGACGGAGTGCGCTACGCCGGGCTGCTGAGCGCCAGCGCCTACGGCAGTTCTGGCGCACCGGTGAGCGCCGGAGGGAACTCCATCACGATGGAGGCCTGCACGATGGGCACGACGCTTGCCGGACGCAGCACGTCCCCGGCTCAGATCGAGATCGAGCTTGAGACCGCGAGCGACGGGACGCGGCGGTATCTCTACAACAACAAGATCACCTCCGAGAGCGCAGGCGACAGGTGGCTCCGTCCGCTCGGCACCAGCATCATGAGTGACAGCATGAGTGACATCCTTACCTTCGACACCCCGACGGCTGTCGGCTCCAGCTCCTACGGCTCGTCGCAGAACGCCGTCAGGCTTAACCTCGACATTGTCCTCACGTCCGACGCGAAGAACCCCGACGGCACGCCGATGGTGCGGCGCGAGCGCGTTGTGGTTCCGATCTTCGGCGTCATCCAGCCGTTCAGAGTAGACGGGAAGTACTAGCCATGAAAAAGACGAATTTCAGAAGCGGCTCCGCGCTGATCACCGTGCTGGTTCTCACCGGCACGAGCCTGATCGTCCTCGGAGGAGTGCTCGGGTACGTCTCGCAGGCAACGCGCATGACGTCCTACTACGAGTCTAAGAGCATCTGCCGCCTCGCGGCGCAGAGCGAGATCGAGGTCGCGAAGGCCGCGATCAACCGTCAGTTCCAGTTTTCCCTCAACCGCGCTGCTCGAATCGTCGGAGGCGACGCGATGGGCGTCACGTCCGTGAGCTCGTACGACTGGTTCGACGCCTACGACGGCAGCACAGGGACGAAGCGCACGATCGGGAAGGTCGTCGGGACGAGGGATGCGACGCTCACGCTCGCCGAGACAGTCACCAACAACGGATGCATCGTCAAGGTGCGCATAGGCAGGGTGGAGCACACTGTCGGCGACCAGTGGGCCAACGTGACTCTTGTTGCGGAGGCAACGCGCTCCGGACGCGGAGGCGCCACGTGCAAATCCGTCATCGAGGAGACGATCCGCTTCGCCCAGCAGCGCTCGCAGGTGTTCAACAACGCCTACTTCGTCAACAACTTCGGCTGGTTCGAGGGCGGCGACTCGACGTTTGTAAACGGCGACATTCGCTCCAACGGCGACATGAAGCTTGACAATAAAGTGACAGTAAATGGGCACATCTATGCGGCAAGGAACGACACCCTCGGCGCGAATGGTGTTCCCGGCATAATTTACGGCGATTCGGGCACGACGGTTGGCAATATGCACGAACTAACGAAATACAAGAGTTCCTCGACAGATTACGGGACGTCCAACCGTGCCAGACCGCTTGAGTTGGATCCCATCACAGGTGGCATCAACAAGGGCGGATATTCTGCTCCGGAAAATGCCAACACTTCAGCGAAGAGTTCGCGACTCCATCCGAACCAGGAGTTCTCCGTTGAAATGCCCTACATCGGTGATCTCTCCTCTAACGACAGTGACTATCGCGCATGGGCACAGGAACTGCATGATGCTGATCCGAATATGTCGACGATAAAGAAGGGCGGGCAGACGCTCGTTTCGGTCTACTACGACGGCGTGGGGCCTTCCGGAGAGCGGTATTACTATGACTCAAATGGGAATCAGGTGCAGGCTCCCGACTACGGTGCAATCGTGCTGGTCGGTACAGCGGCCCAGCCCATTGAGATCAACGGACCTGTCATAATCCCGAACGACGTCATAATTAAGGGCTACGTCAAGGGTCAGGGCACCATATATTCTGGGCGTAACATCCACATCGTTGGCGACATCATATACAAGAATCCGCCGCAGTGGAACAACAGGTCGACTTCTGGAACAGACAACAAGAACAAGGACTTGCTTGGGTTGATGGCCAAGGGAAACATTGTGCTTGGTGATTATTCCCAGGACGGATGGGAAAGCTCAATGGAGAGAACGATGACTACATCGACGTATGTTCCCGCCTACGACTGCGACACATCGGACGCAGCAATTGGCTATCCACAGAGATTTAACGACACAACTAGCAGTTCTAGGCTGCACTACCAGTCGGTCGAGAAGGTCGATTCCTCCTATTTTGCGCAGTGTCAGAGCGCAGGACTCGCCGATTTCGTACCGGGCGGACGCGATTCTTCCACGGGGCAGTTTGGCAAGGACCGTGGCGAAACGGAAAGAGTCAAGGTAGGGAGCCACAAGGAACCCAAGACAGAATCCGTCTTAGGATGGTACGTGGGCAAAAACGGAAAGAATAAGTACGGTTGGCACGACGAAACCGTTTATCACGACGTAGATGATTTTGAGGATCGACCCAAGACCTCTTACGACCGCAAGTACTACGAGTCGGTGTGCAATGATGACATTATACGATCATTGTCAGAATATAAGACCGTCCGACTGTATGATAAAAGATATGGATGGTATACTAGTACGCAACCGAAGATAGACCAGATTGATGCCGTATTGTACAACAACCATACTATTTGTGGTAGGATTGGCGACTGTAGTTTCAACGGGGCGCTTGTCTGCCGCAACGAGGCAATAACATACTCAACCAAACTTTACCTGAACTGGGATATCCGCCTGTACTCCGGCTCGAACGAGACTGTCGACAACGACAAGGTGGGGCTTGCGAAGTCCAGCGACAACCCGCCGCAGGTGATCGACTGGCGTGAGTTGCCGGAGGGTATCGTGACGTTCGACTGACGGAGACTTGACTATGATTGATGGGAAAACAGATTCAACAGCGGCCGAGGCTGCGACGCGCTGGGCTCGCGAGGAGGCGATGGCGAACTACGCCACACAGACGCAGCGCGACGCGGTGGTTTCCGCTCAGCTCAAGGTTCTAGACACCGAGACCGGGGAGATGACTTATATCGATCCTCCGGCGGAGCGGACCGGCGGAACCGAGGCCGTGGCCGTTGTCCCGTCCCGTCCCGATCCCACGCCTCCCGTCGATGCGGAGACTGCCTATCGCCGTGCGCGCCTCGCCGTTGTCGCCGCGATCGCGCTCTTCCTCCTCCTCCTCTGGATCCGCGAGCGGCGGAAGTGAAAACCACCTCGCGAGGTACCCACCACCTACCTCGCGAGCTACCCACCACGTACCTCGGTAGGTGCCCACTATCTACCTCGCGTGGCGGTCGCTACAATCACGCCCATCCCGCCATTAATTTCTGGCCTGCCGCACTCCCCAGGGGGGCCGTCGCTCCGCGACGGACGCAAAAGACATCCCCCGCTTCGGTAGTGCGCGGACTCCGCCCGTGCCGTTCGAGGACGGCATGTTTGTGATTCCCGCGGGGACAGTCCCCAGGATTTCTTCGGGGACAGACCCCGAGGGATTCACTCAGCGCGGATTTTATTCAGGGACTGTCCCCAGTGGCTTGGGAATTATCATGGGGACAGTCCCCCATATTCCCCCTCGTTATCGTGGGGGACAGTCCCCCTCATAATCTCCAGAAACCGGCGGGGACAGTCCCTATGAAAACCCCAAACTGACGGAATTTCATGTTGACGAATTTTCGTGAATTTTGACTCTTCGTCCAGGAGCCGGGAAGGGCACATGCGTTTCGCCCAGTGTTTTCAGGCCTTTCGTCGAGGTCGGACGATCCCGCCATGCGGTTTTCGAAAAGCTTAACTGACAAAATTATCAGTGAAATATCAGTGAATTGTCAGAAAACTTTTTGCGGAAACTGCTATCATATATGCGTTCTCCCCGAGGTTCCCGGCGGGTGCCGGCGGCGCGGGGGAACGCGGCATGCGGCGCCCCGCTCCACCGGCGCCCGGAAAAGGAGCAAGGCAATGGCGAGAAAGAACAGGCTGGTGGCGGAAGACGCCATCTACCACGTGTCATCCAGAATAGCCCACAGGGAG
>JAEEOY010000155.1 GCA_016284515.1 Kiritimatiellia bacterium | reverse complement strand
TTTGCGAGCATGTCTCGGCCCTCTGCTCCGGTCTTGGCGACATCACAGACAAAGCCTGCTTCGTCCAGCCCGCGCCGCACAATCCTCATGTGTTCAAAATCGTCTTCTATGACAAGAACCTTCATGGGCTAGTATTATACACTATTTCGCGGCGGATATGCACAATCGCGGCAAATTTGCCGTCTACTGCGGAGATATCCATCTTGTGGCGTTGGGTCGTGGTTGGGTCGTGGCTGGGCAATTGTTGTGGTTGAGTTGCGGCTGACGATGCCAATATCGGGGTTGGGGAATGGCTGAATCAGCGTCGGAGCTTCCTCATGCGAGCGAATGTCCAGCCATTTTGCGGCGCGATGGCGCGGCGGTTGAAAGATGGTTGGAGAAGGGTTTTGCTTGTCCGTGGCTATAAAGCTGTTGAAGGACGGTTGTGGGCGGGTTGAGGTTCCCGATGGTTGGCGCGGGGTTGGAAAACGGCAAAAAGAAAGGGCCCGCGCGAGCGGACCCTTTCTTTTTGCATGATCTTGAAAGCATTAGGCGACGGAGCCGCCGGCCTTCTCGATCTTCGCCTTCGCGGAGGCGGAGCACGGAACCTTGACGGTGAACTTCTTGGTGAGCTCGCCGTTGCCGAGGATCTTGATCTTCGGCTGCTTGTTGTCCGTGAAGCCCGCCTTGGCGAGCGTCTCGACGGTGATCTCCGCACCTGCCTCGAACTTCTTCTCGAGGTCCGAGACGTTGACGGCGAGGGCCTTCGCGTTGAAGCGGGCGTTGTTGAAGCCGCGCTTCGGGAGGCGCCTGACGAGGGGCATCTGGCCGCCTTCAAACACGAGTTTGTGCTTGTGGCCCTTGCGGGACTGCTGGCCCTTCTGGCCCTTCGTGGAGGTCTTGCCCATGCCCGAGCCGCAGCCGCGGCCGACGCGCTTGCGGCGCTCGCGGGCGCCGGGTGTGTTGGTAAGAGTGTTAAGTTCCATTTTCAGTTACTCCTTCCTTACGCGCGGAGCGCCATGATCTCGGCTTCGGAGCGGAGCTTCGAGAGCGCGTTCATCGTGGCCTTGACCACGTTGAGGCGGTTCTTGGAGCCGAGCGACTTGCCGACCGCGTCGCGGATGCCGGCCGCCTCGAGGACGGGGCGCATGCCGCCGCCGACGATGAGGCCCGTGCCGTCCGGAGCGGGCTTGAGAATGACGCGGCCACCGTCGCAGACGCCTTCGACGTCGTGCGGGATGGTCTTGCCCTTCATGGTGATCTTGCGCATGTCCTTGCGGGCGGCCTCGCCGCCCTTGCGGATAGCGTCCGCGACCTCGTTGGCCTTGCCGAAGCCGACGCCGACCTTGCCCTCCTTGTCACCGACTACGATGACGGCGGAGAAGCTCATGCGGCGGCCGCCCTTGACGGTCTTGGCGCAGCGGTTGATGAACACTGTGTGCTCGTCGAGCTCGTCGCCCTGGTCCTGGGGACGCTTGTCACGATTCATGGCCATTACTTGTCCTCCTTCTTCGCGCTGACGGAGAGTCCCGCCTCGACGGCGGACTCGACGATTGCCGCGATGCGGCCGGTGTACTTGAATCCGCCGCGGTCAACGACGACGGTCGAGATTCCGGCGGCCTTCGCGGCCTCGGCGGCCTTGGCGCCGAGCGCCTTGGCGACCTCGACGTTGGCCTTCTCGTCCTTGAGTGTGTTCGCCTGGGCGAGGGTCTTGCCCGCGTCGTCGTCGATGAACTGGACGTACATGTTCTTGTTCGTGACGCAGATCGACATGCGCGGACGCTCCGCGGTGCCGATCACGCGCTGGCGAAGGCGCTGATGGCGCTTCTGACGCTGAACTTTGCGATTGAACATCTCTGTTGCTCCTTACGCCGCTATTAGGCGACCTTCTTGCCCTGTTTGCGGCGGATGTGTTCGCCGACGTACTTGATGCCCTTGCCCTTGTAGGGTTCGGCGGGGTAGTACGAGCGGATGCGCGCGGCGCACTCGCCGACGAGCTGCTTGTCGATACCCTTGATCGTGACCTGGAGACCGTCGTTCTCGACGCTCGCCGTGATTCCCTCGGGGACCGTGAAGACCTTCGGGGAGGCGAAGCCGAGCGAGAGCGCGAGCTCCTTGCCCTTGAGGACGGCCTTGAAGCCGGTGCCCTCGATGGACAGCTGCTTCTGGTAGCCGGCGGACACGCCGATCACCATGGAGTTGATCAGCGCGCGGGCGAGTCCGTGGAAGTTGCCATGTGCCTTGTCGTCGTCACATTCGACGATGATCTTGCCGGCTTCTTCCTTCGCCGTGATGCCGTCATGCATCGTGTAGGAGAGCTCTCCGAGCTTTCCCTTGACCGTCACCTTCTGGCCCGCGATGGAGACGCTGACGCCTTCCGCGAGCTTGACGGGTTCTTTTCCGATTCGAGACATTGTCCTTGCTCCTGAATTATGCGACTGTGCAGATTACCTCGCCGCCGAGCTTCTCCTTCTTGGCCTGGACGGCGCTCATGACGCCCTTCGAGGTCGAGAGGATGACGAGACCCATTCCGTCGAGGACGGAGGGGATCTTGCTGACGGGAGCGTAGCGGCGGAGACCCGGCTTCGAGACGCGCTTGATCTCCGTGATGGCGGGAACCGCCCTGTCGGAGTACTTCAGCGTGATCACGAGCTTCTTCGGGAACTCGCTTGTCGTGACGGCGTCGGCGATGTAGCCGGCTTCCTTCATGACGCGGGCGATTTCGCCCTTGAGATTGCTCGCGGGGGTGGCGACGGAGTGGAGGCGGGCCTTCAGACCGTTGCGGATCGTCGTGAGCATGTCGGAAATGGGATCCATTGTCATTTCGGTGATTCCTTTCCTTTTACGTTACCACGAGGCCTTCGTGACGCCGGGGATGAGGCCGGCGACGGCGAGTTCGCGGAAGCAGAGACGGCAGACGCCGAACTTGCGGATGTAGGCGTGGCGGCGGCCGCAGCGCTGGCAGCGGTTGTACGCGCGCACCTTGAACTTGGGCGTCTTCTTCTGCTTTTCGATTAGACACTGTTTAGCCATGGATTAGTTCCTTCCTGCGAAAGGCATGCCCATGGAGACGAGAAGCTCCTTGGCGGCCTTGTTGTCGGTCGAGCTGGTCACGAACGTGATGTCCATGCCGGAGTGCGCGCTGGCCTCGAGGAGCTCGGGGAATATCGTGTGCTCCTTGATGCCGAGCGTGTAGTTGCCGCGTCCGTCGAAGCCCCTGTTGGAGACTCCGCGGAAGTCGCGGATCCTGGGGAGCGCGACCGAGATGAGGCGGTCGGCGAACTCCCACATGCGCTCGCCGCGGAGGGTGACCTTCGCGCCGATGACCATGCCCTCGCGCAGCTTGAAGTTCGAAATCGACTTCTTCGCCTTGCAGAGCTGGGGCTTCTGTCCGGTGATCGCCGCGAGGTCGTCCACGAGGGACTTCTGCTCGTCCTTGGAGACGATGCCGAAGCCCATGTTGATGACGATCTTCTGCAGGCGCGGAACGAGCATCCTGTTCGTGGTGCCGAGCTTCTTCTCGAGCTCGGGAACCATGCGGCTCGCGTATTCGTCCTTTAGTCTTGCCATGATGTTTCGTTCCTTCCTTAGAGGGCCTTGCCGCTCTTGACCGAGACGCGGGCCTTCTTGCCGTCCTTCTCGCCGGTGCGCACGCGCGTGCCGGCCTTCTTGTCGGCGTCGTAGGGCATGAGCTTGCACAGCCTGATGGGCAGCTCGACGTCAATGATGCCGCCGGGCGTCTTCTCGGTGCGCCTCACGGCCTTCTTGTGGACGTTGATTCCCGCGACGACGGCCGTGCCCTTCTTGGGGTCGACCTTCGTGACGGTGCCCGTCTTGCCGGCGTCATTTCCGCTGACGACGATGACGGTGTCGTTTTTCCTGATTCGTGCGATAGCCATTTTTCAGCTCCTTCTCAGACCACTTCCGGCGCGAGCGACAGGATCTTCATGTAAAGACCGTGGAGCGCGTCGTTGTCCTTGTTGATTTCGCGCAGTTCGCGCGGAACGGGTCCGAACACGCGCGAGCCGATCGGGTTCTTCTTCGAGGAGTCCAGCAGCACGCAGGCGTTCTGGTCGAAGTGGACCGTCGAGCCGTCGGCGCGGCGGATGGGGTTGCCGGTGCGGATGACCACTGCCGTGGCGACCGAACCCTTCTTCACGGCCCCGGTGGGGGACGCTTCCTTGATCGCGACGCGGATGAAGTCGCCGAGGTGGGCGTACTCCTTGCGCTGCTTGAGGATGCGGAAGCACATCGCGCGCTTGGCGCCTGTGTTGTCCGCGACTACGAGGTTGGAGAGTTCCTGCAACATTTCGGGGTTCTCCTTACTTCACGATGCGCCAGCGCTTCGTGGCGCTGAGCGGACGCGTTTCCATGATGGTGACGGTGTCGCCGACCTTGGCCGTGTCGGCCTCGTCGTGCGCGTGGTAGTTCTTCGTGCGCGTGATCACCTTGCCGTACACCGGGTGAAGCTCGCGGTACGAGACCTGGACTTTGACGGTCTTCGCGCCGGACTTCGAGACGACGACGCCCTTGCGGACCTTGCGCGCGCCGCGGTTGTTGTTTTCCGTGCTCATTAGATCTTGACTCCTGCGCGGGTTATGAATTTCGTATGGATTCCGATCTTGGTCGCCGCGAGACGGAGACACTCCTTCGCGACTTCCTCGCTCACGCCGCCGACCTCGAAGAGGACCTTGCCGGGGAGGATGACGGCCGCCCAGAACTCCGGGTTGCCCTTTCCTCCGCCCATTCGGACTTCGATAGGCTTGCGTGTGACGGGCTTGTCGGGGAACACGCGGATCCAGAGCTTGCCCTTGCGCTTCATCTCACGGTTGATCGCGACGCGGCACGCCTCGATCTGTGTAGCCGTGAGAAGGCCGCGCGTGAGCGCCTTCAGCCCGAACTCGCCGTACGCGAGCTCGGTGCCGGAGGTGGCGTACCCGGAGCGGTTGCCCTTCGAAACCTTGCGGAACTTGACTCTCTTAGGCATCAAAGGCATGGCTTACTTCCCTTCCTTGCGGTCTCCGCGCTCGCGGCGCTCGCGGCGCTCGCCGCGGGGCTGACGGGCCTGGAAACCCTCTTTCTTGCAGATCCACACCTTGATGCCGATCTTGCCGGCAGTGGTGTTGGCTTCCGCGAATCCGTAGTCGATGTTCGCGCGGAGCGTGTGCAGCGGCACCTTGCCCTCGCGGGACCACTCGACGCGCGCGATCTCCGCGCCGTTGATTCGGCCGCCTGCGTGGACCTTGATGCCGTCGACGCCCATGTCCATCGCGACCTTCATCGCGCGCTTCATCGCGCGCTTGAGGGCGATGCGGCGCTCGAGCTGCTGGGCGATGCCCTCGGCAACGAGCTGCGCGTCTGCGTCGGCTCCCTGAACCTCCTTGATCTCGATGTAGACTTCCTTCTTGGTCATCTTCTCGAGCTCGGCGCGGATCGCCTCGACGTCACCGCCCTTGTGGCCGATGATCACGCCCGGACGGGCGGAGAACAACGTCACGCGGACGCGGTTGGCGTAGCGCTCGATGAGTATCTTGGAGATGCCGGCCTCGGCCAGCTTCTTCTTGCAGACCTCGCGGATCTGCTGGTCTTCGACCAGGTACGCGCCGAACGTCTTCTTGGGCGCGAACCAGCGGCTGCCCCAGGCGTGGTTGACGCCGATGCGGAAGCCTACGGGGTTGACTTTCTGTCCCATTTTACTTCGCTCCCTTCTTGGACTTCTTCGACTCGGCGAGCACGACCCTGCAGTGGCAGAGACGGCGCGCGATCGGATGCGCGGAGCCGCGGGCCGTGGGCCAGTAGCGGCGCATCCTCACAGACTCCTCGAACACGCAGAGCTTGACCGTGAGATCGGCCGCACCCTTCGCGCCGTGGTTGTTCTCCGCGTTCGCGATGGCGCTGAGAATCGTCTTCTTGATGATCTCCGCGGCCTTCTTGGGCGAGAACTCGACGACCTTGAGCGCCTCGGAGGCCTTGAGCCCCTGGCACGCGGACGCGATCGGACGCCCCTTGAACGCGGACATGCGCGTGTTGCGCGTCGTCGCGACGTAGACCTGCTCGATGCCGAGCACCTTCGTCTTCGACCCTTCCGGGAACTTCGCGTCGACCTTCGCCTGCGCGTCGGCCTCGGAATCGGCCTGGACGTAGCCCTCGGCCGTCGTTCCGTTCTTGTTGAACTTGTAAAGGAATGTCATTTCTCAGTTCCCCTTACTTGTCGGCCTTCGCGGCGGTGTTGCCGTGCGACTTGAACGTGCGCGTCGCGGCGAACTCGCCGAGACGGTGCCCGACCATGTTTTCCGTGATGAAGACCGGCATGTGCTGACGGCCGTTGTGGATGGCGAACGTGAGCCCGACAAACTCGGGGAGAACCATCGAACGACGGCTCCACGTCTTGATCGGCTGCTTCTTGCCGCTCGCCTGCATCTTCTCGACCTTGCGGAGGAGGCTCTCCTCAACGTAGGGTCCCTTCTTGAGAGAACGCGCCATTGGTTACTTCCTCCTCTTGACGATGATCTTGTCGGACGCCTTGCGCTTCGCGCGGGTCTTGCCGCCCTTCGCGAGCTGGCCCCACGGGGAGCGCGGGTTGGAACCGCCGGACGTACGGCCTTCGCCGCCGCCCATCGGGTGGTCGACAGGGTTCATTGCGACGCCGCGCACCGTCGGACGAATGCCGAGGTAGCGCTTGCGGCCGGCCTTGCCGAGCTTGATCGAGCCCCAGTCCTTATTGCCGACCGAGCCGACGACCGCGAGGCAGCGTCCGTTGAAGATGCGGACCTCTCCCGAGGGCATCTTGAGCTGCACCGTGTTGCCGTCGCGCGACATCACCTGGCAGGCGTTGCCGGCGCTCCTCGCGACCGCCGCGCCCTTGCCCGGGACGAGCTCGATGGCGTGGACCATGAGTCCCAGCGGAATCTGGCTGAGCGGCAGGCAGTTGCCGACCGTCGCCTCGGCCTTCGGTCCGTTCATGACCTTCATGCCGACCTTCAGCCCCTCGGGCGCGAGGATGTAGCTCTTGACGCCGTCGGTGTACTCGATGAGCGCAAGGTAAGCGCTCCTGGTCGGATCGTACGCAATGTCCTTGACCGTCGCCTCGACGCCGAACTTGTTGCGCTTGAAGTCGACGATGCGCATACGCTGCTTCGCGCCGCCGCCGTGGTGGCGCGTCGTGATGCGGCCCTGGTTGTTGCGGCCCGCGGTCTTGCGGACGGCCTTCGTCAGGCGCTTCACCGGCTTCTTCTCGGTGATCTCCTCGAACGTGGCGGATTCGCGGAAGCGCATGCCGCACGAACGGGCTTTGTATTTCTTGAGTGCCATATCGTTAAGTCTCCCTTACGCGAGCTCCACGCGCTCCCCGGCCTTGACCGTGACGATGGCCTTCTTCCAGGTCGGCTCCACGGTCGTGCGGCGGGTGCCGCGGATGTACTTGATGCCGCCCTTCATGTTCGCGGTGCGGACCGCGAGCACGTGAACGCCGAAGGCCTTCTCGACCATCGCCGCGATCGCGGGCTTGCGGGCGTCGCGAGCGACCTCGAGAGCGTAGCGGTTCTCGGTCGAAAGGCGCGAGCCCTTCTCGGTGATGAGGACGTTAAGAATGACGCCCCCGGTCTTTTCCTTGAGTTCCTTGATCGTCATGACGTTCTCCTTACTTGGCGATTCGCGCCATGAGCGCATCGAAACCAGCCTTGTCGCACACGAGCTTGCGGCTCGCGAGGACCGTGTAGACGTCGAGCGCCTGAGCCGTCGAGTAGTCGACGCGCGGAAGGTTGCTCGTGACGAGCAGCACGGTGTCGTCGACGTCCTTCTGCACGATGCAGGCGGTGCGGTCGACTCCGAGCTCCTTGAGGAGCTTCGCCATGAGCTTCGTCTTGGGGGCCTCGAACTGGAACTCGTCGACGACGATCACGTCGCCCGCCGCGAGCTTGTCGGAGAACGCACGCGCGAACGCAAGCGCCCAGACCTTCTTGTTGAGCTTCTGCTCGTAGCTGCGCGGATGAGGACCGTGCGCCACGCCGCCGCCGCGCCACACAGGGCTCTGACGGAATCCGGCGCGGGCGTTGCCCGTACCCTTCTGCTTCCAGGGCTTCTTGTTGGAGCCCGCGACCTCGCCCTTGGACTTAGTCGACGCCGTGCCCGCCCTGAGGGCGTTGCGGATCGCCGTCACCGCGTCCTTGACCGCCTGCGCGCCCTTGTCGAGCGTCAGCTGGGACTGGTCGAAAACGACTTCTATCTTCTTCATTGCTTAGGCCCCCTTCTTCACGTTGTTCTTGAGGGACTTGCGCACGATCACGATGCCGTTGCGCGCACCAGGGACCGAACCCTTCACGAGAAGGGCGTTGTCCTCGGGACGGACCGCGACGACCTCAAGGTTCATCGCCTTGCGGCTGACCGCGCCCATGTGGCCGGGCATCTTCTTGCCCTTCTCGATCCAGCCGGGGAGGTCGCGAGCCGCGAGACCGCCCGTGCGGCGCTTCGAGTGGCCGCCGTGCGTCATGTTGCCGCCGGCGAAGCCGTAGCGCTTGATCACGCCCGCGAAGCCCTTGCCCTTCGTGATGCCAGTGACGTCAACGTACTTGACGCCCTCGAAATTTGCGACCGTGACGGCCTTGCCGACCTCAAGCGCCTCGCCCTCGTCGAGCGCGAACTCCTTGAGAACCTTCATGGCCTCGACGCCCGCCTTCTCGAAGTGCTTCTGCTGCGCCTTCGCGAGGCGGCTCGCCTTCTGCGCACCGAAACCGACCTGCGCCGCCGCGTATCCGTCCTTCTCAAGCGTCTTGAGCTGGACGACCGGGCACGGACCGACCTCGATGACCGTAACGCAGGTCCTGACGCCCTCGGCGTCGTAAACCTGGGTCATTCCGACCTTCTTGCCTATCAAACCTTCCATGTCGACCTCCTATCAGACCTTGATGGTGATGTCGACGCCCGCAGGAAGATTGAGCTTCTTGAGCTCGTCGATCGTCTGCGCGGTCGGGTTGACGATGTCGAGAAGACGCTTGTGCGTCCTCATCTCGAACTGATCCATCGACTTCTTGTCGACGTTGGGCGAGCGGTTCACCGTGAAACGCTCGATGCGGGTCGGGAGCGGAATCGGCCCCACAACCTGCGCACCCGTGCCCCTGGCCGTGTCGATGATGCCACCGACGGCCTGGTCCAGCACACGGTGATCGTATGCCTGGAGCCGGATGCGGACTCTCTGCTGCTGCATTTTAGTCTCTTTCTTTGTTCTTTTCTTCTGTTTCGACTCGGACGCAGAACCTTTCTCCACGCCTTCGTCCCTCTTTTCCTGAGCCTCGACGGTCGCGAAATCCGCGTTCGCCTTACCGCTTTCGCGGCCTCTCGGCGTTGACGCGGGAAGCCCCTTGGGGCGCTCCGCTCGCGACTGGGTTCCGGCCCAGCAACCCCCGCAAAAACAAGGCTCGCGACTACATCCGTAACCGCGAGCTTGGCTTCACGGTCACGACGCGACGGGATCTACTCGTCCGTATCGCAACCCTTCTCCTTGCGAGAATTAGGAGAAATTATATCAAAAATGCGCACTACCGCGCAAGGGGGTATTT
Organism: Kiritimatiellia bacterium; assembly: GCA_016284515.1. Taxonomy (GTDB): domain Bacteria; phylum Verrucomicrobiota; class Kiritimatiellia; order RFP12; family UBA1067; genus UBA1067. The sequence goes on along the minus strand of JAEEOY010000155.1, from coordinate 11,853 downwards.
TAAGTTTTTTTCACTCTCGCCCACCAATTGGGAAATTAGCCCCTTTAGACCGCTTAGCCCACCTCGCGAGGTGGGCATAGGGTACCTCCCGAGGTGGGCATGGGGTACCTCGCGAGGTGGACATAGCGTACCTCGCGAGGTGATTCTGACGGTGCTTATGTCAGCGGCGAAGGATGCCGAGCGCGCGGCCCATCCACGTGCGCCTGACGCGCGACTGCGCCACGACGTTGTCGGAAAGGTCGCCCGAGCAGGTCGCGACGGTCTTCTCGCCGAAGTCGACGTCGCGGTCGGCGTACGGACACACCGTGCCCTTCGCGTCGACCACCTCGGCCGTCACGTACGTGTAGCGTCCGATGGTCTCCTCGGAAAGGCGCACCTCCTTCGGCTCCCCGGCCGTCCTGAGCACGCTCTCCTCCTTGGAGCCGTCCGCCGCGATGCCGACGGCCTTGAGTTCGCCCGGCGCGTAGTCGAGCTCGAACTCGGCCTTCCACGCGGTCTCGGCGGAGACGTCCTTCGAGCCGACGAGCTTGCCATTCAGGTAGAGCTCCACCTTCGGACGGCGCGTGTAGACCTCTGCCGTAACCTTCTTGCCCTCCCATCCGGCGAACGTCCAGTGGTCGAACGTCGGCCACACGCTCCACTTGGAGGTTGCGATCTTGCCCTTCCATCCGTCCGGCTCGCGAACGGCGAGGTACGTCTTCGCGTTCTCGTTCCACAGCGTCTCGCGGTAGTGCGAAACAGGCTTGCGCGTCCCGGCAAGGTCAATGTCGCCGCAGTACGCGCCGTGCCACGGGAACTGCGGGACGTGTCCCTCCCAGTGCTCGCCGTGCGGCTCCTTGTCGGTGTAGAAGTTGCGCCCGATGCCGGTCTCGCCCAGGTAGTCGATGCCGGTCCAGACGAACTCGCCGATTACGTACGGATGCTTCACGACGCGGCCCCAGACCATCGCGACGTCGGCGGGGAATGTCTCGGTGTACACGATCACGCGGTTCGGAAGACGCTCGTGGTCGCTCTCCGTGAGGTTCTCCAGGTAGTTGTATCCCACGATGTCGAGGTTCGCCGCCATCGCGTCCTGATCCTCCCACTTCTCGCCCCAGAGGCAGAGCGCCTGGGTGATCGGACGCGTCCCGTCCAGCTTGTCGATGAACTCGTGCATCTTCTTCGTCGTCTCCGCGGCGAAGGGCTCGCTGCGCTCGAGGATCTCGTTTCCGACGGACCACATGACGACGCTCGGATGCACCCTGTCGCGCCTGACGATCCAGTCGAGGTCCTTCTGCCAGTCCTCCTTGAAGACCTCGCAGTAGTCGCCGTTCGTCTTCTTCCTCTCGCGCCCGTCGAACATGTCGTCCATGACGAGGAGTCCGATTTCGTCGCACGCATCGAGGAACGCCTCGCTTACGGGGTTGTGGCTCGTGCGGACTGCGTTGAACCCGGCGCGCTTGAGCTGGAGCGCCTTCCTGCGCTCGAACTCCCACTCGCTCGCCGCGCCGAGCGGACCGTGGTCGTGGTGTACGCACGCGCCGTGCATCTCTACCGGCTTTCCGTTGAGGACGAAGCCCTTCTCCGCGCTCCACTCGACGGTGCGGAATCCGAAGCGCACCTTCTCGCCGCCGATGTCCCTCTCGTACAGCTTCGGCGTCTCGGGCGTCCAGAGGACGGGATTCTCGATCTTCCACGTCCCGCTGACATCATGCTCCGGGCCGTCTTTGGTCATCACAACGGTCCAGGATATCTTCACTTCGCCGTCAAGCTTGGTGCGGACGTCGACCGAAAGCGGCTTGACGTAGGGATAGTCCCTCTTCTCGAGCCTCACGCTGCGGTAGATACCGCTGCCCATGTACCAGCGGCAGCCGGGGAGCGCGGAATTGTCGACCTTCACGAGGAGGTCGTTCTTCCCCGTCTTCACCTTGCCGTCGAGCGAAAGGCGGAAACCCGTGTAGCCGTAGCGCGTGCCCTTTCCGACGAGCTCTCCGTTGACGTACACCTCGGCGAAGCGGAACACCCCGTCGAACGCGAGCTCAAGATGCTTGGCGAGGTCGGCTTCGGCGATTTCGAAGGTGCGGCGGTATTCGCCCTTGCCGCCCTTGTAGAAGCCCCACTCCTTGCCGGTCGGCGCGCCCTGGGTGGGCACGGACTCGATCGACCAGTCGTGCGGGACGCGCACGCCGCGCCACTCGCCACCGTCAAGGCGGAACTCCCACGCGCCGTCGAGCGACGCCGTCTCGGTCGCAGCCGAGCAGGATCCGGAAAACGCACGCGGAAACGCCATCGCACCGCACGCAGCCAACGTCAACAGAACATACTTTGCATTCATAATGTGGTGAATTATACTGAAGTTTGCGAGCGAAATCTATCGCCCAGTGGAGTTATTGTTTCGCGCCGTCCGACCCCGGACGGTCAAGAAATACTGTTGAGACGCCAAGCGCGGCGGATACGCCGCGCGCAAGCGCCTTTACGCCGAAGGTCTCGGTTTCGTAGTGTCCGGCGCAGACCATCGGCATCCTGACGTTCTCCGCCGCGATGCGGTCGCCCCAGCTCGCCTCGCCCGTGACGTACAGGTCGCACCCGAGCCGCTTCGCCTCCACTACTTCTTCTCCGGCACCGCCGGAGCACACGCCGATCTTCTTTCCGTGCGCGTTGTATCCGACGACGCCGATGACGTTGCCGTGGTACGTAAACGCAGGCGCGACGCGCTTGAGGCCCAGGTAGCGCGCGAGCTCCCAGTTGTTGCCGTATTTTTTGTTCGCGTCGAGCGGAAGGTGATACGCGGCGAGCGCGACGTTCGCGTCCATCGCCGCCTTCACCACGGCGTACTCGCTGTCGGTTATGCGCCTTATGCCTCCGCCCCAGCTTATGCCGTGGTGGACTACGAGGAGCTGAGCGCCGGCAGCGGCAGCAGCCTTGACGCTCTCCGCGCTGCCGTCCACCGCGAACGCGACGAGCGACACCTCGTCGCCCTCGCGCGCGATCTGGAGTCCGTTGTTGCTGACGTCGTCGAACGACTTCACGTCAAGCGCGGAGTCGATCCAGGCGAGCACCTCGCCAACCGTCACGCGCCTCGTCTTCCATTTTCTTCCCCTCATTTTTCCTTTCCTTTCGTTTCAAGCCTCTCCAGGTCGCGCAGCCAGCCGAGCTCGCGGCGGCGCATCCTGTCGTACTCCGGCGGCGTAAGGTCGTCCGCCCCCGAAAGATGGTCCATGCCGTGCGCAACGTAGAGGAGCAGCTCCTTCGCCGCGCTCCATCCGGCGCGGCGCGGCGCCGCCTCGAGCGCGCGGTCGCAGTTGACGTACACCTCGCCGTACACTCCTTCCGGCTCGCCCGGCATGGGGTCGTAGCGCTGCGTTATCGCGTCCGTCGGACCCTCCGCGCCGTTGACGGCGAGATGGACCTCGGCGGAGAACGCATCATCCTGCAGGATCACGGAGACCTCCCTAAACGGAACGCCCACGCGCGCCGAGGAGCGCGCGGCGAAATACTCCGCCGCCGCCTTCAGCGCGCCCTTCGCGATCGCGATTCCGCGCGGAACGCGTCCGTCTACCGTAACATGTGGCTTTGACATTTCGGCGAAGATTATAGCATACCCCGGAGCGCGCGGGCAACCTCAGAAGCAGTCGAGACGGCACTCTCCGAAGCGAACCGGACGGTCGTCGAAGTTGGCGTCCGCGTCGGGAATCGCGTAGAGCACGTTATCCTCGCCGAAGCGGACGTGGTTCGTGATGTCGACGTCCGTCTCTTCGCCGAAGCCGTGGTGGTGGCGGCGCGCGACGTATCCGTTGATCCTCACGCCCAGCGGAGTGCCGGAGCCGCACTTCATCCAAACGCGCACGCGGCGACCCTTCCACTCCGCCGGAATCCTCACGGTGCGCTCGCGCCACTCGCCCGCGAGGTCGATGGAGTCGACGGGCTTCTCGCGGCGGTAGAGGTAGACCTTTCCTGTCATGCCGACGTACTTCGCGCCGCCCTGCATCTCGAACGCGAGGACATTGCCCTGCGGACGCAGGAGGTCCGTAACGTCGAACGCGTCGTAGTGTCCGGTCTTGAATTCGTGCAGCTCGCGTCCGTTGAGAATCATCCTGGTCGGAGTCATGTACTGCTGGCGTCCGCCCTGCCACTGTCCGCTGACGAGCGTCACGCGCGATCCGTCGCGCCACTCCTCGCCCGCGTCGAACGTCTTGCGGTACCAGACTCCATCGCCCGGCTTCGCGCCCCAGAAGTACGGAATCGACACCGGCGCGGCAGTCCAGGCGGAGTCGTCGTACGCCGCGTCGCGATCCCATCCCTCGCCCGGCTTTTCGTTCGTGAAGCGAGCGTCCTCCGCTAGCTCCATCGTCGGGTCTGCCCAGCGTCCGCCCCTATACGGCTCGAAGTCGATCGACGGCTTCACGAGCGGATGCCACAGCTCCTGCTGGCGGTTCCACCAGTAGGCGACGGAATCCGCTCCGCCGAATGTCTCGGCCTCCACGATCGCGACGTCCTGCGAACGGAGGTCGACCCTGAAGCGCGCCTCGCCGGACTCTGCGTCCCATTCGAACGGAACCTTCGCCGCAGCGCCGGGCGTATACACGACGAGCGACGCCGGCTTCCTGCCGGGGCGGAGCGTCACGCCGACGTTCTGCGTGCCGGACTCGTTGAAGTTGCACAGCACCGTCACCGAGTCGACGCCGTTGTTGGAGCGGTACGGCTGCGCCCACACGCGGGCGTCGTCCGTCTCGCCGAGCGGCTTCGGGAACGCCAGCCCCTCGAGGATCGCGCGCATCGCGACGCGCTCGCCCTCCTCCGGAACCCATATGCCCATCGTGTCGGAGACTGCGCGCCAGAACATGGACCCCATCGCTACGACGCGTCCCTTGCCGAGCGGACGCACCACGATCGCGGCGGATCCGTTCTCGAACCTGGCCGCGACGAACGAACCATCTCCGGGCTCCAGCTCGACGCTGTACTCGTTGTGGTTGTTGCCCTGCCAGTCCATGACGCGTCCCTCGTCGCGGAACGTGCGCGCGCGGAACGCCGCCGGCAATCCCTGCGCATCGTCGAACGTGACGGAGCCGCCGAGCGGCCTGACGGACTTCACCCGGCATCCGGTGAGCGCCGAGATCGGCCATGCGTCGACCTTGTCTGGCGTGCTTCTTCCGGTGAACGGAAACGCCACGAACGTTCCGCCGCGCTCGACCCAGTCCCTGATTCGTTCGACAGTCTCGCGCGTCATCGTCTCGTTGCCGCAGTCGATTACGAGGGACTGTCCCTCCAGCTTCCCGTCCGCGATGCCGCTGTCGTCGATGTAGAGCAGGGACTGTCCGATGGACTGCAGCGTGCCGCGGCCGAGGTCCCAGTTCCACACGCTCGCCTTGGCGTACGCGCCCTTTCCGCCAGGAACCGGATACGGCGCCGTGAAGTCGCCCGTGCCGGTGGCGCGGCGGTAGATGATCACCTGCGGACCGAAGATGTCGTACGTGCCCATGCGGCGAAGGACGTTCTTGTGCGAGAGCCAGAACTCGCGCAGGTCGCTCTTGCGCGAATAGACCTGCGTCTGGAACACAGGCTCGTGTCCGTCAAGCCCCTCGAGGAACACGCGCAGCGTCGACATGCGCATCTCGCGCTCGTTGTTCGACGGACCCGCCAGCTCGCTCGAGGCGGGGATGCCGTAGAGCTTTGCGTAGCGCTTGTACCACGGATAGAACCAGATGCCCTCGCCCGTGAAGTGCGGGAACCCGCCCCAGTCGAGGCACAGGCGATGCGTCGTCTCCGTGCCGAAGCCCTCCGGCGCCATGAACTTGATCGGCGCGTTGGGGTCGACCTGGCGCATTCCGTCGAGGATGATCTTCCACGCCTCGTACTTCGCGTCGCGCCTCCAGGACTCCCAGAGCCCCCACAGCCTGTCGCGCCCGGCGAGGAGCCCTGGGTAGGTGCGGGGAGGCTCGACGGACAGGAACGCGCGGCCCTTCCACCAGCAGCCGTGGAGCTGGATCGCGACGGTGTTGCGTCCCTCGGCGAGGAACTCCGTCACGTCGAGCGCGCCCCACTGTCCGACGCCGCCGACCTCGCGTCCGTTCACGTAGATGCGGTGAAGGCGGTTCCCCGTCCCGGGAGTGTGCACGGACGAGTCGCTCATCGGGAAGAAGTACAGCCACACCGGCTTTCCGCCGGCGAGAGCGCCCTTCCACTCGAAGTCGCGGCGGAACCAGCAGGCGGACGTCGAGCCGTCCGCACCCCAGCCGACCTGCTTCGGGAATATCCTGCGTATGAACTCAGGGCTGCCGGGCATGTCGATCGAGCCCCACTGCGAGAGGTCGGTCTCGGGGAGATACCATTTCTCCCGTATGCCGGGATACCTCTCCTCCTCGCTCTTCTCCCACCATCCGTCCTTTCCGTCCTGGAAGTCGAACTCCTTGCGCCAGCGCCACGTGCCGAAGAGGTCGAGAACGCGCCCCTGGAGTCCGGAGAAGTGCGCGAACTCCGGAACCGGCACGTCGTCCCACGTCGCGTACGAGCCGGAGGGGACGCCGAAGAGATCCTCTGCGGAAGACGGCGTCTCGCCCTTTGAGGCGAGGTAGTCGTGCCAGCTCTTCGCCGCCGCGGGCGAATAGTCCTGGTGCATGTCGTACCAGTACTGGTGGAAGAGCTCGCCATGCGGATGCATCCAGCCGCGCGTGTTCGGAGTCTTGACCTTGCGCATTCCGTCCATGACGGTGCGCGCGACGTACTTGTGCGCCTCGGGCTGGTACCAGCTGAAGTGCGGCGCTACGTCGTGGTAGCGGAGCCATCCGTTGACCATGAAGTCCGCGGGCTGGTTCATGAAGTCGGGGAAGCGGCGGAGCGACCAGTCGAATCCGCCGGCGATTCCGTACACGCGGAACGACGTCGGTATGCCGAGCTTCTCAGCGAGGCGCGCCTTCCACGGGATGCCCTGGTTGGCGAGGAGTCCGTCGGAGTTGTCGAACGTCGCGGGGTCGAGCCACTGGTCGAAGTGCATCGGACCGGACTTCCCGTCGTCCATCAGCAGGTGGAACTGGAAGTCCTCCTCGGGGTCCTTCTCCCCGCCCTTGCCGTCGAGCGACATCCATCCGAGCATGTTGTCGAATCCGCCCATGCCGTACGAGCCCCAGCCCATGCGCTTCATGTACTCGGGAAACGCGCCGGATTCGATCAGCGCGCCGTCGGGCGCGAAAAGCGCGTCCGCCGCGGCCTTCGCGACGGCATCGGCGCTTCCGGACGCGATGCGGCACTCCGAGCCGACGACCGCCACGACGAAGCCCTGTCCGCCCGGCGTCGCGAACCACGGACGCGTCTCCGTCCCGCGCCTCTCGACTCCGTGCGAGAGGCGCAGTTCGTAGATGAACTTGCCGCCGACCATCCTCGCCTTCTCAGGGGAAGCCGCGGCGAACGTGGCCACGGAAACCTCCTCTCCTCCGAACTTCCGTTCCGCGCTCGAGAAAGCGCAGCTCCCGAAGCCCCTCAGTTCAGCGGACATCTCGCCAGCCACCGCCGCCGAGGCAATCAACAGTCCGGTGAAGAACCACCCGGCACTGCTTGTCGATTTCATTCGCATTGTTTTCTCCATGTGTTGCTATGGTCACCACTCGAGCTTGACGTCGGTGATCTCTCCGCTGCGGGCCCACTCGCCGAAGTAGTTGCCGACGAGCCATATCTCGTTCTTGGCACCTGGCTTGAGGTACGGGGTTATGTTGAGAATCGTGCGGTCGCCGTGGCGGTGGTGGTGGCGGCGGACGTAGTGTCCGTTAACCACAACGCCGTGCAGGAAGTCTCCGCGCGACGTGAAGTCGACGCGCACGGTGCGTCCCGCAACATCGGACGGAAGATCGAACTCGCGCCTGAGCGCGACGCCGCGGTCGTACCTTCCCGGAAGCGTAACGGGGTGCGAATCGACGTCCGTCATCCTCTCGAACACCTGCCACTCGCCCGCGAGCGAAAGAGTTCCCGCGGGCTTCGGACGGTACCTGAGGAACGTCACGCCCCTGAAGCCCCTCACGCCCGGATGCCTGTCGTCCTTCACAGTGATCTTCAGGTGCGCCGTCTCGCCGGCCTTAACGTCGAGGACGCGTCCCTTGATGCCGCCGTCGCTGTAGTGAATCTCCTTTCCGTCGAGGTACACCCAGAACTGCGCGTTGTTGTACGTCTGCGAGTACTGCCCGACGCCCCACAGCTCCACGTCGCCGTCGTTCCACTCCGCGGGGATCTGCACGTCGCGCTCACAGGTGTACTCCGTCACGCCCTCGGGTATGTCGCGTCCGACGACCCAGGGCTCGAGCGGACGCGTCTCGGGCTTTTCCGAGCCGGCGAAGGTCACCTTCCATTCCAGGCTCCCGATGTCAAGCACGTCGGAATGCTCCTCGCGCGCGGCCGGAGCGGTCTTCGCGACTTCCGCTCCGCGCCACCATCCGAACTGGTTCTTCACCCAGTGCCACGCGCTCTGCGCCTGCGCCTCGGGCGAGCGGGGAGAGGTGGCGAGGAGGAATCCGTTCGGACCGAGGACTCCCTTCGTCTCCGCGGGCCTGCCGGTCAGCACGTCCGTGAGCTCGCGCGCGGCTCCGTCGCGGAACTTCAGCTCGTACGGAACGTCTCCGTCCCAGCGCTCGTTCGCGAGAAGCCAGACGTCCTTCGTTCCGTCCGTCGTTATGAAGTGACGAGCGTGCACGCGATCCGGCGCGACGACCGGAATGCGCGTCGCGCCGAGCGCGATGAGCATCTGGTCGAGGATGCGCGTCTCCACATCGTAGTAGCGCGCACGCGTGCCGAAGGTTATGATGCGTCCCTCTCCAATGCGGCGCGAGACGACCGCAGGCGTCGTCGGCGCCTCGTTCTCTCCGTCGCACCAGCGGTAGAGCACCTCGACGTCGTCCGCCGTCGGCTCGAGGAACGTGCCGTCGGCCCAGAACTCCCACGGGAGGGTCGCGTCTGGCGAGCCGTTCCAGTGCTCGTCGGCAGCGCGGCGCACTTTCACGCGCTTCTCGGGCTCGGTGCTGGCGCCCCACGGGTTGTACTTGATGTAGTAGCGCGACATGTCCTTCACCCTGCACCCGGCGAGCGACGAGAGCACCCACTGGTCCGGCTTCTCGGGCGTGTGGCGTCCGGACTGGAACATCGCGACGTACGTTCCGCCCGCGCGCACATAGCGCTCGACGGCCTCAGCCATCTTGGGCGTCATCACCGTGTTGTTGCAGTCTATGAGGAACCTGTAGCGCGAGGCGAGCGCATCGGAGACGTCGCCGGGCGTCACGGCGTCCATCTGGAAGTTGTCCTTGAGCGTCTCGTTGAGGCGCCAGTCCGGGTAGCCGGACGGGAACGCCGAGTTCGGGTCGCTGCGCCACGGATAGCCCATGAGGGCCTCGATGCGCGAGTCCATCACGAACGCGACGTCCGTCGGCGCGGAAGACATGCGGCCCATCATCTTTATCGCCGGAAGGATGCGCTCGAACTCGGCGCGGATGTCGTCCTTCCACATGATCGTTCCGACGTGGATGAAGTAGTGCACCGCGTTCACGCCCTCGCGGAGGTAGAGGTTGAAGTAGCGGCGGAACTGGTTGAGGTCTCCGGCCGGAGAGCCAGGCTCGACCGAGAACGGCATGTCGGCGGAGCGCATGAGCATCGGGAGGAACTCCCAGTACGCGGCGGCTGTCATGCCGGTGTCGTGGAAACGCGAGCCGTAGCGCATCGCGAGCTTGCGCATGGAGTTGAAGTACGAGCCTGGCGCCATCGCGACGATGCTCTTGTCCGGCTCGACGGACCTCAGGGACTCAAGCCCCGTCTTGACCGCCCTCATGCGGCTCCACTCCTGCCATCCGCAGAAGTCGACCCACTTCGCGTTCATCCCCTCGCCAAAGTACGGATACGCCTTCGGCTCCTGCTGCGTGAGGTAGATGCGGTAGTTGATAACGCCGTGCGGAAGCTCCAGCGCGATCACGTTGTCGCCGTCCTTGAGGAGATCGGTGACTTCGCAGTGCATCCAGTGGCAGCTCGCATGCCCGACGCCCGACTCTCCGGCGAGCTTTCCGTTCACATGCGCGGCAACCGTGCTGCCCGTCGCCTGCGAGAGGTCCCACACGTAGAGCCAGGTCCTGCCCTTGCGTGCGGGGAGCTTGAAGTGGCGGCGGATGACGGCGGGGCGCTTTTCGTAGAGGTAGCCGATCTCGTTCCCCGGCATGCCGCGGTAGAGAAGCGGCCAGGACGAGTCGTCGCACGCGGGATCGAGCCACTCCTTAGGAGCGCGCACGTTCTTCTGCTGGCGGTCCTGGTTGAGGCGCGCCGGATAGTTAGACCCGTCTTCTGCGGCAAGAGGACGTCCACGCCAGTCGCCGGAAAGATCGACCGCGTCCGGACCCCATCCGGCGAATTCCGCGATCTCAGGGAGCCTCACATCGCCCCACGACTTTATGGACGGCTCCTTCCAGCGATTCGCGACTGCGGCGGCCTCGCCGTAGCGCTCGCGCATGTACGTGCGGAAGCTCCTGTCGGCGAGGGGTCCGTGCTCGATGAACACCGTGTAGTCGCCGTGGTTGAGCTCGCCGTGCGGCTCGAGAAGCTCGATCACCTCGTTGCAGTCGTACTTGCGAACCACGTCCAGCCAAGGCGCGAACGCATCGCGATGTCCCTTCGAAGAGGCCCAGCTGAGGAACGGGTGCGCGTGGTTGGGCTCTCCGACGGAGTGGTAGGTTCCGATGAACTGCGGCGCGTGGCGCTCGTTGAGCTCGCGGTGCTCGTCGAGGTACCAGTACGGAACGGAGAAGTTCGTGTTGAGGACGATCGGAAGGTGGCGGTCCTTCGCGAGCTTGTAGCCCCAGTTCCACAGCTGGTTGTCCATAAGGCCCTTCGCGTTGCCGTTCGGCTGCGAGTCGCACCAGAAGATGAACCCGGCGTCGTCGCACTTCTTCGCGAAGTCGAACTCGCCCCGCGGATCGTACTCGCCCCAGTCCTTTCCGCCGAAGCCCATTCCCTTCGGAGACTGCCCCGGCCAGTAGTAGAACCTGAAGCAGTAGTCGTCCCAGCTGTTGAGGAACATCGGTATCTCGGGCAGCGTCCCGAGGTGAGACGCGGCAGGCTCGGACGCGGAATGCGTGATCGTGACGGTCTTCCCATTGACGGCGACCCTGTCGAACGTCCCGTCCGGAAGCTTCACCACGCCATCCTTGACGACGCGTCCTTCCTTTCCGTGCACATGCAGATAGCGCGCGGCCCAAAGCCTCGCCTTCTCGGGCGACTCGGCGCGAATCGTCACGTCGTCGCCGCTGCGCTCGGCGGAAGTCTCGCCGTATCCGCGCAGGCGGCGCTTTATCGTTTCGTCGTTCTGCGCGAATGCCGAAAGCCCCGCGCATGCGGCCAGTACAAGGCCGATGTGTCTCGTTTTCATTTACTCCCCTTTTATCTGTGAAAAATCGATTCCCGTCAGCGGATCATGATGCGCATTCCAGGCTTGCAGACCTCAAGCCACAGTTCACACCGCTCACGCGAAAGATACACCCTGGCCCCGGCTGGAAGCAAAGCATTCCACCTGTCTACCAGGGCGGTCAGCTTCGTGAAGGATTCGTCATCGTCAGGCACATATATCTTCTGGACCCCGTATCCGTCACTGTCGGCGTTGATCAGCCGAAAATTCGCGCGGGTACCACCCGAAAGAGTGCTTAGAACACCTCTGACATCCACCAAAAGCGACGTGTCCTCGTCAACCTTGCACCCGTTTCTGACAGTCAACGGCGTTGTAAGGTATCCCCCTTCGGGAACAACGAACTCCAACGACGCCTGTCTGCGGAGCGAGAAATAGAAATACGCCTGCATTTCCGGGGAAGAACCCGCAAAGACAAACCTGGTGCCGTAGTACCCTTGCGTATCATATTCGTCTAT
>JAEEOY010000154.1 GCA_016284515.1 Kiritimatiellia bacterium | reverse complement strand
CGTCTGACGCGCCCTGGATATGGTATAATATATCCATCATGAAGATTACCGATGACATTCTCTACGTCGGCGTCAACGACCACGACGTCGATCTTTTCGAAGGCCAGTTCGAAGTCCCGCTCGGGATGGCGTACAACTCCTATGTTGTGAAGGCGCAGAAAGTCGCCGTCATGGACACGGTGGACGTCCGCTTCGGCGACGAGTGGCTGAAGAACGTCGCGGCTGCGACGGACCGCGTGGACTACCTCGTGGTGCAGCACATGGAGCCGGACCACTCCGCGAACATCGCGCGCTTCGCCGAGGCGTATCCGGACGCGAAGATCGTCTCGTCCATGCCTGCCTTCGCGATGATGAAGAACTACTTCGGCACCGACTTCGCGGACCGCCGCGTCGTCGTGAAGGAAGGCGACTCGCTCGACCTCGGCGGACGCTCCCTCGCGTTCGTCGGCGCGCCGATGGTGCACTGGCCGGAGGTCATAGTCACTTGGGACGCCGCGACCGGCACGCTCTTCTCCGCCGACGGATTCGGCAAGTTCGGCGCGAACGACAAGGTCGACCCTGAGGGCTGGGACTGCGAGGCGCGCCGCTACTACTTCGGCATCGTCGGCAAGTTCGGCGCGCAGGTGCAGGCGCTCCTCAAGAAGGCCGCGGGGCTCCCGATTGCGCGCATCTGCCCGCTGCACGGTCCGGTGCTGCAGACGCCCGAGGAGATCGCCCATGTCGTGAAGCAGTACCAGACGTGGAGCTCGTACGGAGTCGAGACGGAGGGCGTGTGCGTCGCGTACACTTCGGTCTACGGACACACCAAGGCGGTCGTCGAGAAGTTCTGCGAGATACTCAAGGCGAAGGGCTGCCCCAAGGTCGCGTGCGCGGACCTCGCGCGCGACGACATGTACGAGACGATCGAGGACGGGTTCCGCTACGGCAGGCTCGTGCTCGCGACGACGACGTACAACACGGGCGTGTTCCCGAAGATGGAGGAGTACATCCGCCATCTCCTCAGGCGCAACTACCAGAACCGCAGGGTCGGCCTCATCGAGAACGGCACGTGGGGCCCGATGGCCGCGAAGGGCATGAAGGACCTCCTCTCGTCCGCGAAGGGCATCGAGTTCTGCGGCACGACCGTGACCGTGAAGGGTTCTATGACGGCTGAAACCGTCGCGCAGCTCGAGAAGCTTGCGGACGAGATTCTCGCCGGCTGAACGGCCTTCGGCGCGTCGGGAGGGGTGAGCCGTGAAGATTGCGGTCATGAGCGACGTCCATGCGAATCCGCATGCGCTCGATACGGCGCTTGCGGACGCGCGCAGGCTCGGCTGCACACGGTTCCTCCTTCTCGGCGACGTCACCGGATACGGCTACGACGCCAAGTCGTCGCTTGACGCCGTCAGAAGCGCCTTCGACGTCGTCCTTCTTGGCAACCACGACGCTGCCTGTGCCGGACTCGAGCCTGAGTGGCTCGTCATGGCAAACCACAACTACGACGTTGACAGGGCGCAGCGCGAGACGCTTGCAGAGGCGGACCTCGCATGGCTCCGAGCGCTGCCGGAGGTCCATTCGGAATTCGACGCGGCTTTTGTCCACGGTGACTTTTCACCGCCGCTTGCCTGGAACTACGTGTTCTCCGTTCCGGACGCCGCAGGCTGTTTTCTCGCGCGCGACGAGCGCGTTCTCTTCTGCGGGCACACCCACCACGCGGCGGTCTGGGTGCGCGAGAAAGACGGAGCGGTAGTGTCCAAGTTCGAGGGGCGTCTCTCCCGTCCTGCGACAAAGGCGGAGTCGGCGTCCTTCGCCCTGGCGAAGGGGTGCCGCTATGTCGTCAACGTCGGAAGCGTGGGGTATCCGCGCGCCGACCTCTGCTCGACGTACGCGATCTATGACACGGAGAAGGCGCGAGTCGCAGTCAGGCGGCTGCCGTTCGACTTCAAGGACTACGTGATGTCGATGCTGTCGCGCAAGGTGCAGCTGCCGATGTGGCTCTGCGATCTGCTGACCGGCGCGAGGGGCGGGATGCGGTGACAAAAGTGCCTGCATGAGTTTTAAGGTGATCAAAACAACAAAAGGAATACAAAATGAACGGAATGGAAATCGCGCTTGCCGGATACCTTGTGTTCGGACAGGTCATACCGGGCGGACAGAAGGAGATCGTCAAGCACGCGGGGCTGCAGGTGATCCACGCGGACGGAGCCGTCACGCTCAGGCTCAAGGAGACCGGCCGAAGGGAGGTCGAGGAGAAAGGCGCGAAGCATGTCGTCATTTCACTTGAGGACGAGGCGCGTCCGTTCCGCGTCGTCCGCCATGTGCGCGCGTGGGACGACGTCGACGCCGTTGAGACATGGGTGGAGATCAGCCACGACGAGTCGGGTCCCGTGCGCCTCGTCAGGGCCGACAGCTTTGCCTCCGCGATAGACGTCCAGGCGCAGGAGGTCGGAGTGCTGAGCCTCGCTGGCAACTGGGGGCACGAGGCCAACGTCAGCGAGTCGAAGGTCGCGAACGGACAGATCGTCGAGCTTGCGTCGCGCGCTGGAACGCGCGACGCGTGGGAGGCGAACGCGGCGATGATGGTCTCGTTCGGTCCGTCGGACGAGGAGAGCGGAAAGGTCCTCGGCGTGGCGCTCGAGTGGACCGGCACGACGTCGCGGCGCATCCGCCGCGGATGGGACGGGAAGACGACGGAGGTCTTCGCCGGCGTAGAGATGACGACGGGGCCGTATGTACTCGACGCGGGCAAGGTGTTCACGACGCCGAAGGCGGTGCTCGTGTGGTCCGAGAAGGGCCGCGGAGAGGTCTCGCGCCAGTACCACCGCTGGGCCAGGCGCCATCTGATGCCGCATGGCGGCGCGCTTCATCCGGTGCTGCTCAACAGCTGGGAGGGCTCGTACTTCAGCTTCACGGAGAAGACGCTCACGGACATGATGGACGGCGTCGCGGAGATGGGCGGGGAGATGTTCGTCCTCGACGACGGATGGTTCGGACGCGGCAAGTACGCGCGCGACGACAAGAACAGGGACACGGTCGGACTCGGCGACTGGTTCGTGAACGAGGAGAAGCTTCCTCGCGGACTCGGCTATCTCGCCGACGAGTGCGCCAAGCGCGGGCTCAAGTTCGGGCTCTGGGTCGAGCCGGAGATGGTCAACGTCAAGAGCTTCCTCGCCGAGGAGCATCCGGAATGGATCCTTCGCGAGGAGGGCAGACCGCTCGCCCTCGGGCGCGGCGGCACGCAGACGGTGCTTGACTTCACCAATCCCGCGGTGCGCGACAGGATATTCGCGGACCTCGACAAGGTGTACGCGTCCGTGCCGACGCTCGCGTACATCAAGTGGGACTCCAACCAGAACATCGTCAATCCGGGCTCGACCTACCTCCCTGCGGACCGCCAGCCCAACCTCTGGTACGACTACACGATCGGGCTCTACGACCTTCTGGCGAAGTTCCAGTCCAAGCGTCCTGACATCATGGTGCAGGCGTGCGCGTCGGGCGGCGGCCATATGGACTTCGGCTTCCTGCGCTACGCGGACGAGTTCTGGGCGAGCGACGACACCGATCCCTACCTGCGCGTGTTCATCCAGTGGGGTGCCTCGCAGTTCTATCCGGCGTGCGCCATGGCGTGCCATGTCACGGAGTCGCCAAACCACTACACGAAGCGCGTGACGCCGCTCAAGTACCGCTTCGACGTCGCGATGTGCGGAAGGATGGGCTTCGAGCTGCATCCGAGCAAGCTCACGCCGGAGGAGATCGCGTTCGGGAAGAGGGCGGTCGCGGACTACAAGCGCATCCGTCCGGTCGTCCAGCAGGGCGATCTCTACCGCCTTGCCTCGCCGTATGAGAATCCGTACTCCGCGCTCATGTTCGCGGACGAGGGGAAGGCGCACGCCGTGGTGATGGTGCTGGGGCTGGACGGCGAGGGGAAGAAGTCCGTCTCGCTCAACCTCTCCGGACTCGAGGAGGGCGTGGAGTACGCGATCAAGGAGATCAACTGCGACAAGCCGCATCCGGCCAAGTTCGCCGGTCGATCCCTCGAGCTTGAGCTCGACGGTCCGTTCGATTCGGCCGTGTTCGAGCTCCGGACGAAGGAAAAAGGGGACGAAGGATGAAGAAGATCAAGGTGCTTCTTGTCGATGATCATGCGGTAGTGCGAATGGGCCTCAAGTATGCGCTTTCACTCTTCAAGGACATTGAGCTAGCCGGCGAGCTTTCGGATGGGGAACGCGCGGCGGAACTCATGAAAAGCTCGGGCGCGGATGTCGCCCTGCTTGACATCAGGATGCCGGGCAAGGACGGCCTAGCCGCCCTCGGCGAGATGCTTGCGGAAGATCC
>JAEEOY010000153.1 GCA_016284515.1 Kiritimatiellia bacterium | reverse complement strand
AAAACTTTGCATGGAAGTGAATGCGGGCGTTAGCGCGGATGTATCCATCCGCGCGTTGCGGGGTTCAGGGGGACTCGAGTCCCCCTGATGGGGGCTGGGGCAAAGCCCCAGAGCTGCCGTGGATTCAGGCGCGCGCCGACGGTGAGCGGAACCGGGCGCGCGCCGCTCATTGCGTCAGTTTGACTTGGCTTCTAATGGCGTTGCGCCGCCTGGTGTCGCGGGCTCGGGCAACGAGCCGTACACGAGCTTCGCCTGCGCGGATGCGAACTGTCCGCGCGTTCCGAATCCGAGCTCATGCATTCGCGCCGCGCCTATCTCCCTGTGAAGCCCGACCATCTTGCGCTTGAAGAACGCCTCGCCGTCGCGGTTCGGCGTCGGGTCTCCGCGCATGATGTGGAAGGCGTAGAGGACCAGCTTGTGTCCGATTGCGCAGACGACCTTGTTCCGCGGCTTGCCGCGGTTGATCATCGACCACCCCCACTTGCCGAGCTTCGAGTCCGCGCAGCTCGCGAGAACAGTCTGCCCGGCCTCCGTGAAGAAGTGCTTGACGTCGTCGCGCCCCTCTCCGTCGAGAGGCTTGCCGGTCCCGCCGCGCCGCCTTGCCGCCTCTTCCTCGCTGCCGCTGGTGTCGACGATAGGGGAGAAGCCGCAGTAGGCCGCGAGCTTCGAAGCCTCCGAGAAGCGCCTGACGTCCTCGACTGCCGCCGAGAGGGCGAATGCGCCCTTGTAGTTCACGCCCTGCAGTTGCATGAGCCGCAGCATCTCCGGCTTGGAGAGCGCGGTCTCCGCCATCCTGCGCGAGAGAGCCTTCTTGCGCTTGAGCAGCCGCTCGTAGTCCTCGAGCAGCATCTCCAACCGCTCCTTGGCGAATCCGCCGATTCCGGTCTCCTCGATCGTCTTGCGCAGGGACTCCACCTTCGCACAGGAACTTCGTCCGGGAAGGGCGTATCCCTTCCTGCTGCAGACGCTCCAGATCCGGTTCGACGTTCGCGTGAGCTCCTTCACCGTGTCGCGGTAGGCGAACATGACGTCCCGGTGTTCGGAGTACTCGTCCGAAGGCGTCCACACGAAGTCCCTGACGTCACCCTTGATGTAGGCGAGCGCCAGGTTCCTGGCGTCCTGGATGTCGCAGACCTTGCGCTTGCGCTCCTTGTCGGCGATGATGTCGGACCGGACGACCTCCGCCCGGAATCCGGCCTCGTTGAGCCTGCGCTTGAGGATCGCCGCGTTGGTCGACGCCTCTATGACCGTGATCGAGTCGAGGTCGACGTGCCGCTCGTACGTCTTGACCATCGCGTCGACGTCAACGCACTTGATCTCCCTGTGTAGGCAGGGGTTGAGCCTGTCCGACCAGTCCCACACCGAGACCGCCAGCTTGCGCGCGTGCGCGTCCATGCCGACGACGAACCTCGGCTCGTCCTCGACGCTGCGCGAGCGCAGTTGCATTTTAGCACCCATTGTGCTATCCTTTCAAGTGCTGCCACGTATTGGAGCAGGCGGTTGCTGCAAGGTTGCAAACAAGTATTCGGGGTCTTTCGCCCCAGGCAGGTGGTTTCCGCCGGCGCCCAAACAGACCCTCGAGTGTGGGCCGCGGCTCGCGCCGTAGCTTGACTCATCGACCCTTGGGGCGTCTCCCATGCGTCACAGCAAGTGTTTACCAGGCACCTGCTGTCCCGTATCATACTCCAATACGCGGCAGTCTTTCAACCCCGAATATTACCGCCTTGTTCAGCGGCGAGCAATATAATACCAAACAGACCCCATGGACACTGCGGCAGACCTGAACATTGTTCTCTAGAACGCTTAGGGGCAAACATCCATGGAACTGAAAGAACTGATGACCGCTTTTGCGGAAACGCTGGGAATCGAGGGGATCGAGGTCAAGGAGGGCATCTGCTCCATGACGATCGACGACATCCCGATGGAATTCACGGAGTCGCCCGGCGGAGAGGCCGTGGTGGGCGTTGCCGTCATCGGCGAACCGCCGCCGGACAAGCGCGAAGCCTTCTACGAGATGCTTCTGCAGGCGAATACGCAGTTGTACGGGACGCAGGGCATCGCCCTGGGGAAATCGCCGGACACCGGCGAGATCATCCTGATTGGCGGTCTCCCGTTCAAGGGGCTGGAGTTGAAGGAATTCTGCAAGGACCTGGACGAGTTCATCAACAAGGCCGAGGAATGGCGCGAGACGGTGGAGAACTTCCGCCCCGCCGCGGAAGAAGCCGCAGTCCGCGACGAGGAGGCGGCACAGTTCTCCAGGTTCGGCGGCAGCGGCCCCGGCTTTATGAGCGTATAAGTAATCTCGCTCATAAAAGTGACTGACATGGCGAAAAGTTTGCTCATAAAAACAGACTTTCGTTGCTCTCCGGCAGCCTTTTATAGTATAATAGGCGAAAAAATAAACACCATGGTTTTTAAAGACATCGTAGCTGTTCTCGGGCAGGCCTTCGGCATGGAGCTGAAGGTCGTGCAGGACACCACCGTGTTCGAAGTCGTGAGCGACGACGGGAGCACAAAGGTGCAGATTCTACTTCAGGATTCGGGCGAACGCAACCTCGTGCTGATGTCCGCCGATCTCGGCGAAGTGCCGCCGGAGGGACGCGAAAAGCTGTTCCAGACGATGCTCGAGGCCAACAACACGTTCTCCGGAACGGTCGGCTCGACGCTTGCGCTCGACGCCGCATCCGGAAACGCCAGGCTCCAGCGGTACATGCCGGGCGACGATCTCGCAAACAATGTCATGGGAACCCTCGAGCCGTTCATCGAGACGGCGCTCCTCTGGAGCCGCATGATCGCGGACTACCGCCCCTCCGTTGATGCACCCATGGAATTCACGGAGTCGCCTGGAGGGGACGGCCCCGGCTTAATGAGCGTTTAAGGTTGAAGGTTGAAAGTTGAAGGTTGAAGAGATGAAAGTTGAAAAGTCGATACCCCGCCGTCTGCAGCGCGTCGCGCGTCGCGCGTTCATTTTGCCTGTCGTGTCCATTTCCCTTTTCGCCGCTTCCGCGTTTGCGGAGGGCGGTTATACCAACCACGCGGGCAACGTGGTCGCGGGGTGGCCCGTCAAGCTCACCCAGAAGGAGGTCGCCCTGGTCGAGGGCGTTGCCACGAACGGCTGCCAACTAACGACGAACGACTGCCGACTAACGACGAACGACTGCCGACTAACGACTACCTATCCCCTCTCCATTTTCCCGGAATCCGAACAGCGGCGCATCGCGGCGGACTTCGGACAGCCGCGCGTGCCGGTCGCGGTGAAGCGTGCTATCACGGGCGCGGAGAAGGCGATGGCGCGATCGCGCAAACGCGCGGAGAAGGGCCTCTGCACGAAGGAGGAGAGCGACGACTTCTGCGCGAAGTCCGCCGCCGCGCTCAAGAGCTATCTCGACAAGCAGGTCAAGGAGGGCGTTATCACCTCGGCGGAACGAAAGGCGCTAAAATGACCGACAGGCTTTCAATGACCGCTCCAACCCGGCAAGGACCCAGATTTTTAGCACAGCGACAGGGAAGTTTGCTATACTATTCAGCAGATGGAGAATCTTGCGTGACAGTATACCACGGTAGTAATGTTGAGGTCAGAGAACCTAGAATCATAAAGCCGAATCGGACACTCGACTTCGGCAATGGGTTCTACACGACTACCAATCGTTTGCAGGCTACCGATTTTGCTCGCCGGGTCACGATGAACAGGGGCAAAGGAATCGCGACGGTAAATGTTTACGAGGTGGATGAGGACCTCGCTTTTGACATGTGCGATGGATTGAGATTCCCTGGTGTTGTCGATGCTTGGCTTGATTTTGTGGCGGACAACCGGATGGGCGTCTATTCGGGCCCTGAATATGACTTGGTTTTCGGTCCGGTAGCAAATGACGATGTTTACGAGACGCTTCAGCTTTATGTCAACGGTGCCATTTCGCGTGAATATACCATGGAGCGGCTTAAGATCAAGGAATTGTTCAATCAGCTTGTATTCAAGACCGACAGGGCGCTGGCGTTTCTAAGATTCGTGAGATCGGAGGTGGCAGATGGACGGGGGTAAGTTCAGCGCCATGCTGTCTGTAATCGTGCCTCCGGTCGTGGGCCTCATATCTACCCGCGAAGGGATGTCCGAGGCCGCCGCAACGGATTTGTTTTACAGGTCTAAGGTATATGCAAGGCTTTCCGACGAGTCAAGCAAGCTTTGGCACTACAGCGCGGAGACATTGTATTCAATGTACAAAGACGAGATTTCCGGGCAGGAGATAGAATATCCCGAGGAGGCGTACTGATGAGCAGAGAGGGGAAATTCCTGATACACTGCATCGAGTGCTACCGGCGCGCCAAGAATCTCAGCGGCGCTGCTGTCGCGGAGCTCTTCTCCAAGTATGGCCTGTTTGACTACATAATGCGCTATTTCGAATCGCTGCACGTCAACGGAGACAGATACCTCGTCGAAGACTTTGACGAGTACATCGCCAACCATGCCGTGTGAGAGACATGAACTTCAGTCGTCAACAACAACATAAAGGAGGTCTGCCGAAGTAAAGACGATATAGGCGGGCGACGGCCCGTCAAAACCGATTTTGCATAACTGCAAACGCGACGTTCCCCTGAAAAGCCCTGGAAAGTTTTTCAAAACTATGAACGACGAGTTGGCAGGAATGCGACCCTTTCGGGGGCGCATTCTTCTGCCGTCTTGTATTCATAGTTGGGTTTCTTCCAGGGCACCCTCAAGGGAGTATGAGACGAAACAGGGGATGCGTCCCCGATTTTTTTCTCCGTTGCGGTGCTAGGGCGGGCGCGCACCCCGCTAGCGCCAGCTTCGCTGCTCGCGCTTCGCCCTCGGGGGATATGCGCACGCCGCATACAACGGTAGGGCGCGATCACCGAGCGCGCCGCTGATATGCAACTATGAAAATCGTCCTCATGGTCTCGTTTCTCGCCACGAGCCTTGATTGAACGCGTAAACGTTTCAAGGTAGGGGCGTGCGCGTTGCTGATGGGGGCACGATCACGATTTTTGATGCGACGAATACGCAATCTTAAAGAAAGAGACAACAATGAATCAAGAAGAACTATTTGAGATAATCTCAGAGAATCAAGACAAGTTTGATTGTCTTCTCAAGAGCATTAAGGATGCTGCGCGACGTCTTGTTCGAGAACTTGAATACCCTGATGGTTGTATTGAGCTTTTCGAGAACAAGACCAAGAATGAGACGAATTATCAAATACATATCCTTGAACTTAAGAGAAATGCTGTTAGCAACAACGAGATAAGCAGTAAGCCAACGAATGATTGCGAAAAAGGTATTGCCGTTCGGACTGCCAATGGCGTTCGACTTAACTATCACTGTACAAATATCCTTACATTCGCATTGACCAAACCAAGGTCTTATTTCTCTGGATGTGTTGAGTTGCGCATCGGTGTCTCTTCGTACAACGCCGTAGAACCACCTAATGCAGAAATTGTCAAGGAAAGATGGGTAGCAAGATATGACGAGAATGGAAAGAGCACAAATGAAAAAGAGCTGGCAAGGTATGATGTTCTTGTTCGCATAGACAGTGAAGAGTTGCTTCCATATCTTGAAAGGCTGATGCGATATAGACTTACTCAATATAAGTCCAAAGAGCCCTCATATGGATGTTGCCATTTGTATGAGAAATGTTCAGATGCGAAAAAGTGCATAAGCAGGGAGAAAATATACGCAACAGTTTGTGCGTACAAGAAGAATCTTGATGAAGGTAGAATCTTCTATGGAAGGAACAGAAATATATGAACTCCGAATGTGGATTCAATTGCGAAGGTGGCTATGACTACGATTTTTCAGGGGACTTTTCTGAAGAATATAGACTAGAACATCGAATAGATAAAGGACGTAGTTTGGTTTGTTTGCCCAAAGACTACACTGTTATTGATTTAGAGACTACGGGGCTGAGTCCAAGATGTGATGAAATAATTGAACTTGCGGCCATTAGGGTTAGAGATGGTGAGATTCAAGATTCGTACCAGCAACTTGTCAAGCCCAAGATGGGGATATCGGAATTTATCTCGTCCATCACGAACATCACAAATGGAATGGTTGCTGATGCACCCAGCATTGAAGATGTGTTATCAGAATATCTTGGCTTTATTGGCTCTGATGTTGTGGTTGGGCATAATGTCTGTTTCGATGTGAATTTCATATTCGACAATTGTGCATCTATCTTTGGAAATGCATTCACCAATAATTACATCAACACGGTGCGAGTGGCTAAGAGGCTTGTCGACTTGCCGCATTATCGACTTTCAGATCTATGTGCATACTTTGGAATAAGTAGGGAGAATGCGCACAGAGCATTAGCCGATTGTCAAATGACCCATGAACTTGTTGGAAAATTGAAGGAGAAGTGCGAAGAGATAGGATGTTCGGACTTGGAAATTCGATGGATGGAAGAGCACAAGTGCGAGAAGAGGTATGTTCATATTGACGCAAGGATGATAGAGAGTCAGATTCCGGAGGAAGAGATTGACAAGACACATCCACTATATGGGAAGAGGGTCGTATTCACGGGTGCATTGGTTAGATTTAAAAGGCAAGCAGCAATGCAATTAGTCGCTAATCTCGGAGCAATAAATCAGAATAGCGTTACAAAAGACACAGATTATCTCGTCCTTGGAAATAACGACTACTGTCGAACTATAAAAGATGGCAAGAGTTGCAAGCAAAAGAAAGCGGAAGAGTATATGCTCAAGGGGACAGGCATATCAATTATGGACGAGCAAACGTTTTATGATATGGTAGAAGCGGGGGATGATTAGGGAGAAGCTTTGCTCCCTGAAATCCGCCGTGGGTGTAACTATGCTGGCGGGCATAAGGTCGCGATCGGACTGTTCTCCGGCAGCTCGACTTGGGAAAACCTTCGGTGGAGGAGGTTGCGGACATCGTGCTGGAGAACGACGCCGAGTATTCGACGAAATATCGAGCGATAGCAGAGTTCAAGGGTGTCGTTTCCTGAAATGCGCAATGCAAACCTTGTTTTAGCCTTGGGCTGTAAAACGGCATTTTGTCGTTTAGTAGCCCGAAATCTGCGGTGATTGGCCTGAATATGGGCTGCTAATCTGCAAAATGTCGATTAGAAGCCCATGCAGCTTGCGAAATGTCGTTGAGATAAAGAGACGGCGTGAGATAGGCGCGGAGGCCGAGCATGGTTTTGATGTAGTCATTCCTGCGGATCGCCTGCTTTGAGTTCCTCAGATTCTGAATATAGGCTTTGATTGGTACCCGACTGGGTATTTACTGTGGTGACGGGGTTTGGTAGAATAGTGACATGAAAATCAAACTTTGCCGTCTGTGTCTCTCCGCGGTTGCCGCGGTTTCCGTCTCTGTCTTCGCGTTTGCGGACGGAGGGCCAAATGCCTCTAAGGCCGTCGACGGGAAAAGCCTGGCGCTGGAGGAGTTCCAGGGAAGCGACACGCTGATGAACCGCGCGTGGCAGTTCCGGCTCGGCGACGACGCCTCGTGGTCTTCCGTGGACTGCGATGACGCGAAGTGGCGTTGGCTCGACCTTCCGCATGACTTCCAGTTCGAGCTTCCCTGGGACAAGGGGGCGCGTCCGGCACACGGCTACAAGCCGCTTAAGGTCGCGTGGTACCGCCGCCACTTCAAGGCCGATCCGGGATGGAAGGGGAAGCGCGTCTTCGCGGACTTCGAGGGCATAATGGCCGTCGGCGACGTCTTCCTCAACGGAGAGAAGATTGCGTCGACCGAATACGGCTACCTCGGCTGCTGGGCGGACCTTACGGCCAAGCTCAACTGGGAAGGCGACAACGTGCTGGCCGTGCGCGCGGACTGCGGACACAAGGGCGGCTCGCGCTGGTACACGGGCGGAGGCATCGTGCGCGACGTCCATCTCGTCGTGAAGAGCCAGGTCTCCGTCTCGCGCAACGGATTCTACATCAAGTCCGGCGTGAAGGACGGCGCGGCGTTCGCGGACGCGCTCGTGCAGCTCGACGGCTATATGGGGCAGGGCGGAAAGAATACGCTCGAAATAATTTTCGAGGTGTTTGATCCGGACGGCAAGCGCGTGGCGCGCGAAAGCGCCGTTGCGCCGTGGAGCAAGAAGGCGCACCAGGAGGTGGAGCTTCCGCGCGCCACGATATCCGCGCCGAAACTCTGGGACATCGACTCGCCGAATCTCTACACCGCGACGGCGACGCTCAAGCTCAACGGAACGATCGTGGATCGTGTGAAGGAGCGGTTCGGAATCCGCACCATCGCGTTCGACAAGGAGTTCGGCTTCAAGCTCAACGGACGCAAGGTCTTCCTTGCCGGCATGGCGAACCATGCGGACCTCGGTGCGCTCGGCGCGGCGGTTTTCAACCGCGGCATCGAACGTCAGTTCCGCACGATGAAGGCATTCGGATTCAACGCCGTCCGCTGCTCGCACAATCCCTACTCCAAGAGCTTCCTCCGCCTCGCCGACGAGATGGGCCTGCTGGTCGTGGACGAGCTGATAGACAAGTGGACTACCGGCACGCATTATTGGAACGGGCGAAAGCCGTTCATGGAGATATGGCCGCAGCTTATCACAGAGTGGGTGAAACGCGACAGAAACCATCCGTCCGTCATCGTGTGGTCCATCGGCAACGAGACGCAGATGCGCGAGGACATCTGCGGATTCGACACCGACGACTGGTCCGTCACGTCTTACCGCATATTCGACGTGATGGTGAAGCGCTGGGATGCGACGCGTCCGACAACCGCCGCGATGTTCCCTGCGCGCGAAGGTTCGGTGACATGGAAGGAAAAGGGCTTCAACGAGGATCCGAAGCCGCCGGAGGTTTCGCGCATCACGGAGATTGCGAGCTTCAACTACTGCTACGAGGACTATCCGTCCTACAAGCGCCACGCACCGGAGCTCAACATCTTCCAGTCCGAGGCGAGCGTCCACGCGCTGCAGCGTCCGTATGTCGCGATGGACCGCGAGCATTCCATCGGACTTTGCTGGTGGGGTGCGATCGAGTATTGGGGCGAGTCGGACGGCTGGCCGAAGAAGGGGTGGTCGTATTCGTTCTTCAACAGGACGCTCGATCCGTTCCCGACGGCGTACCTGATAAAGTCGTTCCTCGCGTCCGAGCCGATGGCGGAGATCGCCGTCGTCGAGCCTGCGAAGGGCGACGAGGCGGTTGTGTGGAACGACATCAAGGTCGGACGCATGAACGCGGTGAGCGATTGGACCTTCCCAGAGGGGTCCGTGCTGCCCGTAGTCTACATCTACACGAACGCGGAGGAGGCGGAGCTGTTCGTGAACGGCAAGTCGCTCGGCGTGAAGAAGAACAACGAGACCGATCCCAAGACGGCGCACGCGCTCCGCTGGGCGGACGTGAAGTTCGAGCCCGGCAGGATCGAGGCTGTCGCGCGCACAGGCGGGAAAGAAGTCGCGCGCCGCGTCATCGAGACTGCGGGCAAGGCCGTGCGGCTCGAGGCTGCGGCGGAGAATGCGGACGACTGGAAGGGCGACGGACAGGATCTTCTCTACGTTCACGTAACGGCAGTCGACGAGGCGGGACGTCGCGTGCGCGCGGCGGCAGATTCCGTCAAGTTCGAGGTTTCCGGCGCGGCGACGCTACTTGCCGTCGACGATGGAGACGAACGCACCGACCTCCTTTTCCGCAACGTCGACGAAAAGCCGCTCCGCGACGGTTCGCTGCTCGTCATCCTGCGCTCGAAGGGGCAGCCCGGCGCAGTGACTCTAAAGGCGACCTCCGCCGCCTTCGCGCCGCTCGCGATCGAGTTGCAGACAAATTAGCAATCGCTACGTGACTCGTCCTTCCTGTGCGTAAGTGTGAAGTAGCGCAACCGACCGGAGCGGCGAATTCCTGAATTACAGAAATTCCGTTACAGTATTGCTGTAATGGGTGAGAATGTGCTATAATTACAAACATGAAGCTGAGAAATCCATTTTTGACGCGAGGATACGCTGGATCAGACTACTTTTGCGACAGAGAGTCTGAAACGCGCAAGCTGCTTGATGCGTTTGACAATGACCGTGACATTACGCTCATAGCTCCGCGTCGATATGGAAAAACAGGCCTCATACACCATGCCTTTTCACGGCTTCCAAGTGAGTTTACTGGAATCTATCTTGATATCTACTCTACGCACAGCCTTGCGGATTTTTCGTCATTGTTTGCTTCCTCCGTGATTGGCGCGCTGGACAGCAGAATCGATTCGGCGGTGTCGGCTGTTGGAAGATTTTTCAAAGCCTGCCGTCCGACTGTTGTGCCGCAGGAGGACGGCATGCCGAAATTTTCCTTCGATGTCGTGCCTTCGAATGCGGAGGCAACAATCAAGGAAGCATTTGAGTATCTGAAGTCTAAAGACAAGCGCGCCGTCATCGCCATAGACGAGTTTCAGCAGATTGCAGAATATCCGGGAAAAGGCGTGGAGGCTCTTCTTCGCGGGCAGATACAGCTCCTTCCGGGCGTCAGTTTTGTGTTTGCAGGATCGCATAAGCACATGATGGAGGAGATGTTCGTCTCGCCGAACCGTCCGTTCTACCAATCGACGCAGATACTGTCTCTGCATACAATACCCTGCGATTCGTATGCAGCGTTTGCCCGGCGATTCTTCGACAGGGCTGGACTTCCATTTGATTCTGCGGTTTTCGAGGAGGTCTACCGCCGTTTTGAAGGGATTACGTGGTATGTTCAGGCGGTTATGAACCGCATCTGGGGGGCCGGTGATGGCTTGTCCAATGTGGCACAGGTTGATGCTGCGGTTAAATCCCTTGTTGAAGACCAGAGCGATGTTTATCATGACTTGATGCGTTCGCAAAGCGAAGGCTCGCGCAAAATGCTAAGGGCCATAGCGCGCGCCGGGGCTGTGCGTCAGCCATCTGCGGGCAAGTTCGTCGCTTCTGCCGGATTCAAGGCTGCGTCTAGCGCGGCGTTTGCGCTAAAGGACTTGCGCGGTCGTGATCTTGTCTATGAAACGGATTCGGGCTGGGTCGTGTATGATCGCCTTTTCGGCGTCTGGCTTCGAGAAAATTAAGTACAAGCTCCTGTCTTGCCAAAGGAGGTACCCGACTGGGGTATTTTCGGCGGGGGCGTGGTTTGGTAGAATGTCGGCATGAAAATCAAACTTTGCCGTCGTGTTCGCGCCGCTCGCGCTCGGTCTTAAGACTCAAAGGTAATCATCCAAAATATATTGTCAATCATGAATAGTCGTCTTCTCTGCTCGCTGTTCGCCATTGTCTTCTGCATGCCGCAGATTTTGTTTGCGCAGTCCGTGGAGCGTCCGCGCCCCGCTGGATGGGACCGCATCGTCCCCGGCGGACGCTTCATGGACCGCTTCGAGGAATCGCAGCCGATTGGTCCGCTGACCTCTGAATGCTGGGGCGGCGACAACGTCAAGCCGCGCGACGTGCGCAACGGAATGGAGGAGCCAGACTACTCCTACTGGGGCGGGAACATCGTCTATGTCGACGGAAGGTACCATCTTTTCGTCGCGCGCTGGAAGGAGTCAGAGCCGAAGGGTCACATGTTCTGGCCGAACAGCGAGATAGCGCACTGCGTGTCGTCCCGTTCCGACGGGGACTTCAAGTTTGTCGAGGTGATCGGTCCGGGGCACAACCCAGAGCTCTTCCGCTGCAAGGACGGATCCTTCGCCGTCTACTGCATCGATTCCAAGTCGCAGGCGCACGTCTACCGGTCGGCGTCTGTGAACGGCCCTTGGAAATACGAAAGGCTGCAGCTCGACCTCAACGGACGCAAGCTCATCGAGGGCGAGTCGAACTTCTCCTTCACGCGGCGTCCCGACGGCGCGGTGCTCGCGGTTTGCCGCGGCGGGGCGATATGGCTGAGCGAGGACGGAATCAAGCCGTTCGTGATGATGACCGGACGCGTGTATCCCGACGTCGCTGGGCGCTTCGAGGATCCCGTCCTGTGGCGCGACGAGGTGCAGTACCATCTTGTCGTCAACGACTGGCTCGGACGCGTCGCGTGGTATCTCACGTCGCCGGACGGATTCAACTGGACGACCCAGCCGGGCGAGGCGTACAGGCCGGGAATCGCCCGTGTTGCAGGAGGCGTTGCGAACGAGTGGTTCAAGTACGAGCGCATGCGCGTGACGACGGATGTGTACGGGCGCGTATTCCAGGCGAATTTCGCTGTCATCGACTGCGTGAAGCGCGATGACCGCGGCGGCGACATCCATTCGTCGAAGAACATCACGGTTCCGGTGAATCCCGGACGGCGCGTGCAGACATTCAGGAAGACGCGCCGCGGCTGGGAGATGCGTATCATGAAGGAGCGCGGGTTCAATCCGCTGACCGACGTCGATGTCGAAAGCGTGACGTTCGGTCCGCAGTCGATGGTCGCCTTCGGCGCGGGCGTGAAGCCCGTCGGGACGGACGAGGCGAACGGCGATCTCGTCCTGATCTTCCCGCTCATCGAGCTTGACACGCCGGTCGTGAAGGCGCTCGGCCGCGAAAAGTCGGGCCGACTCTTTTTCGCGACATGCCGCGTCGACGGCACGAAGCTCGCCGGCGACTGCCGCTGAGACATGGGAATGCAAACGGCTGCGGGCAGGGCTTTTCGCCCTGCCTTTTTTACCTTTTTGCCGTGTGGTATCTGTTCGGGTACTACGGCCGGTTGCGGGTTTTGGTATTATGATGTCGGGAAAGGGAATACCATAATGAAATCAAAAGCTGCACTCATGGCATGCGCTGGAATGCTTGCCTTCACCGCCGCCGCTTTCACGACGGCATCCGTGCCGTCCGACGGCGCATATAAATTCACGTTCGGCGTGGGCGAAACCCAGGATGGAGCGATACCTGTCTCGGCGGATGCGGTCTGCGATGTGAAGGTCAATTCCGAAACTGGCGCGGTGTCGCTTGACGAGGACGCGGTTGTGACGGTCGGCGAAGAGGAGATTGCGCTCAAGCCGCAGCTCAGCGATGCAGGAGACGAAGTGGCTCCGCTTGACGTGGGAGTGGACGTTTCCGTCTGCGTCAAGTCGATTCCCGGTCTTGTCTACCGTCTCGCCCGCGGAACGGCTGTAGACGAGATCGATACGTCCGCCGCGAACGCGGTCGCCGAGGAGAAGGCGACATCATCGCGTGTAAGCCTCGTGGATGACGATCCGCCGGCTGACGGGGCTTTTTACAAAGTCACGGTTGAGGTGAAGTGATTTGGTGTGAAGATTATCATTTGAAGCGGCGGGACGCCGCTTCCCCCAGTCAGATTTGAAGCGGCGAGACGCCGCTTCTCCCAGTCAAGGCGGGAAATTTTGATATAATACTTGTATGACCAGAAGGGCGATATATGTCGTTGCGCTTGTAGTTGCCGCGCTCGTCGCGGCGACGGCGCTCGGCGCAGGCGCGATAGAATCCTTCGAGGATGTGCGGAAGCTTCCCCGCGAGGCGGCGAGCGAAGGGCGCGAGTGTCGTTTCGCCGCGCTAGTCGTTCACGCGAGCCAGCTTCATCAAGGCATGTACGTCGTGGCAAATCCGAACCGCCAGCACGAACAGGGCGTCGTTGTCTTTACCGACGGATCGCAGATGTTCGACGAGGGCGATATAGTGGCGATCGAAGGGTCGGTAGTCATTCACAGCATGCATGCCGCCGTCAAGGCGTCGAGCATGGAGGTTCTCGGACGCGAGGCGCTGGCCGAGGCCAGAAGAGCGAAGTACTTCGACCTGAGGAAGGGGTACTACCACGCCAGGCGAATCTCCATCGTCGGCAAGATAGAGAGTGCGCGGCGCGGCGCGGACGGCGTCACTACATTCATGCTCGCTTTCGAGCAGAACCACGCGAGGTGCTGCGTGGACGGATATATGCACAATCGCTACATAGATAAGAACGTCGTAGTCACGGGATGCGGTTTCAACACCTACAACGCAGACGGCACCGTCCACCTGCCCGTTATCGAACTTGCCGGACTGGATGACATCAGAATCGTGAATCCGGACTACACGACGCCCGCGCTTGTGGCCCTGGCCTCCGCGTTTATCGTTGCGCTCGTCGTTCTTTTCGCATTGTACATCAGAATCCGCCGCGAGCGCGCCGCGAACGCGGCCGTCGCGAAGGAGCGACGCAGGATGGCGCGCGAGCTCCACGACACGATCGAACAGCACCTCGCGACTGCGAAGATACTTCTTTCCGGCGCGCTCGACGCGAAAGGGCTTCCAGAAAGCGCGAGAGAGGCCGTCCGCACCGCGGCCGGCGTTCTAGCCGCCGCGAAGGTCGAGGTGAGAGACGCGGTGTCGGGTCTGCAGGAGGAGGCTCCTGTAGACGCAAGGGAGGCGCTGCTTGTCCTTGCGCGCGGACTCGACAGGAGCGGAACGGCAAGGGTGCGCACCTCGCTCGGCGCGATGCCGC
The DNA here is from genome assembly GCA_016284515.1 of Kiritimatiellia bacterium. Classification (GTDB taxonomy): domain Bacteria; phylum Verrucomicrobiota; class Kiritimatiellia; order RFP12; family UBA1067; genus UBA1067. The sequence continues at coordinate 8,623 of JAEEOY010000153.1, read as the reverse complement.
CGTGGATATCTGGCACGAAGGCGCGGGACATCGTCGCGATTGCGCGCGAAGCCGTCACAAATGCAGTGAAGCACGGCAAGGCGAAGAACGTCGCGATAGTGTGCGACGCGGAGGAGGAACGGACGGGGAGTCAGGCGTCCCCGAACCCATCCCGCGGAAAGTCTGGGCTTGTGCTGAGGGTTCTCAACGACGGCGAGCCTTTCGACGCGGAGAAGGCGCTTGGTCCGGAGACGGGGCACTTCGGGCTTTTCGGAATGTTCGAGCGGGCGCGGCGCAGCGGATTCGGCCTCTCGTTCGTGAGACACGGAAAATGGTGCGGAGTGAGGATTGCATTATGATCTCGATAGCTATAGTCGACGACCACGCGATGGTCAGGATGGGGCTCAAGTACGTGATCAATCTCCATTCGGACGAGTTCTCGTTCGCAGGGGAGCATCCGTGCGGAACAGGCGCCGGCGCTTTCGTTGCGAGTACGAAGCCCGACATTCTGCTCCTCGACATCTGCATGCCGGACCGCGACGGCATCAAGGTTCTCGAAGACGTCCTGCTGGTCCGCCCGGAGCAGAAGGTCATCATGCTCACGACGAGCGAGGCGGACAACGACGTGTACCGTGCGCTCAACATGGGCGCAAAGGGCTATCTGCTGAAGGACCGCGATTCGGACGACCTCTTCAAGGCCGCGCGCGCCGTAGCGAACGGAGGCACGTTCGTGCCGGAGGCGGTGAGGGAGCTCTACCGCCAGCGCCAGATGACGGAGGACCTCACGCCGAAGGAAGGGGAGGTGCTCGAGAAGCTCGCGGGCGGCCTGTCCACCGACGGCATAGCGGATTCAATGTCGATTTCCGACAACGCGGTGAAGAAGCACCTCAAGAGCATCTTCGCGAAGCTAGGCGTCTCCGATCGCGTCAACGCCGTCACCGAGGCCTTTCGCAGAGGATTCGTGCGCCGATGAAACCATCGTCGGTGGGTAACCGTTGGGGCGAGGTGTTCGTTTCAAAAAAAACTAGTAAAGTCGAGGTAGTCATGAAATTCGCAGTCAATCTTAACCACAAGTCCTTTTGGGCTGCATCGGCAATGATTCTTGCCGTGTCGGTACATGCCGATGAACGCATAATCCCGCAGGGCGCGAACGTCGCGCCGAACGGCGACCGACTGGATGTCACGTCGAAGTGCCTCCGGCTGAACGGTCGGGCGCTGATTCCCGTCATGGGCGAGATGCACTATTCCCGCGTGCCGCGTGACGAATGGGCGAAGTCTCTCGCGACGATGAAGGAGGGCGGCGTTTCCATCGTCTCGACGTATGTCTTCTGGAACCATCACGAATGGAATGAAGGCGAATGGGATTTCTCGGGGAACCGGGACTTGTCGGCGTTTCTTGGCGAAGTCAAAAAGGCGGGGCTGTGGGCGGTTGTGCGCATCGGCCCGTGGGCGCACGGCGAGTGCCGCGAGGGAGGTTTCCCCGACTGGCTCGTCGACAAGGCGTATGAATGGGCGAACGGCGACGCAAAGAAGGCACGGCAGATACTGCGCTCGCGAGACGCGCGTTTCCTCGGCGAGACGAAGAAGCTGTTCGAGCGCGTCCACTCTGAAGTGGCGCCGCATCTCTGGAAGAACGGAGGTCCGGTAGTCGGCGTGCAGCTCGAGAACGAAAGCCGCGGCCCGTGGCCCTATTATCAGGCGCTTAAGAAGCTCGCCGTCGACGCGGGATTTGACGTCCCGATGTACACTCGCACCGGATGGCCGAAGCTCAACGGACCCGAGACGACGTTCGGCGAGTTGATTCCGCTCTACGGCGACTACGCGGAGGGATTCTGGGACCGCGAGCTCAAGTCGATGCCCGGCAGCTACAAGGATGCGTTTGCCATGCGTCCCGCGCGCACGTCTTCGGTAATCGCCACGGAACAGCTGGGGAAACAGAAGTCCGAGGACGCGAAGGGCGCGGAGAAGTATCCGTACTTCACCTGCGAACTCGGCGGCGGCATGGCGTCGAGCTACCACAGGCGTCTCGTGATGGAGCCGATGGATGCCTTCGCGCTTGCCGTCGTCAAGCTGGGCAGCGGTTCGAATCTCCCTGGGTTCTACATGTACCACGGCGGCTCTAATCCGACCGACTTCGGTGTCAACATGGCGGAAAGCCAGCGCGATAGATTCACGAACTGGAACGACCTTCCGGTCGTTAGCTATGAGTTCATGGCGCCGATAAGCGAATTCGGGGAGCCGCAGTATGCCTACTGGATGATCAAGGCGCTTGCGGACTTCTGCCGCGAAAACGCGGAGGAGCTTGCCGTCGCCGATCCCGTGTTCGTGAGTAAACATGAAACGCGCCGCGGACGATTCATCTTCCACAATGACTACGTACGCCGCGTCAATCCCGACGGCGAATGCTGGATCGGCGTCGAGAAGGACGGCAAGGTGGAACGACTTCTTGACGGGCGAACTCTCGCGGTCCGTCGTCCGTTGGTTGCCGAATGCCGCCGTTTGTCCACAACTGATCTCAAGCTTCTGAAGCCTGCCGGTACCCCGCCGCCTGTGGCGGTCGGACCCAACGGCGTCGCGATGCCGCCAGAGGAGGGTGCGTGGGATGCGGCCGCGGAATACGAAGTGCCTTTCAAGGATGGCGATACGATGCTTGAGATCGCATACGACGGCGACATGGCGCGACTCTATGCGGACGGCGTGCTTGTGCAGGACGATTTCTGGAAGGGGCTTCCGATTCGCTATGCTCTACGCCGTCTGCCGAAGGGGACGAAACGTCTGGTCCTCAAAGTGCTTCCACGCGGCGCGGGCTGGGAGGATAAGGTTTACGTCGACCGTGCGAGAGCCGGTTCGTCTGCGGACGACATAGCGAGGTACGAGGCCGTCGGAGAACTGGCGCGCGATCCTGCAGAGAAGCCCGTTGACGCTCCGAAGGACATGAAGCTCGTCCTCTGCATGGGGCAGTCCAACATGGCCGGGCGCGCAAAGATGTCCGACGCGGACAGGGAGGTCGTGCCGCGCGCGTACAAGCTTGATCGTGACGGACGCTGGGTGGCGGCGAAGGCACCATACCATTTCGACAAGACGGTGGCTGCGGTCGGGCCTGTCGACGAGTTCGTGAGGCGATATCTCGCGGATCACCCGGGCGAGAGCATAGGCGTTGTGCCGTGCGCGGTCGGGGGGAGTCCGTTCTATTCGTGGGACCCACCCCCGAAGGGCGAGCGGAAGGGCGTGAACTATGCCAAGGCGCTTGAACGCGCGAAGATCGCGCAGGCCAACGGAAAGTTCATCGCGATTCTCTGGCACCAGGGGGAGACGGACGCTGCGAAGGCTAAGGACGAAGCAGGGTTGAACGAATCGTATCCGAAGGACTTCGCGCGCATGATGTCCGAGCTGCGCAGGGAGCTCGGAGAGGGCGACATTCCCGTCATTGCTGGCGAGATCGGGCGCTGGATGCGTCCGGACGGAGACCATGCCGCGCGCATCAACCCTGGAATCGGCAAAATCCCGTCGCTCCTCCCCAAATCCGCCGTCGTTTCGTCGGAGGGTCTCTCAAACCAGGACCGCCACCACTTCAACCGCGAAGCTCAGCGCATCCTAGGCGGCCGCTACTACGACGCATTCAAGTCTCTGTGACTGTCCAGATGAGTAGGCCTGTGGCGTGGCTAGGCGTCTATTTCGTACCTTGACGCTCGCAGCGCGGCGAGCGCGCGGTCGAAATTGGCGCTCTTGGTGAGGATGTAGTCTGTGTTGAATGTGGATACTGTCCCGTACGGGTTCAAGTTCATAGACGGCAATGTCGGCGTCAGCGGGAGATGAGACAGAGGGGGCTTGCAGAATAGGTGAGAAACGTGTATTTACAGGTTTATTGTTCCTCGCCGATGTGTAGTATAATGATCCCATGAAAGATTCATTTGATGAGCTCTATTCGAGAAACCCATGTCTTGAACAATGCAGGGATGCCGTCGCTAAAGCTTTTAACGTGCTTCTCTTTGCGTTTCGCTCGGGGGGCAAGGTGCTTGTTTGCGGCAACGGCGGAAGTGCGGCGGACGCAGAGCATATCTGCGGCGAACTGCTGAAGAAGTTCAAGAGGCACCGTGCAGTCCCTGCGGAAATAGCGTCGAAACTCAGGCCTGAACTCGCAGACAGGCTGGAAGGGGCACTGCCGGCTGTTTCGCTCGTTTCGATGAGCGGGATTATCACCGCGTTCGCCAATGACGTTTCGTGGGAGACTGCCTTTGCGCAGCAGGTGCTTGCGCTTGCGAAGCCGAACGACGTGCTGATCACTCTTTCAACGAGCGGCAACAGCGCCAACTGCGCTGCCGCTGCGGAAGTTATGAAGGCCGTTGGCGGAAAGACGATAGCCTTTACAGGTAAGAATGCGTCCCGTCTCTCGGAAATTTGCGACATCACCATTCGCGTCCCGGAAACGGAAACGTACAAAGTACAGGAGCTGCACCTGCCAGTATATCATGCGCTATGCGCGGCAATCGAAGGGGAGATGTTTGGAGAGTTGAGAGTTAAGAGTTGAGAGTTAAGAGTTTGAAGTTTGTGGAGGATACTGGAAAATGAAATTGAAAATTGGCTTAGACATAGGCGGAACGAAATGCGCCATATCGACTGGGGAGTGCGAAGATGGCGCGATAAAGATTCTCTCGCGCGAGGAGTTCCCGACGGCCGGCCTTTCCTGGCTGCAGGTCCTCGACGAGTTTGCAAGGCGAATTGAAAAACTGGCGGACAATGGACATGCGACATGCGACGACCGACATGCGGTGGCGGCGATCGGAATCAGCTGCGGCGGGCCGCTTGATTCGAAGCGCGGCGTCATCATGTCGCCGCCGAATCTCCCCGGCTGGGATGACGTGCCTGTGGTGGACTTTTTCAAAGAGCGATTTGGCGTTCCTGTCTCGGTGCAGAACGACGCAAACGCCTGTGCGCTTGCGGAGTATCTCTACGGTTCCGGGCGCGGCGTGAATAACTTGGTTTTCATGACATTCGGCACGGGCCTTGGCGCGGGAATCATCATAGACGGCAAGCTCTATTCCGGCGCAAACGACAACGCCGGCGAGATCGGGCACATCCGCCTCGCGCCGACGGGTCCGGTCGGCTACAACAAGGCTGGCAGCGCCGAGGGATTCTGCTCTGGCGCGGGAATAGCGCGTCTCGCAAAGATTAGGAAGGGACTCGACATCACGGCGAAGGAACTGTTCGCGCGAGTCCGCGCAGGCGACCCGGACTGCACGGAGGTGTTCCGCGAGTCGGCGGAAAGACTCGCGACGATTCTCGCGTTCACGATCGACATCCTCAATCCAGATGTGATTGCGCTTGGCGGAGTGTTTATGCGCAACGCCGACCTTTTCATGCCGATTGTAGACCCGATACTCGAACGGGAGGCTCTGCCGCTTGCGAGAAAGGCCTGCTGGATTGTTCCGGCGGAGCTTGGCGAGAACATCGGCGACTATGCGGCGCTCGCCGTGGCGGGGTGTTAGTTGATAGTCGCTGGTCGTTAGTCGTTGGTTGTTAGTTGTTAGTCGTTGGTTGCTGGTGATTAGTAAAGGAGAAAAAGACAGTATGAACAAAAAGAGTATGCTGCTTCCGCTTCTGGCGGGGTTCTTCGTGATGGGCTTCGGAGACATCATCGGCACGGTGATGAACCAGGTCAAGGCCGAGTGCGCGGGGAACGCGGACTCGATTTCGTGGCTGATGCCGATATTCGCGTATGTCTGGTTTCTAGTCATTTCCATCCCGACAGGAGTCCTCTCAGGACGCATCGGACGCAAGAACACAGTCCTCGTATCGCTTGCGGTCACGGTCGCGGCTATGGTCGTGCCGCTTTTCGCAAGCGCGGAGAGGTGGTATCTGTATGTTGTCGCGTTCGCGCTGGTAGGAATCGGCAACACAGTCATCCAGGCGGCTCTCCCCGCGCTTATGTCCAATGTCGTCGAACCTTCGTTGCTTGCGAGTCGCATTTCGCTTGGACAGTTCGCGAAGGCCGTCTGCGCGGCGCTTACGCCCGTCTTCGTGTATCTCACGGCGACAGCCTTCGGAAACTGGAAGTTGCTATTTCCGCTCTATGGTGCGTTGACTGTCGCTGCGGCGGCATGGCTGTGGCTGACGAAGATGCCGGACGAGCGGCATCAGAACCACCAAACTACCCAACCGCCAAACCACCCAACCACATTCGCCGGCTGTCTTGCGATGCTGAAGGAGCCGTATGTGCTGGCCATGACGGTCGGCATACTGTTCTCCGTAGGTGCCGATGTCGGATTCTCAGTCGCGATACCGGAGTATCTGAAGAACGTCTTCAAGGTCGATGTCGATCTCGCCGGCATGGGCCCGACAGTGTACTTTATCGCAAAAACAGTTGCGGCGTTCGCGGGGGCGGTGGTATTCGCGAAGGTTTCCGCCGCGAAATGTTTTCCGTGGTGCATGGGGCTCGGTCTCGCCGCGACTGCTGCGATTCCTTTCGTCAATTCGCCTTTTGCATTTCTGTCGGTCGTCGCGTTTGTCGCGTTTTTGACGGCCAACAGCTTCGGGATGTGCATGGGTCTTGCAATCGAGCGTTTTCCCGCGAAGGCGAACGAGATTACGTCCCTCATGGTGATGGCGATCGTGGGCGGCGGGATTGTCTCCGCGCTCCTCGGGTTTGCCCAGTCCGTTTTCGGACCTTCAGGCATAGTCGTGACGCTTGGGCTGTGCATCGCATATCTGTTCGCTCTCGGCCTGTTTGCGTCGAGACGGCGCGATTTGGTACAATAGATTTCCATGAAGGGGCACAAAGATATTTTCGAGGCATTGCGGCGCGAGATTCTCGCCGGAAAATACGATTCCGACAGACATCTCCCGAGCGAAGCCGCGCTTTCGCAGCGTTTCGGTGTGTCTCGTCCGACGATAAGCCGCGTGACGCTCGACCTGAAGCGCGAGGGGCTTGTCACGACGCGCAAGGGAGCGCCCACGACAATAACGCGCTATGCGCTCAACGCAACGGGTGCGCTTGGGCTTGTCGTGCCGGGCGAGGGCTATGCGGAGATCTTCAAACCCCTGGAGAGGCGGCTTGAATGGCTTGCCGAGCGTGCGGGATGGGATCTCATCCACGGCGAGATAAAGAGCAACGACCCGAAGGTCCGCGCGCGCGAAGTGCGGCGTCTTGCGTACCAGTTCTCGAAGGAGCACGTCGCGGGAGTGTTCTTCCAGCCGCTTGAGTTCATCAAGGACGCGCCCAGGGCGAGCGAGGAGTCGGTCACGTACTTCGACAAGGCGGGAATCGCGGTCGTCCTTCTCGACTACGACATTGCTCATCCGCCTGCGAGGTCCCGTTACGATGTCGTCGGCATAGACAACTTCGCCGCCGGGCTCGCGATCGGCAGGCACCTTGTTCGCACTGGTGCGAAGCGAATAGCCTTTCTCCACCGCCCCAATGCTGCGCCAACGGTGACTAACCGCATGCGCGGCGTTGCGTCCGCAGTGATCGAGAGCGGCGGGACGTGGTCGTTGAAGGACAATGTCCTCTTTGCCGAGCCGGGAAACCGTCGCGCTGTGGCGAAGTTCCTTGCAAAGGGCGTTCCGGATGCGTTTGTCGCCGGGAACGACGTTGCCGCAGCGGCTCTTGTCGAGACACTTGCGAAAATAGAGCCTGGCGCGGAAAGGATCCGGCTCGTGGGATTCGACGACGTTGAGGTCGCGCCAAAGCTCAACATCACATCGGTTCGTCAGCCGCTCGACGCCATTGCCGAAGTCGCCATGCAGACCCTCGTTTCGCGCATAAAGACGCCGACGCTTCCGCCGCGCACGATTCTTCTCGACGCGGAGCTTGTCGTGCGGTAGAGACGGATATGGCACGTAGGAAGAACACCTTGACTCCCCCATCCGCAGGACTTTTGCCACACGTGAGGGGCCAAATATGCCATGCTACAAGGAGCACAAAGGAGCCGACCTGAAAACATTCGTAGCTTCCTCTGCTGCTCCTGTAGAATTCGGGATATACCCCGAGTGTGTCCTTGAAAAGCTTGTCGAGGACAAGACGTTTAAGAGCGTAATCCCGGTCTATCCTACAATAGTGGGATGTGCGTCATGCCGGTTGTTTGATATACTGTAAGGCATGAACATGAAAAAAGTCATTGCAGGTCTGTGGGCCGTCGCGAACTGCGGCGTTTTGAGCGCCGAGGAACTTGCCGCGAACGGCGTCGAGGTGAATGGCAAAGTCGAGACGAAGTGCGAAAGGCGCGTCTTCGAAGACAGCATTGCAATTCGCTATTTGCTTCCAGACGGAGCGCGGCGGATTGGCCGCGAACTGACGGAGTGGAATCTCCCAGAGGACGCCACGGTGTGGTTCCAGGGCACGGACAGGGGCGGCTTCGCCGACTACGAGGCGCCGTACGAATCGTGCAAGGTGGGGGACATCAAGCAGGGCCGTGTCCTGTCGCTTCCTGTTACGGCGAAGCTTCCGGACGGAACATACCGCATGATGACGGAGGCCAACGTAGTCGACTACACAGACCTAGCGGTCAAGTATGCCGGCGAAGGAAGGTTTGTCGCCTACTTTCACGCAGACCGCGACGGATTCGACCAGGCTGGAGAAAACACGACGCCGTGGCGCGTGATGCTCGTGGCGAAAGACATCCAGACGCTGTACGCGAGCGACATCGTG
>JAEEOY010000152.1 GCA_016284515.1 Kiritimatiellia bacterium | reverse complement strand
GCCGACAATCCCGACCTTAGCGGCCCGGTGCAGGACGACTGGGGCTGGGAGGTCTGGCACAAGTACTGGGTCGAGCAGAGGAAGAAGTTCCTCAACGCGGTCGGGCTGCCGACCGAGAAGTTCGTCGAGTACTGGCAGAAGCCGGACGAGCTCGCGCACTATGCGCGCGCCTGCGTCGACATCGAGTACGACTTCCCGTTCGGGCGCCAGGAGCTCGAGGGCATCGCGGCCCGCAGCGACTTCGACCTCACGCAGCACCAGATCCACTCGAAGGTCCCGCAGACGGTCTTCGACGATCCGCTCAAGCAGGCGTGCAAGAAGCTGACGGACGAGCAGAAGGCCGCCTTCATCGCGAAGACGCAGGCCGAGTGGCTCGAGCGCAAGCAGAAGGCGGCGTCCGCGAAGGCCGGCAAGGAGGTCGCGTTCTCCGATGAGGAGAAGGCGGACATCGCGGCGAAGGCGAAGGTCTTCTGCGAGAACCTCTTCGACGGAAAGTACGTCCCGCACGTCATCGAGCCGTCAGCAGGCGTCGACCGACTCATGCTCGCGCTTCTCTGCGAGGCGTACGAGGAGCAGAAGCTCACGGACGAGAAGGGCAAGGAGGACGTCCGCACGGTGCTGCACTTCAATCCGAAGGTCGCGCCGATCAAGGTCGCCATCTTCCCGCTCATCAAGAAGGACGAGGCGCAGTACAACATGGCGCGCGACATCTTCCGGAAGCTCCAGCAGAAGGTCAACTGCATGTGGGACGTCTCCGGCGCGATCGGCCGCCGCTATCGCCGGCAGGACGAGGCGGGCACGCCTTGGTGCATCACCGTCGACGACCAGTCCACGAAGGACGGGACGTTCACCGTGCGCGAGCGCGACTCTATGGAGCAGAAGCGCATGACGTACGCCGAGTTCCTGGCGGAAATGTACTCCGCTCTCGAATTCTGACATTTACCGTAGCCAAACAAAGCACATTTGTGATATAATTACAGAAACGAAAGGACGAAAAAGATGAAGAAACTCCTCGCATTCTCCCTTCTTGCCATCGCGGCTACCGCGGCGAACGCCGACGCGGCGTGGCTTCAGTACTCCGTTGCCTCGCCGGGCGACCTGCTGCTCCCGTGGAACCGTCCGGATGTCTACGGCATCAGGCTCGACATGCCCTATGGTCACAACAAGGGCAGCGTGATTGGCATTGACCTCGGCATTGTCGGCGTTGCCGACGAGGATGTCATCGGCATCGCTGTCACTGCGGCCAACATCGCCGACATGGGCGCGACCGAGGGTCTGCAGTTTGGCCTGCTCGCCAACCGCACGAAGGAGCTCTACGGCATCCAGCTCGCCAGCGCGCTGAACTGGAACGAGGATATCGTATACGGTCTTCAGATGGCGCTCGTCAACTACGACGGCGAGTTCTACGGCCTTCAGCTCGGCGGCATCAACTGGTTCGTCGGTAACGCATACGGTGCCTCCATCGGTGCGTTCATGCTGTCGAACAGCTCGTTCACCGGCTTCTCCGCTGGGTGCCTCAACTACGCGATGAAGAAGATGGCGGGCCTTCAGCTCGGCGGCATCAACCTCGCGGCCGAGAGCTCTGCGGGTCTTCAGCTCGGCCTCGTGAACATCTCGAAGCACCACGAGGGCGTTCAGCTCGGCCTCATCAACCTGAACAGCTCGGGCTTCCTCCCGTGCTTCCCGGGCATCAACTTCAACTTCTCGCGCTAAAAATTTAGCGTACCCCCTTGAAAGACGGCGCATAGTTATGATATACTATGCGCCGTTTTCCGTTAAGGGCGATTAGCTCAGTTGGTTAGAGCATTACCTTCACACGGTAGGGGTCACTGGTCCGAGTCCAGTATCGCCCACCATCCCACGGGATGGTTCCCCCGGAAAGGCCTTTTCTCCACGTTTTTGGATTCTTAGAGTGAAGAAAGACATTCCATATTCTTCTGGCGAGGAGGTGGCGAACGCCGTAACGCACGTCGTCGGTTCGCACCTCGGCGCCGCCATGCTTGCGTTGCTCGTGTGGAAGGGCGCGCAGAGCGGGGTCGACGTCGCGTGGAAGACCACGGCCGGCGCGATCTTCGGCTTTTCGATGATCCTCATGTATGCGATCTCGTCGGCGTACCACACGGTGACGTATCCGCCGGCGAAGAGGGTCCTTCACATCATGGACCACATGGCGATTTATTTCCTCATCGCCGGCACGTACACTCCGTTCTGCCTCGTGACGCTCCGCCCTGGTCATCCCGGCCTCGCGTGGACGATTTTCGGCATAGAGTGGGGCGGAACGCTCGCTGGGATACTCTTCAAGATCCGGACCACGGGGAAGTTCCGCTTCGTCTCCACCGTCGCGTACGTCGTCATGGGCTGGGTGGCCATCATCGCGATCGTGCCGCTGATCAGGTCGCTTCAGGGGCTTGGCACGATGTGGCTGACGGTCGGCGGCGGGCTTTACACTCTCGGATGCGTCTTCTATCTTTGGAAGTCCCTCCCCTATGCGCACATGGTCTGGCATTTGTTTGTGCTTGCCGGTACGATCTGCCACTTCTTCTGCATGCTCTGGTATGTGATGTAGCGCCCGTTCCGCCTTTTATAAACGGGATGCGCGTTTTTTAATCTTTGGGATGTTCCTTTTGCCCATATTTGATAGAATATAGGCATGTCAGTTTGGTATAATATCTCCCATCAAGATTCAAGCAAAAAGGGGAGTGCTTTGAAAAGTTCAAATACATCGCTGTTGATTCTGTTTCTGCTGTCCGCCGTGGTGCCGCTGCCGGCGTTGTGCGGACTGTGCTCGAAGTGCCAGGGCGTCGCACCTGCGGGCTGGACGATGTGCCAGCGCTGCAAGAACGAGGCGGAGAGGCTTGAGCGCGAGGAGGCCCGCAAGAAGCGTGCTGAGGCCCGTCGCCAGAAGGAGGCCGCCGAGAAGGAGGCGAAGCTGAAGAAGCTCATCGACGAGCAGACTCGTCCGCCGTCCGCCGAGCCCGGCGCGGGCGCGGAGGCGCATCCGACGTCCGCCGTTCCCGCAACGGCCGTCTCGTCCAACGCGCCTGGCTCCGCGGTCACATCTCCTGTCGCGTCGGCGCAGCCGGCCGCGAAGCCAAAGTCGGACGCGTTCTCGGGGCTTTTCGGCGTCAAGTTCGGACAGAAGCCGGGTGCTGCGTTCACGCCGAAGACGGTGCAGGAGGAAGGGCGCTTCGTCGAGCGGCTTTTCTACGTCCCCGCAAAGAACTTCAGGGGCTTCAGCGAGTATTCGGTCCGCGCGTCGGAAAAGGACGGCATCTACGAGATCAAGGCGCACTTGCGCTTCACGGCTTCCGCCACTGTCGACGCCAAGCTCGCCGCGAACACGGAGTATGACGACTGCGTGGCGCTTCTCGCGAAGAAGTTCAAGTGCAAGATGACGCCGGACGAGGAGTCGCTCAACGCGCGGTCGGCCAGGATGGGCTTCACGACCCCGGAGGGAATCGAAAGCCGCACGCTCACCATCCGCGTGGAGCGCGACCTCGAGGCGGCGCGCGTCGCCGCGGCGAGCCCTGCGGCCGCGGCGGACCCTGCGGCGCTCGAGAGGGCAATGGACGCCGCGTGGGACGTGTGGATAACGGCGACGGACAATCTCTCGCTTCTCCGCGACCAGCGTCTCCAGGAGGCGGAGGATCTCGACGCTTTGTGAGTTTTTAGCCAAGAGAAAGGACAATCACATGAATGCAAGAATGTCATTGACGGTTCTCTTCGCGGCGGCATCCGTCGCGGTCAACGCGGCGAACATCACCGTAACGTCGTTCAACGACCATCAGTCGGCGGCAACGGCGCTCAGGGTGCGCCCCGGCGACACGATAACGCTCCCCGCGCTCGAGTCCGGCTCGTACGCGGTCGGCAACGCGCGCTTCGCCTCGATTTCCGGAGATGTCGTCACGGCAGTCGAGCCAGGCATTCTTGCAGTCTACCAGATCGGTTCTGACGGAGTCGCGATAGACGCCGTGTTGCCGGTCTTCATCCTTCCCGAGCCGACTGCGGGCGGACGCGTGTTCATCTGCGACGTGGATCACTGGTCTTTAGGAAATGGCGGCAGCGGGTGGTGCAATGGCGACGGAGGATGGATCAATGCGGCTGATAGCTCGACAGGGGACCATCCTCGACTTCCCGGCGACATAGCGATGATTGGTCGCTTGAGCAATGGATGGGGGATGGATATTGAGATATCTTCGCCGATATCTGTCGGCGCGATATACTACGGCAACTTCAAGGACTATGACTCATTCAACGGCGACCCCAATTACTGCTTCCGTCTGAAGAGCTCTCAGAGCGTGGCGCTCACGCTTTCGACAGGGACGAAGAAGAACGCTCTCGTGCAGTTCTGCCCCAATCTGCGTACGGCGGAGCGCAAGCTCATGTTCGCGTTCAGCACCGGGCTCACCGTCACCTCCACGCGCGACGTCGACATTGATTTCGGATGGGACGAGTCGGCGAACGATTTGAATCTCGTGTACTTCAGGCAGTATGCCGACTCGACGTTGAACATCCCCGAGGGCAAGACGTTCAAGTTCATCAACTCCTCGCCGCATGAGAATGGCTACATGCATCGCGACATTGAGCTTCTTGGCATTATCTCGGGTGCCGGCACGTTGCAGAATTCCAGCCGCGAGAACATGCTCTGCGATTTCTCGAATGCCACGGCCTTTACCGGCACAATTCGTGAGTCCGGTTATAAGCACGCGGGCTTCGACCGCGACGCGACGACTTGGTTCCTCAACTGCACTACGCTTCAGAATGCCGCGCTTGAAGTCTCCGGCTATGTGGTTAGGACGGACTACAAGACATATTCCGTCAATGATGCCGCAGGCTATGCCCGTATAGGGTCCAATCACACCTGGCCCGGACAGTCAGAGGTCGGGAATCGCCTTCCACAGCGCGCGCTTATTCTGAATGGTGGCCATGTGGATCTTCTTGGTGAGCGCACGGCTTGGAGTGAGGGGGCTGTAAATACTTACTCAACTCGTCTGCTGGCCGTATCCAACGGTTTTAGCGTTATAGCGGTGGATATGGATATGGATCAGTATAACTCAGCATATCCTGACACGCTGTTTACAGCTGAAGCCTGTACGCACGACAAGAATGCGACAGTGGCTATTCGCGACAGTAGGATATGGAGGACGTCTGGCTGTGAACACGTGGAAGTGCGATTCCCGTGGTTCTCGGAATATTCAAGCGTAACAGGGGGCATCATTCCATGGATGGTTGCATGGATTGATCATCCTGAGTACAGCAGTTGGGAAAACTTGCGATTCCCTGGAGTTGATGAAGATGGTAATCTGCGAGAGCTTTCCGACACCGCGTATGCGGCGGGGAAGAACGCCGTTGTAGATCGGGCAGACTTGACGCTAGACGCTGATATGGCGGTGAATTCGCTAGCAGTATTCAACACATACGGTGGAAACTGCGATGTCGGCGAAGGCAGGACTCTTACGATTTCCTCCGGCGGATTGATTCTCATTTCGGCAAACAAGATTGGGCAGAATCCATGGCACAGTTCGTCGCTTTCTCCGACCGCCGGCACTATTGCATTTGGCGCGACGGCGTATGTATTTTCGAATAATGCGACTATGGATGGTGAGACTAAGGACCTTTCCTGGATATGGACGCCGATGATTGCACCATATGGATTTGTCTCAGCATTCCCCGGATACCTAACAATCTGTGGCGACCAGACGGGAATAGATGACGAGATTGTAGTCCAGGCTGGGGGGCTTACACTTGGATTAGCCAAGAACAACAACGGAGTCGACCTCGTGGTTCCCTGCCAGATCGACGTGCCGGTTCGCATCGTTGGCGGCGGCTCGACGCTCAAGCTCGCGGCGAACTCGCATCTCGCCTCCGACCAGAACGTGTACTTCGACGACATCGGCGGTTTCGCCGGCAAGCTCGACATTCCTGCGGGAACTACCGAGACGTGCATGAAGTGCTATGTCGACGGAGTTACGATTTCGCGCGGAACATGGGGCGCGACTGGCTCGGGCGCGGACAACATCGATGACGAGCACTTCAGCGGACTCGGCGTCCTCAAGGTGCGCAAGGACGAGCTCAACCGCGCGATGAAGATCGTGGTTCGCTGAGCCGGCTGAATATACATATGTCCATCAAACGCACACTGACAGCCTGTGCCGCCGCAATGCTGGCGGCGCAGGCTTTCGCGTCGGCGACCGGCGAGGTTGAATCTGCAGTCTCTCCCGGCCGCTGGCCCGGCGGCAAGAAGGCGGTGTTCATGCTGTCCTTCGACGACGGATGCCACACGCAGGTGAAGAACGTTTTCCCGCTCCTCGAGAAGTACAGGATCCCCGGCACGTTCTACGTGTGCCCGGGCTGGGACTCTTTCAAGGCGGATGAGGAGGCGTGGGCTAACGCCAGCGAGTACGTCATCCTCGGCAACCACACATACACGCACGGGAAGATTCCGGACAAGGCGGCGCTCGAGAAGGAGTTCGCGGACTGCAATGCGGCGATACGCAGGCTGCGTCCGAACCAGAAGGGGCCGATCTCGTTCGCGATTCCCGGCGCAGAGTCGATGCACAAGGTGCTGGAGATCACGGACGAGGAGCTTGCCGAGGCGTACAGCCGAAACAACCTCGTCGAGCGCTTCCCCTGGCACGGCTATCCCGTGCAGTGCAAGACGGTGAAGGAGATGGAGGAGTACGTCGACGTGGTGCTTGCCTCGGGCGGGGTCGGGCACATGGATTTCCACGGCGTGGGCGGAGACTGGCTCGATCCGGGGCTTGAATATTTCACGGCGCTTCTGGAGAAGCTCGACTCCAGGCGCGAGGACATCTGGTTCACCACGCATATAGAGCTGGTGCATTGGCTTGAAGAAAGAAACAAAAAGGGGAAACGATGAGGAGATTGATTGTTGCCGCGGCCGCCGCGGCCATGTCAGGAATGCTTGGCGCCGCCGAGCCCAGGTTCATGGACGTGAGCGAGAACGGACGCTATCTCGTTGACGCGGAGGGGAAGCCGTTCTTCTATCTCGCGGACACGGCGTGGCGGCTGCTGTACTGCGCGGACCGCGAGATGACGGAGCGCTACATGCTGAAGCGCAAGGAGCAGGGCTTCACGGTGTTCATGCCCGTGGTTGTCCAGGAGGTGTTCTCGGGCGAAGACGAGCGCAGCAGGTTCGGACAGCTCGCGTTCGTCGACTGGGATCCGACTCGGCCCAACGAGAAGTTCTTCGAGCACCTTGACTGGGTGGTGCGCCGCGCCGGCGAGATAGGGCTTGTCGTGGGGATGCTCCCGACGTGGGGCGAATTCGTGGGTCCGCTCCTCCATGGAAGGGGCCCTGTATGCTTCAACGAGGACAACGCCTATTCCTACGGCGAGTTCCTCGGCAGGCGCTACCGCGACGCGCCGAACGTCATATGGGTCCTCGGCGGGGACAGGAATCCGGACGAGGAGAGGTTCGTCCGCGTGTGGCGCAACATGGCGAAGGGGCTCCGCGCCGGGGACTCCGGGCGGCACCTGATAACGTTCCATCCCGCTCCGCGCGACCACATCGACAAGTTCAGCTCGGCGGACTGGCTCGCGGACGAGGAGTGGGTCGACTTCAACATGCTCCAGACCGGGACCAGGATCGACCGGCCGAACTACAAGTACATCCGCAGGGACTACGAGCGCACCGGCAGACAGGCGAAGCCGGTGCTGGACGGAGAGTGCCGTTACGAGTTCAGCCACGAGTTCTTCTACACGACCCCCGCCTCGGGCCGCAGGATTGATGCGCACCAGGTGCGCAAGGCCATGTACAACGCGATGCTGTCCGGCGCGGCGGGACACACCTACGGCTGCCGCTGCGTGTGGAACTTCTACCACGAGGGCGGCCCCAAGACGCGCGACACAGATCTCGACTGGCGCAAGGCCCTTGACCTCGACGGCGCGTGGCAGGTCAGGCACATGCGCTCGCTGCTGGAGAAGTATCCGTTCTGGAAGCTCCGGCCCGACTTCGACGGCAAGGTCGTCGTGTTCGGACAGGGTTCGGACGGGACGTACATACCCTCCGCCGTCGCGGACGACAAGTCTTTCCTTCTCGCATACATGCCCGAGCCGATGCCGTTCAAGGTCGACCTCGGCGTCTTGGGCGGACCTGCGGTGCTGAAATGGTACGACGTGCGCACGGGCGCGTACATCTCGGCGTCGGACGGTCCGGTCTCCGGCGTGCAGACGCTCTTCCCGATCGAGGGGCGCGGAGACGGAGACTACGTCTTGGTGGCTGAGGCTGCGGGAAGATGACCGAAATTTACAGACAGGAAAACAACATAAAGCACAAAGCAAGGGGAACCAGATGAAGGGAATATACACGACAATTCTCGCAATCGCGGCGCTCGCCATCGCGGCATCCACGGCGAACGCGGCGGCGCCGAAGGAGGACTACGCGGCGAATCCGGAGAACGTCAAGGCGTACCGTGAGGCGACGATCAAGATCGCGGACTTCAAGCTCAAGGAAGTCGACGACGCGCTCGCGAAGGAGAATCCGATAGAAGGGCTCGGCAGGCGCCTTTCCTCCGGCGGAGACTTCGGCGGATTCTTCATGTGGGACTCGACGTTCCAGGCCGTCTGGGCCTCGCGCGTCAAGGAGCGCAGGTATCCCGTGCTCTCGAGCCTCGACAACTTCTACATGCTCCAGCTCGAGGACGGCTTCATCGCGCGAGAGTACTCGTCGCGCGGACTCTACTGCTGGAATCCCGACCATCCGATCGCGCTGAATCCGCCGATCATCTCGTGGGGCGAGATCGAGGTGTACAGGAACGGCGTCTCGGACAAGGCGAGGCTTGCGAAGGTGTATCCGAAGCTCGTCAAGTTCCACGAGTCCGTGAAGCGCCGCTACCGCCGCGCCGACGGACTCTACTTCGGCGACCAGCTCGGATGCGGCATGGACGACATCGTGCGCTCGCCCTACGGGATGTCCGAGGAGGACAAGAAGAAGGGCGGCATCCTCTTCGACGGCACGAAGTTCGGTCCGGGGCTCATGCTCCCCTCGCTCGACGGCTTCAGGAAGTACTGGCTCGAGAACCGCGCGGCGGACAGCTCGTGGAACCGCCAGATGGGCTGGATCGACATCACCTCGCAGATGGCGTTCGACTGCCTCAACCTCGCGTCCATCGCAGAGGAAATCGGCAAGGCCGACGACGCGGCGGCATGGCGAAAGGAGCACGCGGAGATCGCGAAGGCAGTCAACGAACTCTGCTGGGACGAGGAGCGCGGATACTACTTCGACCGCTGGGAGGGTGGCATAATCCCACGCTACCACGGCGGCTCGTTCTGGGTCATGGTCGCGAAGATCCCGACGCCCGAGCGCGCGCAGCGCATGGTGAAGGCGTTCACGGATCCGAAGATCTTCGGCACGCCCGTTCCGTTCCCCGCGCTTGCACCGTGCGACCCCGACTTCGACAGCGAAGGCGGGTACTGGTGCGGACAGGTCTGGCCGCCGACGGCGTACATTGCGATCCGCGGTCTCCTCGCGCTTGGGTTCGAGAAGGAGGCGAAGGAGCTCGGACGCCGCTACTACAACGCGACCTTCGAGCTCTGGAAGGCGACGGGCACGATCTGGGAGAATCTCTCCTCCATGCAGTGCGACCATCCGAAGATCAAGTCCGGCAAGGACTTCTGCGGCTGGGGCGCGCTCGCGCCGATCTGCCTGCCCCAGGACCTCGGCTTCTGACGCGCCCATAAGAGGGGGTTGCGTCGCTCCGCCGAGCCGACAGGGGGTTCCGTCGACGCAGCAATGGCTTAGAATTATACCACTGCGGACAGGTGACGAAAACGCGGATTTTTGGTAGAATATCAGTGTCGTTTCCAAGTGAAACGTTAAAATAAAACCAAGGAAGTTGATGATGAAAAAACTGATGGTTGCTGCTGTCACCGCCGCGGTCTTCGCGGCATTTGCTGATGAACCAAAGCCTGCGGCGGAGGGCGCCGGGGCGCAGAGCGAGGCCGAGGAGTCCGAGGCCGAGGAGGACGAGGCGCCCCTCTTCTGGGGCTTCGGCTCGACCGGCATCTACTCCGGCTACCAGCTCTACGGCGACCTTCTCAACTCCGAGCCCACGTGGCAGACGTACGCCGAGGGGAACATCAACCTCCCCTGGGAAATCGGTTCCGTCGGCGTCGGCATCTGGCTCAACTCCGATCTCACGGACAAGCGCAACGGACAGTACGGCAAGTGGTTCAACGAGCAGGACTACAACGTCCACTTCGACCACACGTTCTGGTTTGACGACGACAAGGTCTGGGGTCTCGGCTACCGCACGGAGGTCGTGTGGTACTACTATCCCCACCATCGCGGACACAATCCGTCGACCCAGAGGGCTAAGGGCCGCCGCGGACACTACCAGTCGAGCGTCTCCACGATGACGACGATGGACTGGAACCACTACTTCGAGCTCAAGAACCCGTACGTGACGCCCTACTTCAAGTGGGTGCACGAGTACCACGAGAACAAGGCCAACCTGTTCCTCGGCGGACTCAAGAAGACGATCGACATCGCGGACGACGTGACGATCACCCCGACCTGGGAGCTCGTCTGGCGCTCGCACCGCTACAACTGGTGCTTCCCGACGGCGGGATGGTCCGAGCTCCACGGCTCCGGAATGGCCTCCTCGCGCCTCGGCTTCGACATCAACTGGCAGTTCGCCGAGCACCTGAGCCTCTTCGCGAAGGTCTACTGGTGCCACATCATCGACCATGACCTCCGCCATGCCTGCGAGACGGGCTGCGGAAACGACTACGGTCAGTACAAGGACTTCGCCTGGGGCGGCGTTGGCCTCGCATGGAACTTCTGATATGGCGCTGAACGACAAGCACTATCTCTCGGCCGACGAGTACCTCCGCGATTCGTGGAGGCTCGCGGCCAGCGTGAGGAAGTCGGGCTGGAAGCCCGACATCCTCATCGCCCTGTGGCGCGGCGGCGCTGCCGTCGGCGTTACGCTGCACGAGTACTTCAAGGTGTCTGGCTGGGACATCCGCCACATCCCGCTCAAGTGCGCGAGCTACTCCGGAATCGGCGAAAACGCCGGCGAGGTCGTGTTTACGCTCGGCGAGGAGATATTCGGCATGCTCAGGCCCGGCGACAAGGTTCTCGTCGTGGACGATGTCTTCGACACGGGCAAGACCGCGAAGGCCGTCAGCGAGCGCATCGCGAAAGCGGGCGCTCAGATGCGTCTCGCGTGCGTCTACTGGAAGCCCGAGAAGAACAAGACAGACCTCAAGCCCGACTACTTCGTCAAGGACGTCGGCCTCGAATGGATCGTCTTCCCTCACGAGATCGAGGGTCTTACCAACGAGGAGATCGCCGTGAAGGATCCGCTCCTCGCCTCGTTGCTCGGCAGTTGAGCGGAAAAGACTTGGAGATTTGAAATGAAGAACTACCTTGCAATCGACATTGGCGCGAGTTCGGGCCGGCATATCCTCGGCACAGTGAAGGACGGCAAGATCGCGCTCGAGGAGGTCTATCGATTTGTCAATGGGCAGGTGCGCCGCAACGGACACGACTGCTGGGACATTGAGAAACTCGTGGAGTCAGTGAAGGCGGGAATCGACGAGGCGCTGAAGCGCGGCCCCGTCGAGTCGATCGGAATCGACACCTGGGGCGTTGACTTCGTCCTTCTCGACGAGAAGGGCGAGCTTTGCTGCGACTCCGTCGCGTACCGCGACGCGCGCACCGAGGGGGCGGCAGAGGAGATCGAGGCGCAGGTGATGTCGTTCCAGGACCTCTATGCGCGGTGCGGAATCCAGAAGGCGCCTTTCAACACGATCTACCAGCTCTGGGCGCTCAAGAAGGAGCATCCCGAGCAGCTCGAGAGGGCCGCGAGGTTCCTGATGGTCCCCGAATACCTCAACTACAGGCTGACTGGCAACATTGTCCATGAGTACACCGACTCATCGACGACTTCGCTTCTGAACGCCGCGAAGAAGGACTGGGATTTCGATCTCATCGAAAAGCTGGGGCTTCCGAAGCGCATTTTCGGGAAGCTCGAGATGCCCGGCGCGACTGTCGGAGAGTACAAGGGCGTCAAGGTGATTCTCCCTGCGATGCACGATACCGGGTCCGCGTACCTCGCGGTGCCGGCTCGCGACGACCGGGCGGTGTATCTCTCGTCCGGAACCTGGTCGCTCCTGGGCGTTGAGAACGAAAAGCCCATCACGACAAAGGCGTCCTGCCTCGCCAACTTCACGAACGAAGGCGGCGCGTGGGGGCGCTTCCGCTACCTCAAGAACATCATGGGCCTGTGGATGATTCAGTCGATCCGGCGCGAGCTCAACGGCGTCGAGTATGTCGAGGGCAAGGGCGCCGAAGCGACGAAGGAGGCGCTTGCGAGGCTTTCGGACTACGAAAAGGGCCGCGAATACTCGTTCGGCGATCTGTCGATGGTTGCGCGCGGCATAGGCTACAACGTCATTGTCGACGTCAACGACGGACGCTTCCTCAATCCGGCGTCGATGATCGGCGAGGTGATGGCGGCCGCGTCCGAGGTCGGGAAGCCCCCGGCGACAGTGGGAGAGCTCATGCAGTGCGTCTACCTTTCGCTTGCGGAGTGCTATGCGAATGCGATTGGAAACCTTTCCGAAATCACGGGCAAGGTGTACACTTCGATAAACATCGTGGGCGGCGGCTGCCAGGACAAGTACCTCAACTCGCTAACGGCCGAGGCCACTGGGCTCGAGGTCTTCGCGGGTCCGATAGAGGGCACTGCAATCGGGAACCTGATCGTTCAGATGATCGCCGGGGGCGAGTTCGCGGACCTCGCCGCGGCTCGTGCCGCGATTGACCGCTGAACTCTTCCGCATTTGCGCAACACGCGTGCGCAAAATATGGTATAATTTCCCCTTTAAGTGAGGAATTGTACCATGTCAGAGAAGAAGTGGCTCAAAAAACAGGCTGAAAAGGTCCGCAAGGCGGACTATATCGACCCCGCGCTGTACGCGAAGTACGGCGTGAAGAGAGGTCTTCGCAACGACAACGGCTCGGGCGTGCTTGTCGGTCTCACGACGATCGGCAACGTCCACGGATATGTCATGGACGAAGGGGAGCGCAAGGCGGTCCCCGGCGAGCTCTACTACCGTGGCATAGACGTTAAGGAGCTCGTGATGGCCGACAAGCGCGAACACCGCTTCGGATACGAGGAGGCGGCGTACCTGCTCCTCTTCGGAGAGCTTCCGACCGAGCACGAGCTCATAGACTGGAAGAGCCGCATCGGCGTGCATCGTAAGCTGTCGGACGGCTTCAAGGAGAACGCGATCATGAAGCATCCGCCGAAGGACATCATGAACGCGCTCGCCCGCGCGGTGCTCTTCGCCTATGCGTTCGACCCCGACGGCACGCCTGACGACCTGTCGATCGACAAGTGCCTCGAGCAGTCCGTAGACCTCATCGGCTCCATGCCCACGATGGCGGCCTACGCCTACCAGGCGAAGGTGCACTACCATGACGGCGGGTCGCTGATGATCCGCAATCCCGACCCCGAAAAGTCGACGGCCGAGAACATCCTCATGCTTACGCGCGAGGACGGCAAGTACTCGAAGCTCGAGGCGGAGACGCTCGACCTCGCGCTCATACTCCACGCGGAGCATGGCGGCGGCAACAACTCGTCCTTCACGACGCACGTCGTCACGTCTTCCCACTCCGACATCTACTCGTCCGTCGCCGCGTCCATCCTCTCGCTGAAGGGCGCGCGCCATGGCGGCGCGAACCTCAGGGTCATGCGCCAGATGACTGAGATCATGCGCAACGTCGAGGGGTGGAACCGCGACGCGAACGTCGTGCGCTATCTCGAGAAGATCGCCGACAAGAAGGCGGGCGACGGCTCGGGTCTCATCTACGGACTCGGCCACGCAGTCTACACGATATCCGATCCGCGTGCGCAGATGCTCAAGGAGAAGGCGCGCGTCCTCGCGAAGGAAAAGCACCGCGAGGAGGAGATGCACCTGTTCGAGTCGATCGAGCGCCTCGGGCCTGCGATCGTCAAGTCGCGCCATCCGCGCGCCGAGGACGTCTGCGCGAACGTCGACCTCTACTCCGGCTTTGTGTACGACATGCTCGGCATTCCGACCGAACTCTACACGCCGCTCTTCGCCGTCGCGCGCTGCGTCAGCTGGTGCGCGCACCGGATGGAGGAGCTCGTCAACGCCGGTCCGATCATCCGCCCGGCGTACAAGCCGATCTACCATCCGCGTCCCTACGTGCGGCTCAAGGACCGCTGAGCGTCCGCCGCGGACTTCCACTCCACCGTCATAATGTGATATAATTAACGCCATGAAGAAGATTCTATTCGCGATGCTGTGTGCGGTTTCCGTCCAGGTGTTCGCCGCGGGGCCGAAGTATCTGTTCCTTTTCATCGGCGACGGGATGTCCATTCCCCAGCGCATGACCGCGGAGGAGTTCTCCCGCAAGTCGGGCGGCGGCTCGCTCGCGATGAACGCGATGCCGTTCTCCGCGACTACGCGCACGTGCAGCGCCGACTCGCTTGTGACGGATTCCGCGGCCGCGGCCACGGCGATTGCCTGCGGGGAGAAGACGCGCAACCACTACGTCGGCGTCGATCCCGAGGGCGCGCCGCTTTACTCCTCCGCAACGGCCGCGAAGAAGGCGGGACGCAAGGTCGGCATCATAACGACGGTCACGATTACGCATGCGACCCCTGCAGGGTTCTACGCGCACAACAAGAACCGCGGCGACTCGTACGGGATTTCCCTCGACCTCGCGGAGTCCGGCTTCGACTTCTTCGCCGGCGGCGGACTCGACGTCACCGAGAGGAACTCCAAGCCCAGCAAGCGCTTTGAGGAGTGCGGCGACGCCTACGAATACGTGAAGTCGAAGGGCTACCGCATCGTCGAGACGAAGGCGGATTTCTTCGCGCTCAAGCCCGGCGACGGGAAGATCCTCACGAAGTTCACGAACGGCGCTCTCGAAAACGCAATCGATGCAGATCCCTCGCAGCCGACGCTCGCCGAGATGGTGTCGAAGGGCATCGAAATGCTCGACGGCGACGCGGGCTTCTTCATGATGGCCGAGGGCGGACGCATCGACTGGGCCGGACACGGCAACGACGCGGCGACGAACCTGCGCGACGTGCTCGCCCTCGACGAGGCCGTGAAGGTTGCGCTCGCGTTCCAGGAGAAGCACCCTGACGACACGCTCGTCGTAGTGACGGGCGACCACGAGACGGGCGGAATGTCCATGGGCTTCGCCGGGACCGGCTATGCGCTCTACATGGACAGGCTCGCGAACCAGACGATGTCCGTCGGCAAGTTCGAGGGCAAGGTCGCCAAGATGTTCGAGAAGAACCCCGGCCTCACGTTCGACGACATCAAGCCTGTGCTTGCCAAGTCGTTCGGATTCAAGTTCCGCGGCCCCGGCGTTGCCGATGACGATCCGATGAGGCTTCATTCGGCCGAAGTCAAGGACATCCGCGCGGCGTTCGACCACGACGTCGAGTTCCACAAGTCAAAGGTCGAGGAGAACACCCAGTACGACGGCGAGAAGCGCTATCTCCTCGGCGGCGCGTGCAGGCTCGTGATGTCCCATAAGTGCGGAATCGGCTGGAGCTCCGGCGCACACACCGCGATGCCCGTGCTCACGACTGCGAAGGGCCCCTTCGCCGAGCGCTTCTCGGGCTTCATCGAGAACTGCGACATCTCGAAGATCATGAAGGGGTTCTACGAGTAAGGCGGTTCCAGCCCTCGTCCTCGCGCTCGCTTGCGTGGCGCTGCTCTTTGCGCCCGGGCCGAGGCGCCTCACGGACGACGGCGCGCGGACCGAGCGCGCCACTGTCGTCGAGACGGACGACTCGTCCCTGCAGCTGCACGGCCTCCTCGAGTTCGGCACCCAGCACCTGAAGGTGAAGCTCTCCGACGGACGCATCGTGCCTGCCGAGAACGAACTTCGCGCGCAGATGGAGCTGGACAAGAAATTCTCGCCTGGGGACGCCGCGCTTGTCGTAGTTCCCGCCGAAGGGATTGCGGACGGGGCGGCGATAGTGGCGCGCGACCACTGGCGGCTTGGATGGGCCGTGGGGCTTTTCGCGGCCTTCTGCGCGCTTCTCTGCATGTTCGGCGGCTGGACCGGCGCGAAGGCGCTCTTCAGCTTCGCCTTCAGCTGCCTCGCGGTGTGGAAGCTCCTCATTCCGCTGGTGCTTTCCGGATGGCACGCCTCCACCGTGTCGTTCCTCGTCGTCGCAGTCCTCACGGGCGTCATAATGTACCTCGTCGCTGGATGGACCCGAAAGGCGCTTTCCGCCTTCGCGGGCTCCATGCTCGGCGTCGTCGCGTCGCTGGGCCTCGCTCATCTCGTGGCGCGCGCGATGCACGTCAACGGGGCGACGATGCCCTACGCACAGCAGCTTCTGTACTCCGGCTTCTCCTTTCTGAACCTTCAGGACGTCTTCATCGGCGCAATCGTGCTCGCGTCGTCCGGCGCCGTAATGGACCTCGGCATGGACATCGCGGCGGGAATCTGCGAGGTCAAGCGGCACAATCCGTCCCTCGGTTTCCGCGAGCTGTTCCTCTCCGGGCTCAGGATGGGAAGGGCCGTCGTGGGGACGATGACTACGACTCTGCTGCTGGCGTATTCCGGCGGATACCTGACCCTCATGATGGTCTTCGCCGCACAGGGGACGCGTCCGGCGGACTTCATAAACTCGACGCTCGTCTCCGCGGAAGTTGTGAAGACGCTCGTCGGCAGTTTCGGGCTGGTGCTGGTCGCGCCGTTCACGGCGCTCGTTTCGGCGGCTGTCTTTTCCTCCGCGCCCCGTGCGCGGGAAGGCTAAGAAGCGGTTTTCTACCCACGGTGGGCGCTTTTTTTGATATAATTATACTCAAACAAAAATCAAGGAGTATCGCGTAAAAAATGAAAAAGATCGCAATGTTTGCACTTGCCGCATCCGTTCTCTGTGGATGCGCTCCGAAGGAATCCGACACCGTCAAGATGATCACGGAGGCGACTTTCCCGCCGTATGAATTCCTCCGCGGCAAGGAAATAGCCGGCATTGACGTCGAAATATGCCGCGCAGTAGCCCAGAAGCTCGGCAAGAAGTTCCAGTGCGAAACGGTCGACTTCGACTCCGTGATACCTGCGGTGATCTCGGGCAAGGCGGACCTTGCGGCGGCCGGCATCACGGTCACCGAAGACCGCAAGAAGAACGTCGACTTCTCCGATCCCTACGTGAAGACCGGCATTGTCGTCGTGTACAAGAAGTCCAATCCCTTCAAGGACAGGGACCAGCTCAAGGGGAAGAAGATCGGCGTGCAGTCCGGCACGACGAGCGAGACGTTCGTGACGGACGAACTAAAGCAGGAGCCCGATCGCTCGAAGTCCCCGGCCGAGGCCGTCGCCGCGCTCAAGGCGGGACGCGTCGAGTTCGTGATCGCCGATATCGATCCCGCGAAGAACTGCGTGAAGGGCGAGGAGGAGCTCGCCATCTCCGACTTCATTACGTCCGAGGAGTATGCCGTCGCCATAAAGAAGGGCCGTCCCGAGCTGCTCAAGGCGATCAACGAGACGATCGCGGAGATCAAGGCGGACGGACGCCTCGAAAAGTGGGTGAAGGAATTCACCGAAGAGGCGGACAAGCTCAAGGAAAAGTAAGCGACGAGTTTTGTGGTTCGTCACTAGTGGGTTGTGATTCGTGGTTAGCGTAATGAAAAGGTTTGCATTTGCGGTTTCGCTTGCCGCGGCGCTCTGCGCGGCGGCGGGCGAGACGCTGACGATGGCGACGGAGGCGACGTTCCCTCCGTACGAGTTCCTGCGCGGACAGGAGATCGCCGGCATCGACGTGGAGATATGCCGCGCCGTCGCCGAAAGGCTCGGCAGGGAGTTCCGCGCCGAGAACATGGACTTCGACTCCGTCATCCCGGCTGTCACTTCGGGCAAGGCCGATCTCGCGGCGGCGGGCATCACGGTCACCGAAGACCGCAAGAAGAACGTCGATTTCTCGGTTCCCTACGTGACGACTGGAATCGTCGTCATCTACAGGAAGGCGGAACCCTACACGGATGCGGACCAGCTGAAGGGGCGCAAGATCGGCGTGCAGTCCGGCACGACTAGCGACGCCTACGTGCTCGAGACCCTCAAGCAGGAGCCCGAGCGCTTCAAGTCAACGCCCGAGGCGTGCGCGGCGATGCTTGCCGGACGCTGCGCGTTCGTGATCGCCGACATCGACCCCGCGAAGAACTGCGTGAAGGGCGAGGAGAAGCTCGCGATATCCGACTTCCTCTCGTCCGAATCCTACGCCGTCGCCGTCGCGAAGGGCAATGAGGAACTTCTAAGGGCGGTCAACGAGACGATTGCCGCGGCGAAGTCCGACGGCCGCCTCGAGAAGTGGGTCGCCGACTACACTGCGGAGGCTGACGGCCTCAAGGAGACGTCTGAATCCGGCGAGAGCGCCGCCGCCGGCGCGGAGCCATCGTGGCTCTCGAACGCCTGGCAGTCGATAAGGGACGACTTCTACCTCTGCTTCGTGAAGAAGACAGGCGACGGATCTCCGCGTGCTATGTATCTCCTCAGTGGACTCGGCATCACGCTCGAGGTCGCGCTGTTCGCGATTCTGCTCGGACTCTTCATCGGCTTCCTGGTCGCGGTAATCCGCTCGAGCCACGACAAGTACGGGTACTTCCCGGTTCTGAACGCGGTCTCCAAGCTGTACCTTACGATCATCCGCGGCACGCCGATGGTGGTGCAGCTTTTGATAACCTACTACATCATCCTGAGGTCCGTCGACTCGAAGGTGCTCATCGCGATTCTCGCGTTCGGAATCAACTCCGGCGCGTATCAGGCCGAGATTCTCCGCGCGGGAATAGTGTCCATCGACCCCGGGCAGATGGAGGCCGGCCGCGCGCTGGGCCTGAGCTACTGGCGCACGATGCTCAAGATCATACTTCCGCAGGCGGTGAGGAACGTCCTTCCCGCGCTCGGAAACGAGTTCATCGTCCTTATGAAGGATACGTCGATCGTCGGCTACATTGCGCTCATCGACCTTGCGAAGGGCGGCGACATCATCCGCTCGCAGACGTATTCCGTCTATCTTCCGTACCTCACGGTCGCGGCGATCTACCTCGTGCTCGTGATGACGTTCACGTGGCTCCTCGGCAAGCTCGAGCGCCATCTCCGCAACACCGGCGCAGACCCCGTACACAACGACAGCTGACATGGAAAATTCTACAATCAAATTTACTCGGTCCCCGGCGGCAATTCCGTTCTCGGGGGCGACGTTCGATTCGCGCCAGGTTAAGCCCGGCATGCTGTTCGTCGCGCTGAAGGGCGAGAAGAGCGACGGACACGACTACATCCCGCAGGCGCTCGAGAAGGGCGCCGCCGGAATCATCGACGGATACGACGATCTTGACCATGTCGCGCGCGAATACCGCCGCACGCTGAAGGCGAAGGTCATCGCCGTTACGGGGTCCGCGGGAAAGACCACGACGAAGGAGCTGGTGAAGACCTTCCTCTCGACCGTCGGGATGGTCCACGCGACAGAAGGCAACTTCAACAACCACATCGGGCTCCCCGTGACGATTCTGAACTGTCCGAAGGACGCCGATTTCCTCGTGCTCGAGATGGGCACGAACCATCCGGGCGAGATCGCGCATCTCTGCGACATCGCCGAACCCGACGCGGCGCTCATAACGAACGTCGGCACGGCGCACATCGAGTTCTTCGGCGATCAGGACGGCATCGCGAGGGAGAAGGGCGTCGTGTTCGAGCGCGCGAAGGAGTTCGGCGTCGTGTCGAAGGAGAACGCGCGGCTCGAAACGCTCCGTTCGCTCGCCCGCTGCGATCTCGTCGAGGTCGATCCGCGCCAGGAGTGGATGGCGAAGGCGCTCGACGGAATTCTCCCCGGAGACCACAACGTCTCTAACGCCTGCCTCGCCTTCGCGCTCGCGGAGCGCTTCGGTGCGGAGCGCGGCGCATGTGCCGCGGCACTAGAGGGGTTCGTCCTTCCGGGCGCTCGCTGGCGCAAGGTGGAGAAGTGGGGCGCGACGTTCGTGGACGACACGTATAACGCGAACCCCGACTCGATGATCGCGGCGCTCGACGCGTTCGCCAAGATGCAGTGCGACGGAAAGCGCGTGGCGGTCTTGGGTGACATGTTCGAGCTCGGACCGCGCTCGCTGGAGCTTCACAAAATGGTCTTCGACCACGCCATGAGGCTTGGCATCCCGCTTGTCATCGGCGTCGGCGAAATGTCGTCGCAGTGCCTCTGCCACCTCGTCTACAAGGACCTCGCGAAGCTGAAGAAGAAGTTCCGCGTCGACATCTCGGCTGGAGATCTAGTCCTTCTGAAGGCCTCGCACGGGATGCATCTCGGCGACCTGCTTCAGGATTGATTCGCCGGTCCGCAAAAACTTTCAGATGCCCCATTGACTTTCGGCGGCGGATATGAGATAATATCCCTCGTTTTTCAGTTCATGGGGATATAGCTCAGTTGGTAGAGCGTCTCAATGGCATTGAGAAGGTCAGGGGTTCGACTCCCCTTATCTCCACCAATAGGGAAGGCCGCGAAAGCGGTCTTTTTTTGTTTTATGCGTTCCGTGGCGTTGCGCATTGAGATCGACGCCGTCTTTGAAGTCCGTTTTGAAGTATAGTGCCTCTTGTATACTCCTGTATAGCGATTGCATATACGCCTGTATAATTGTTGCTGCTGTGTATTTTTTGCTAGAATTTCCGCAATAAAACTGTCGGCCGCTGAAGGCCGGTTTTGAGAAAGCGGACACAAAAACATGAACAGCAAAGACACTGGCATTAAAAGCGCTCTGATCGGATTTTCGGCTCTCGCGACGTCGTTGCTCCCGTTCGCGGGATTCCCCGAGGTCGTCATAAGCGAAATCATGGCGAAGAACGACAAATGCCTGGCGACGAAGAGCGGCTTCACGGGGATAGACTGGATTGAGCTCCACAACACCGGCAGCGCGGCTGTCGACGTCTCCGGATGGTTCATCGGCAACGACCCCGGCAAGAAGCCCTCGAAGTGGTCCGCTATAGAAGGCGATTGCATTATCCCCGCGGGCGGATACGGAATCGTCTGGTGCGACGGCGACGGAGTCTGCGACGACTGGCGTACGGGCGAGGCCCACGCGGCGTGCAACATCTCCGGCGACGCAGGCAAGCATACGCTGTTCCTCGCGACGGAACGGAGCGAGGCTTCCATCGTCCAGTCCTACACGCTTCCGAAAAGCTTCGACGACGTCTCGATCGCGGTGGGGCGCGCTCCCGCGACTCTCGTCGGCGAGAGGGCTGATGCCGAATACAGGATTGGCGGCGGAAGCTACCGGCCGGTCAGCGGATCGCTCGGCATGACGGCGCAGGACGGCGGACTGCAGGTTGTGTCGTACAAGATCAACAAGGGCGACATCCGCGAACCCGAGAACCGCCATTCGATCTGGGACATCGACGTCGCGAAGGACTGCATCGACTATCCTGAGTGCTGGAAGACGGCGCCTGTCACGAATGTCGTGGACAGGATCGCGTTCCGCGGTTCCACCTCGATTACGAAGGACGAAGGAGCCTTCAGCGGACAGTACACGGCGTTTCCCGGCATCGCGGCGACGACGAACTTCGTGATGGACATCACCGGCGCCCTCCATGTGCCGTCCGCCGGCGAGTGGACTTTCGCCATCGGCTGCAACGACGGATTCGAGTGCGTGATCTCCAAGCTCGGCGAGACGATCGCGCAGTGGAGCATCACAGGCGAGCATTCATACAACAAGAAGGGCACTTCGCCTGCGGTGCCCGACATGGCGATGCGCGTATGCAGCCTTGAGGCTGGCGTCTACGAGTTCCGCCTCGTCTACTACGACTGCGAAGGCGGATGCGTCCTCGACTGCAGCGCGGCGCGGGGACGCTTCACGAACTTCAACACATCCGACTTCAAGCTTATCGGCGCGCCAGACTGCCCGCTGGCGTTTTCGGAGTCCTTCGGCGCGCAGATCTCGAACGACGTCACGGACGAGATGCTCGGCAAGGCCAGGGAACTCACCTGGAGGAAGACGTTCAACGTGGAATCCGAGGAGGCGCGAAACTCCTGCAGGCTCCGTCTTCGCTACGCCGACGGCTTCGAGGCGAGAATCAACGGGAGCGTCTTCGCCTCCGCCGACGCGGCTGACGCGCGGAGCGTCGCCGATACGCTCGCGTGGGCAGAATACGCCATTCCCGCCTCCGCCCTCGCCATCGGCGCCAACACGCTGACGATCGTCGGAAAGAACAACGCGATCGACGACGGGGAGTTCTTCCTGCATCCGACCGTAGTCTGCGAAGAAGGTGCGCTGGACTGGGTGTACTATCCCGAGCCCACCCCAGGGGCGGAGAACTCCTCCGTGGTGCGCACCTCTGTCACGCCGACAGTCGTGCTCAGCGAACCGCACGGATACAAGGCGAAGGCGTTCGACCTCGCGATCAGCTGTCCGCTGGATCCGGACCGCGCGATCTACTACACCCTTAACGGCGAGAAGCCGGTGCCCGGAAGCGCGAACACGAAGCTCTATTCGTCGCCGATAAGGATTTCCAAGACGACGGTCGTGCGCGCCGCCGCGGCGGATCCGGACAGCATCTTCCAGGAGGATGCGTCCGCAACGTATCTCTTCCTCGCGGACATCGTCGCGCAGAGCTCCTCGACTCCGGCGGGTTTCCCGGGGGACAGGAAGGTCAACGGACAGTACATGCGCTACGGAATGGACAGCGCGGTCACCGGCGATTCCGCAGCGATGGCCCATCTCATGAACGGATTCACCAACGGCATCCGCACGGCTTCCATCGTGATGGACCCGAAGGACCTGTTCGACGCCAACAAGGGAATATACGTAAACGCGCTGAGGAAGGGACGGGAATGGGAGCGGCTCGCGCTCCTGGAGCAGATATACCCGCTCGACACAAACGATGAATTCCACGTCTCGTGCGGAATCCGCATACGCGGCGCGACCAGCCGCAACAAGAACTTCCCCAAGCACGGCTTCCACATGGTTTTCCGCGACGAGTACGGGAAGGGGCTGCTTGACCACGCGCTTTTCGGCGACGACGGCGCGAAGCAGTTCAAGCGGATAGACTTCCGCTGCGAACAGAACAACGCCTGGGTGAACGTCCGCACGGCCAACGAGACGATGCTAAACGACGTCTTCTCGCGCGACTCGCAGCGGGACATGGGCCAGCCCTATAACCGAAGCCTCTACTACCATCTTTTCATCAACGGAATCTACTGGGGCGTCTACCAGACCGAGGAGCGCGTCGACCAGAACTACGCCGCGGACTACCTCGGCGGAGACAAGGACAACTACGACGTCGTCCGCACGTCCAACGACCAGTCGTACTCCGAGGTAGCTGACAGGTACACGACCGGCGTCGTGGAAGGCGAAACCGACGCGTGGCACGCGCTCCACGAGTACACGCTGCAGGGCTACAGCGGTTCCTACGAGGGGAACTACAACACTGTCCGCGGACTCAACCCCGACGGAACCCGCAACCGCGATCTCCCCGTCTATCTCGACGTCACCAACCTCGTCTGCTACCTCCTGACATCGCATTTCACAGCGGATGGTGACACGCCCGCGAACGGCTACGGAATGGCCAACAACATCATCGCGTTCCGGAACCGCGTCGAGGGAGACGCGGCGTCCGAGGGCTTCAAGTGGAACCGCCACGACTCCGAGCATTCGCTCGCGCGCCGCGGCTTCTGCGACGGTTACATAGCGGGCGCGCACTACCTCCGCCGCGGCAGCTTCGACTACGGCGAGACGGGGTCCGGGTATCTCACGGAATCCCAGCGCAAGGACATCGGAAACTTCAATCCGAACGCGCTGCACTGCGCGCTGATGAAGAACAAGGAATACCGCCGCACGTTTGCGGACATCGTGCAGAAGTTCATGCTTGCCGCCGGTGGCGCGATGACCGCACCGGCGTGTCTTGAACGCCATGCACGTCGCAAGGCCGAAATCGTCGACGCAATCGCCGGGGAGCTTGCGCGCTGGGGTCAGGGCAACACATACGACAGCTGGCTGTCGAACTGCGAGCAGGAGGTGGAGTTCATAAACAAGCGCATCTCGCAGCTGATGTCCAACTACCGCGGACTCCACTGGATGCCCGCATACACGACGGCGCCTCTGATAGTCGGCGAGAACGGGTCCGCGCTGACGGATGGGGCGAAGATGTCCGCCGGGCAGCTCGTGTACATCAACAAGGTGTCAGGCAGCGGCACGATCTACTACACGACAGACGGGTCCGATCCGTGGGCGACGGGCGGATACGCAAGCGGAGACAGCTCGCCGTGGAAGACGGACGGCAGCATCCGCTTGGGCGCGACGGCGAAGGCATACGCCGGAGGCATCGCTGTTCCGCGCGGTGGAATGGTCGTCAAGGCGCGTTTCTACGATACGTCCTACAAGGAGTGGAGCACCCTGAGCGAGATACGCATCGTTGCTGACGCGGATTCCGAAGGAACCGTGGTCTCGGGCGATCACGACGAGCCGTATGTGATTTCCGCGGACGGGGAGTATGTCCTCTCGAATGCGAACCTCAAGTCGGGCATGGTCGTGTCGGACGGCGTTGCCGCAAGGCTTGTCTCGGCACCTGGCACGGTTAATTCGATAGCGCCGGTCGTGGCTCCGGTCGCTGATCTATGCCTCTCGGGCGACGGCATTGTCAGGATCGAGGGGGCGGACACGCTCATGACGGTGAGGAACCTCGTGGTCTCGTCGGGTGTCTTCCGCGTGAAGTCGACCGGCGTCTCTGCGACTAAGACGGCCGTCGTCAACGTCCTCGGATACGTCGAGCAGAAGGGCGGCGTGATCGATCTCGACATCGGCGTCGCTACGGAGAACCAGATATACGGCATCTACGTCGCGAACAAGGACGAGGCGTCGCGTCCCGTCCACGCCGAGTTCGCAGCTGGCGAATTCATGGCGAAGATCGGCGGAACGAAGTCGTCGGCCCTGTACATCAACAAGGGTTCGGTGGACACCGTCTTCAAGAGCGGCGAAAGGATCGAGGCGACGGTCAACGGAGCGGAAGCTCGCTTCGTCAACGCCTCGGGCGAGATCAAGTTCAAGCACTGCGAGGCGGTCGTGACGAACGTCACGTCCTCCGCGTGGACGGGCATACGCGTGTTCAAGTCCGACAAGGACATCGACATCACAAGCGCCGACGCGCGCTTCTTGGTGGATGTCACAGGCGCGGCGGACGCCGAGATATTCTCGAGCGGCGACACGATCCGCATCGAGGGCGGAGTCTTCGAGCTCGCTGCGTCCGACGACTGCTTCAGCGCGCTGAACCGCGTCATGGTCAACGGAGGGCTTGTTTACGCGCGTTCGACGTCCAATGACGTTGTCGATTCCAACGGCG
>JAEEOY010000151.1 GCA_016284515.1 Kiritimatiellia bacterium | reverse complement strand
GTCGACACGACCATTACGTCCGACAACGTTGACATTGTCGGCCTGCCGGGTGTCGCGACTCTCGCTTACACGGTCGACAACAATGTCCTCAAGGTTACTGTGTCTGGCCTTGAAAGATTGGTCATTAACACCGACGGCGGAGAGTGGACCGCCGCCGACACATGGAAGGGCGAGACGAGCGGAACTGTCAGGGCGTTCACAGAAAAGGATCGCGCGGCGTTCGTTATTACCGAGGACAATACCATCCAGACTGTCCTCGTAAATTCCGAAGTCGCGCCGCTTGGCGTCGATGTCGAAGTTACGGGCGAGAACTCATACGCGCTCATCAAGGGCCACGGCACGTTCGCGCCTGCTGAACTTTCGGTCAAGGGCACGGTCGGCTTCGCAGGCGACGCGGAAGGTCCGCTGAATCTGGACGTCGCGCTCGAACGTACGCTTGAAGGGGATGTCGATGTCAGCAAGGCGCTGTTTGCGGAGGGGACGGTCAATCTGCTCACTTCACTCCACATGGACAGCACCGTCAACGGGAAACTTGTCCGAGGAAAGGACTGGACGCCGTCCTACAAGATTGACGGCACTGGCGAGGTCGTGATTGATGCATGCACGTTGACCTTGAACAACACAACCCAGCTCGCGGGTTTTGCGGGAAACGTCGTTTTGACCAACAATGCTCGTCTTTCCATTCAGCCTGGGTTTGATGGCACTACAACGCTTGGGGCCTCGTCACATCTGAAGATGGCGGGAGGAGTGATTGAGAGATTCGGAATAAAAGGCGGATCCAACAATGAAACGGTTTATAACGTCGAAGTGGTCGAAGGCACTAGCAACGAATGGTCCAATCGCGAAAGCCGTAGCGGCAATTCAGCGAATTTGGACTTCAGGGGCTCTTTCACGGGCGCTGGTTATCTCCTTTTCAATTCTCGTTGGGATGGAGGTCGCCGCGTCAGATTCTACACAGACTTCACCGGTTTTACAGGAACGATGCAATTGACCAGCGATGGCAGATTTGAGTTCAATGCTCCTATCAAGGGCGGGACGATAATAGCCGATAACGGGGTTAACATTATCTCGTCTGCCATAACCGTGGATGGTGGCGCGTTGCTTCTCAACAACGATTGCACGATAAACGGCTCGCCAGCCATATCGGTAAGCTCAAGCTCGACTTTCGGAGGCTGTGCTACAACCAAGGTGCGGAGCGTAACCTTCTCCGCAGGGGCGAAGTTCCGGTTCACGGCGGAGGATGCACTGACGGACATGTCGCAGACGTATGTCGGACTCACGACGACGGAGCCGATTTCCGGCCCGCTGCCGACATTGGAAAATGCTGACAACGAGCGCGGCAAGTGGAAGCTGGTCGTGAGGGAAATCCCCGCCGAGACGGAAGAGGGAAGTCCGACGTATCAGCTTGTGGCGGAGTTCCACAAGAAGGGCTTTGTCATCATAATCAATTGACATGAAGCTGCGATTGATCGCCTTGATTGGCCTCGCGACGGCAGCGGCATTTGCCGATGTTAGGATCAACGCGGTCTGTCCGCGTCCCGGAGAGCGCGACGACCTCGGCAGGGAATACGGCTGGGTTGAGCTCGTCAACAACGGCGATTCGGCGGCGGATATCGGCGAGTACGAGCTTGTTCGCGTCAACCGCGGAAAGAAGCTCGAGCCAGGCGCAAAGAAGAAGAATCTCGCGAAGCTCTCCCTTGCGCCTGGCGAGACGTTGCGCGTATGGACGAGCGAGGAGTATCCGAACTGCAAGGACCTCGGCGGTTCCGGCAACGTCGAGGTCTTCGACGGACGCATGGTCTATCCCAGCAAGGTCAATCCCAAGAAGTTCCCGTTTCTCGCGCTTTACCACAAGACAAGCGCGCTCACGAATCTCGTCGACGCGGTGGCGATTCCTGTGGACGTAAAAGACGGCGCGACGTTCGAGCGCGACTGGTCGGTAGATACGCGATATGCCTGGAACATTGTCTTTGGCGGCGCGTCGGTTCCGTACGGACCCAACGTCGGGCCGCTCTACGGCGTGAAGCACGATTTTTCCGACCTCGCCTCGACCGCGATGGCCACGAGCGGCACTCCATATTCTGTCTCGCTTTCGGTCAACCCGTTTTCCGGTTCGACAATGTCCGGAGACGCCATTGCATCCGTGTCTCTTGAGTACTGCTGCGACTTCGGGACGATGAACAGCGTTCCAATGACGAAGGGAGCGCGCGACAAGGCGAAAGGCGACGTCTGGTCTGCGGAGATCCCCGCGTCGGCGATTCCAGCAGAGCCGGGGCGCCTGATCCGCTGGCGCGCAAGGATTACTGACTGCGACGGAAACGTCTGGACGTCACCAAGCTTCCGAAATCCCGATGACGGCTATGCGTGGTACGGCACGATTACCGAACCAGGGGCACTTGACGACTCGAAGCTCCAGACGTGGCACATGTTCGTCGATGGCGAGAGCAACCTCGCCCAGATGGACGTCGACGCGGACAAGCAGAATCTGTCCCTTGTCCCCTACAACGCGCGGTGCTCGATCTACGATTCGCAGACGGGAGTCTACTACGACAATGTCCGCATCGACCTCCGCGGCAATACGTCCGGCGGCTTCCGCAAGAAATCGCACGGCTTACGCTTCTCGAAGTGCCAGCCCATGAAGTGCGTCAACGACCTCGAAGGGACCGACATCGAGACGCGCAAGACAAGCCTTGTCGCGGAATACTGCGATCCCGCATACGTACGGCAGTCGCTAGCGTTCCACCTGATCCGCAAATCCGGCGGATACGCTCCGTTCCACTACCCTGTGCGCGTCAACCTTAACGGCGGGTTCTACCAGCTCGCATTCCACTCCAACCGGTTCTCGGACGAGATGATAGAGGACTGGTACGAGTTCGACGAGTACGGCTACGGCTACAAGAACTCGGGAACGCTCGCGCCGACCCGCAGCGGCGACAGGCTCGCTGGAAGCACGGTGGCATGCGAGAAGAAGACGCCGGACGACGGCGAGGAGACGACGGCCAAGGCGTATGCGCCGCTCGTGGCGTGGACCTCCGGCTTCGGCTCAACCCTTGCAAACGGCGTGGACGACCAGCCCGTGGTATGTCGCGCCGTGGTGGAGAGCTTCGACCTTCCGGCGTGGATAAACTACATGGCCGCCACACGCATCACGATGGAGTGCGACGACACTTGGGCGAACCTCTCGACCTACGGAGACCTTAACGGCACCGGCACGTGGAAGCCGCTTGCCTACGACATGAACCAGAGCTGGGGCCACATATACTACGGACAGTGGAACGGCACGAAGATAACGCCTGGCACCGTTATGGCAAATCCGTACGCAGAGATCGACAGCCACAAGGCGCATCCGTTCTTCGGCGGGATGCGGATACTCAGCCACAAGTCCGACGGAAGCTCGGAGGATCGTCCCAACTATGCGTTTGAGGCGATTTTGCAGTCCACGAAGTTCCGCCGCATCTACCTGCGCCGCCTGCGCTCGCTCATGGACGAATGGCTTGGCGCGCCCGGAACGCCCAGGGAGGAGACGAAGGCGTGGCAGTACGTTGTCGCCGTGACGAACGCAACATACGAGTGCGCAGCCCTCGACTACGAGAAGTGGCGGGCGCACGAGAGCAATCCGGCGGGGCCGGGCACTTTCTGGACAAAGACAGGAACGTTCTGCTGGACCGGGAAGATCACGCATGACCAGGGAGTGGAAGACCTGTGGGTGAACTATTTCGTTCCCCGTCGTCGCCATCTCTACGCAACACACTCCATCCACAATACGGCAAAGGGAATCGGCTATGCGCAGAACCTCTCGGCCGGAATACCCGATGCGCAGATGCCAGCATCGGTTCTTTGCGCGAATCTCTCGCTTGCGGCCAGGACGGAGGACGAACTTGTCGTGCTAAACGCAAACAACCAGGCCGTTGACATGAGCGGCTGGGCCCTGTCCGGAGGCGTCGCCGGCGTTCTTCCTGCCGGCACAGTCGTCGACGCTGGAGATACGATTACTTTTGTGCGGGACCGCAAGTCGTGGATAGCGGCGAACATCACGGACCTTGGCGATCGTGTCGTCGTCGGCAACTTCGACTTCGTGGACGGCGGAGCAGTATGCCTGGTTCCGGCAGAAGCCGGATGGCATGGCGCCGTGCCTCTTGTCGCGGCGAGGGAACTGAAGGGCAGCTGGTTCGATGCTTCGGTGGCGAACCAGGATCGAGGGACGGATGTCACTTCCATAGAGGACAACGACCAGCGCGGCACATGGTCCGCGAACGGTGGCGCGAAGGGGACTGTGGAAAGCCGCCTTGGCGTGAGATACATAGAAGTCAGAGGAGACGGAGCTGCAGGGGACATGCTCAGGTTCACCCCCGACGACCAGCAGAAGGATAGGCGTGTCTCCGTAGCAGAGATGGCGGTTTGCTTTGACGACGTCATCAGCGACGTGGCCACGGCGGCGCAAGGTGCGGTCGGCGCATTTACGCTCGCGCGCAACGACAAAGGCGTGTCGGCGTTCTTCCTCCACGACGGCGGCAGATGGCACGAGGTCTCGAACGAGTCTGTCATGCCTGCGGCAGGCGCGGTATATCGCCTGCGCGTCACTTTGGACGCGAGAGGCGGCACTTCTGCCTTGTCGTGGTCGGTCAAGATCGGCGACAGGTGGGCGGAACTGTCCGACGCAGAAGGCGCGACGCGCTTTGCCGTTTCCGGACGAGCATCGTCGTTTGCGTTCGCGGGATGCGGAGAGGTCGGCGATTTCTGCGGGGACTTTGGACGACTTCCCGGCTTCGGCGTACGCATGCGATGAAACAGCGAAATGTCGTAGGAGACCATGAGAACGTATTTAGTTCAGGCCATAATCTGCATCGCTCTCCTGTCGTCAGGCGCGAGCGGCGTTCGTGGGGCCGCGAAACCGGTTGATCCGCGCGCGCCGCGGAATTCCGACGGCAAGGTGTTCGTCCATCCTGGCATCAGCTACACGCAGGGAGACCTCGACCGCATGAAGGCCATGGTCGACGCCGGAGTGCAGCCGTGGAAGCGCTGCTTCGACGCGCTTGCCGGCTCGCGCTGGGCCGGGCACGGCGTGAAGGCGCCGTGGCGCGGAGAGGACCTTCGCGGATTCAACAACACGATTGGCTTCGACGGACGCTTCGCGCACGACCAGGCGCTTATGTACAGAATCACCGGCGACGAGGGATATGCGCAGCGCGCGAGGGACATCGTCAATGCGTCTGTCCTCTACAAGAACCCGTGGAAGACCGGAACGCCCGCGCTCGACAACGGCAAGATATTCCTCCTCGTCGAGGCGGCGGAGCTCATACGCGACTACCCCGGCTGGGCCGAGGAGGACAAGGCGAAGTTCCGCAAGGTCCTGAACGAGGTATTCTACCCGCCGATCAAGAACGGCGACAACGCGCGCTGGGGCAACCAGGGGCTTAGCGGGTTCAAGGGACTCCTAGCGATGGCGATCTTCCTTGACGACACGAAGAAGTACGACCGCGTGTGGAACTATCTAATGGGTCTCAGGCACCGTCCGGACGACGAACCGTATTCGGTCGGGCCCCTCAAACTCCCGTGGTGGCCGAGCGAGACGTGGGGCCACAACACGGAGTGGGGTGAGTACTGCCATTCGCGCAAGGGACGCTTCAGCCGCGGCAGCGAGGAGGACTGGGGGTTCGACGAGCTGCTGAAGTACTACATCTACAAGAACGGACAGTGCGAGGAGTCGTGCCGCGACATGGCGCATACGAACTACGGACTCTTCAACTACGTCGGCATCGCAGAGATGTTCTGGAACCAGGGCGACGACTTGTACGGCGCGCTCGACAACCGCATCCTCCTCGGTCTTGAGTGGAACCTGCGCTACAACCTCAGCGACTGGATGCCGACCGGGTATACGGACAAGGAAGACGAGGCGACTTTCGAGAACGGGCTTTTCTACAAGGCCTACACCCGCTCCGCCCGCTGGACGGCTCTCAAGCCGTCCCCGCACGGGCGCGGCGCGCAGGGCGGCCCTGGAGCCCCGCGCACGGCCGCTCTGATGCACTACTCGATCGTGAAGGGAGTGCCTGATGAAAAATGCAAGTGGCTCAGGAAGTCCGTGGACGACACGCTTGCGAACAATGGCTGCGAGACGTGGGGCTTCGGTCCGAACTGGTACTACGAATACTGCGGATGGGGAACGCTCACGAAGACGCGCACGAAGTGGATGCGCGGCGATCCCGTTACGTGGGTGAACGGAAGACGCGTTTCCGGTGCGCACAAGCTCCCTGGCGTTATGCGGATCACCGACTGGGACTACTATCCCATCGAGGATCGTCCGCGTACCCACCGCAAGAAGCACAAGGACAGGTGGTCCGACGGCGACTGGGCGCTCTACACGGTGACTTGTCCCGAGGCGAAGGAAATGAAGGTAAGTCTGGCTTATGCGTCAACGGGGAGGGCAGAGGTAATGATCGCGTCCGACGACGGCAAGCCGCGGGCCTTCGAGCTGGCCTCGTCGCAGGAGAAGCGCGTGGCGACGCTTGGGAGGATTCCCGTCCCCGCAGGCGCAAGCGTCATCCGTTTCGCGGTCAAGAAGTCCGCGCCGGGCTTCAAGCCGCTCGGCCTAAAGTTTGAATGAAGTAACACCACAAAGGAGGCTACATGGGTAACAGTGCAGGTATGAATGTCGGCAGCTGCGCGGCGGCGGCGCTTATCGCCGCCTTCGCGTGGCATTGCCGGGCGGATGAAGCCGCGCCGGAACGGGTCGTGCTGGAGAAGGACGGGTCGAAAGCTCCGCTGGAGGTGCCTTCGACTCTCTACGGCATTTTCTTCGAGGACATCAACTGGGCTGCGGACGGCGGGATATACGCCGAGATGGTCGCGAACCGCGGGTTTGACTGGCGCACGGAGCGTCCCGCCTACTGGGAGTACGATTTCCGCGGAGGTGCCGAGGCGCGCGTGACGCAGGAGTGGGCTAAGCCGCTCTATCCCGAGAATGCGCAGTACCTTCGCATCGAGGCGATCGGCGCGGGCACGGGATGCGGAATGCGCAATCGCGGCTTCTGCGGCGGCATGAAGGTCGTCGGCGGCGCTAAGTACGACCTCAAGTTCTACGCGCGCGGCGTAGACGGCTACGCGGGAGGGCTGCGCGTTGTCCTCGAAAAGCCGTCCGTTGAGAAGGGCGGCGCTAGCGTGCAGCTCGCCGAGTTCAAGGTGCGCCCCGGCCAGATGAAGGTCGGCGAGGCCGGGGCGACTCCGTTCGACCGGATACTTCCGGACTGGACGAAGTTCACGGCGGAGCTCGTCGCGGCGGAGGATGCGACGAATGCGACGCTGTCGGTTCTCCTCGACTCGAAGGGCATCGTTGACGTCGAGTTCGTCTCGCTGTTTCCGCGTGACACGTACAGGCACGAGCCGAACGGACTGCGCGCCGATCTTGTCGAGAAGCTCGCGGCGCTTCGCCCGGGGATAATCAGGTTCCCCGGCGGATGCATTGCCGAGGGTGACGACTTCATGAGCTGGTACGACTGGAAGCGTTCGGTCGGTCCTGTGGAGCGGCGCTATCTGAACGAGAACCGCTGGGACAGCGAGCGTTCGGCCCGCAGGCTCGTCTACTGGCAGACCCAGGGGCTCGGATACTTCGAGTACTTTCGGCTTTGCGAGGACCTGGGCGCGGAGCCGCTGCCGATATGCCTCGCTGGGCTTACATGCCAGTACCGCAGGCCCACGCACTTCGCGCCGATGGAATCCCTTGACTACTTCGTGACGAACATCGTCGACCTGATCGAGTTCGCGACGGGCGATCCGTCGAAGAACCCCTGGGCGAAGATCAGGGCGGACATGGGCCATCCCGCTCCGTTCAGGCTAAAGTACGTCGGCATAGGAAACGAGAACTGGGACCAGCCGTTCTTCGACAGGTATTCAGTCGTCGCCTCGGCGGTGGCGAGGCTGCATCCCGAAATCACCATCGTGAGCTCTTCCGGTCCGAACGTCGACGAAGGGCGCTGGGAACGCGCCTGGAAGTTCCTGCGCGAGCAGAACGCGGAACTGGTTGACGAGCACTACTACCGCGACCCCGACTGGTTCCTGCGCAACGCCTGCCGCTACGACTCCTATCCCCGCACGGGTCCGA
Source organism: Kiritimatiellia bacterium (assembly GCA_016284515.1). Taxonomy (GTDB): domain Bacteria; phylum Verrucomicrobiota; class Kiritimatiellia; order RFP12; family UBA1067; genus UBA1067. The sequence goes on along the minus strand of JAEEOY010000151.1, from coordinate 3,960 downwards.
AGGTCTACGCCGGCGAATACGCATGCCACGAGCGCAGCCGCGCCAACACGCTGCGCTCTGCCGTGTGCGAGGCGGCGATGATGTGCGGGTTCGAGCGGAACTGCGACGTCGTGCGGATGAGCTCCTATGCGCCGCTCTTCAACAACGTCGACGCGCCGGGCTACCACTGGACTCCGGACATGATCTGGTTCGACAAGTCGCGTGTCCTCGAAACTGCGAACTACCGCGTGCAGAGGCTGTTCGCGGAGAACCGTCCCGAGCGCACGTGCCCCCTCAGGTCCGTCGGCGACGCGTCCGGACTGTTCTGGTCGGCGGGCGAGGCGAAGGGCGGCGAACTTGTAGTGAAGATCGTCAATGCGCGCGAGGCGGGCCGCGAAGTCGAGCTGCGGCTAGGAGCGCCGGACGGCGAAGTTTCCGTGCTGGAGCTGTCCGGCGAATCGCACGAGTCGGTGAACACGTTCGAGGAGCCGGACGCCGTGTGCGTCCGCGCGTCGAGCGTGCGCGCCTCCGGCGGCTCGGTTTCGCTCGGACTCCGCCCGTGGAGTGTCATGGTCGTTAGGATTCCGCGCTGATTTATGGTAAAATAGCAGCATGAGAGCAAGAAGGACAGTCTTGATTGCCGCGGCGATCGCCTTGTGCGTCGTGACGCCTGCGCGGGTGTCAGCGTTCGAGGTGACGGTTCGTCATGGGAAGACGTCTCTTTCCGGCGTAGTCACGCATGCGGACAAGGGGAGCGACGTCATGTTCGTCTTGTCGAACGACGGCGAGTGGTGGCGGTGCTCCAAGTCGACGGACATTGTCGTGAAGGCCGGCGATTTGGTGTCTGTAACCGGCACTGTTCTGCCGCAGACAGTCAACAACAGGATAGACTTCTGCCAAGTGGAGGTGACAGGCTACGACGCAAGCCTTGTCCCGGAATGCGAGAGCGTCACCGTGGGGCAGCTTAACATGCATCCCGCGAGCGGGGCCGACGAGCCCGACCGCTTTGCCAGGCTGGTGTCCGTGGTTGGGCGCGTGCAGGACGTCAACCGGCGGATGGCGTCAGTGCAGATCATCCTCTTCGACTCCGGAAAGTGCGTCAGCGTCTCGTTCAGCCTTCAGCCCGACGAGCCTCTTCCCGACGGACTTGCCATTGGGTCCGTCGTGCGGGCGAGCGGATCGTATGTTTATGTCACCGAGCCGAAGGCGTCGCGCGAGCCGGTCTTCACGGGGATTTCGGGTCCGCTTGTCCTGATGCGTTCGCCCAAGGACCTTGTTGTGCTGACGCGTCCGCCGTTCTGGACTCCATTCCGCGCCTGGGTGGCCGTCGGAATGGGCGTGTTCGTCGCATTCGGGCTTGTCCTGTGGGTGGTGAGCTTGAGGCGCACGGTGGCGCGGCAGGTGAAGGTCATCGAGAAGGCCCTTAGGGAACGGGCCGTCGCAGACGGCGCGCGGCGCGAGCGGCTGCGACTGTCCCACGACCTCCACGACGACTTCCAGCAACTGCTGTCTGGAACGATGTTCAGGATTTCGGCGGCGCTCAACTGGCTGGCGGAGGGAGACTCCGAGAAGGTCAGGACGCAGCTTGAGAAGGCGACAGGGAATCTCGTGCACACGCAGAGCCAGCTTCGGGCGGTTCTGTGGGGGCTGCAGGAGGAGAGCGAGGGCCCCGGCAGCCTTATCGAACTGTTCCGCTATGCATCGCGCCGCATGGCCCACTGGGAGGAGGTCGTCGAGATAACGAGCTCAGGCGGAGAGCCGACGCTTGCGCGCACAGTGGCGGGAAGCCTTCTCATGATACTGCAGGAGTCCGTCGGGAACGCAATACGGCACGGACGCGCCACGCGCGTGAAGGTCCATGTCGCCTTCGGAGAGGATGGGCTTGTCCTCACCGTGGAGGACAACGGATGCGGATTCGACACCGCAGAGCACGCCCGCGGGCTCGGGCTTGGCGGCATGGACGACAGGGCGAAGGCGCTCGGCGGGACGTTTCGCATTGAAAGCACCCCTGGGCGGGGATCCAAGGTCATTGTGGAGGTACCGATATGATTAGGGTGATGATAGTCGACGACCATCCAGTCGTTAGGGATGGCCTCGAGGCGATGCTTGAGAGCGCAAGGGGCTTTGCCGTCTGCGCGTCATTCGGCGACGGGGAAAGCGCCGCCGCCGCCATAGCAAAGGTGAAGCCCGACGTAGTTGTCCTCGACATACGGCTGCCTGGCATGGACGGATTCGCCACGCTCGAGAAGATGCGGCGCCACATTCCGGACGTAAAGGTGATCTTTCTGGCGGGGATGCCGCTCGGGGAAGAGCTTGATCGCGCACGTGGCATGGGGGCATGCGGGTATCTGCCCAAGAACATCGTGCACACACGGCTCCTTGAGGCTATGCGCTCCGCAGTCGACGGCGGTCCGTTCCAGGAGGAGGAGCTGCCGAAGGTCCCCAGCATGCTCACGGCGAAGGAGATGTCCGTCCTCAAGTACCTCGCGATGGGAAAGACCCGCGAGGAGGTCGGCATAATACTGGGCGTCAGCACCGAAACGGTCAAGACGCACTCGAAGTCGATACAGGTGAAGCTCGATGCGCCGAACACGACGGGCGCCGTCTCGCGCGCATACGAACTCGGCATCCTCAGACCGTGACGCGCTACCAGCCGCCGAATGCCACGTATACCGCTATCGGGGGATGGACGGCGGGAAGGCCTTATGGTAAAATCGTGCCATGAAAATGAAAGCCTTTGTTCTTTGTGCGGCCGCGCTTTCTGCAGCGTATGGCGCTGAGTGGATCGAGAACGCGCCCGCCGCCAACTGGCAGGAGTCGTCGCTTACAGGAAACGGCACGATCGGCGCGATGGTGGAGGGGCGAATCGAAAACGAATCGGTCCACCTCAGCCACTGCAAGCTGTATCTTCCTGAGCCTGGCGAGACGCCGCCTGGTCTCGTGAATCATCCGAGGCGCAACCCCGGCGACTACAACAACCGCGACGGATTCATGGCCGCGTGCGATCTGAAGGTTTCCATGCGCTTCGGGAAGCCGACGGAGTATTCCCGCCGCACCGATTTCGACACGGGCGAGTGCATCGTAAGTGCGAAGGACGGAAAGGGACGCCGCTACGAGCGTCGCGTCGTCGCGCTGCGCGGAGCGAACGTCATCGCCGTCAAGACGACGGACGAGTCGAAGAGCGACGTCGAGTTTGCGCTCGCCGGAATCGAGCCGTCGGGAAGGATGGACATCGCGGCGTTCTCGAAGGGCATCCGCCGCATCGTATCCGAACCGGACTACTATCGCTGCGAGTTCAAAAACGAGAATCCGTGGAATAATCTCGCAGGGTACGAAGTCTTGTTGACGCAGAGGCGCAGAGACGCAGAGTGCGCAGAGGTCTTTGTCGCGATCGAGCCGCTTTTGAAGGGACAGGATTCCAATCGCGCTGCAATGGAGGCGAGGCTTGCGAATGCAATGGCGAGGGGCTACGATGCGCTTCTTGCCGAGAGCGCCGCGAAGCAGAAAGAGCTGATGGACCGTGTTTCGTTCGAGCTGGAGGGGCCGGCGAACGCCGCGGAGATCGTTCGCAATTTCAATTCCGGGCGGTACAACATCATTTCGTCCGTCGGAGGTGACCATGTGCCGAACCTGCAGGGGCTGTGGGCCGGAACGTGGAGCGCACCGTGGTTCGCGAGCTTCACGGTCAACGGAAACCTCCCGTGCGCGATTTCGTTCTTCTGCCGCGGCAACACGCCCGAGTTCAACGAAAGCCTGCTGAAATGGATAGAGGCGAGGCTTCCCGAAATGCGAGACGCGGCGAAGCGTCACTTCGGCGCGCGCGGATTCCGCGCCCCAGCGCAGACCACTGTCGCTGGAGTTGAGACCGACTCGAGCGCGAACTATCCGCACGTCTACTGGCACGGTGGCGCGGCGTGGCTTCTCTCGCGCCTCTACGACGGAACCCGCCACACGCTCGACATTGAGTGGCTGAAGAAGATC
>JAEEOY010000150.1 GCA_016284515.1 Kiritimatiellia bacterium | reverse complement strand
TAGGGATAGTGCTTCTTCTCCTCGATCATGAAGTCTCGCACCTCGTCGCTCGGACGCGCGAGCTCCGGCTCGTCGGTCGCGACGCGGCTGATGATGTTGTCGAAGTCCTTGAGGCGCGCACGCGTATCGGCGCGCGTCTCGTCCCGTCCGTCCCTGTCACCGGTCCAGAGGATGAAGTCCATGCCGATGGACCTGCCGTATTCGAGCATCTCGGCCGTCTGCTCCGTTAATTTCTTGTCGGAGAACGTGCAGAGGTGTCCGTAGCGGAAACCGCGCTTCTTCATGATCTCCAGCTGCTCGTAGCGTCCGTTGTCGTTCTTCGGATTCTCCCTCACGAGCAGGCAGTTCGAGACCATCAGGACCTGCTCGCCGCCGTGCATGACGGACCTCGAGAAGCGGTTCACCTGCGTGGCGCCCTTCCAGTATGGGAGTTTCACGACCTCGACCGGCCAGTCGCGTCCGTGCGCCTTCACCGTCACGGAGTTCGTCCCGCACGCCATCTTCGAGATGTCGAGCGACACCTCCTCCATCTTCCCCTTCTCGTCCCATATGCGCCAGCGCGCCTCGGGCTCGTTCATGTAGAAGTCGAGGCGTCCTAGCACGACCGGCTTCGCCGCTGGCTTCTTCGCGTCCGCGACGCGCGCCCACTTCGCGGCGACGTCGGCGGGCAGCTCGAGCGACGCCCAATACGCGTCGTCGCGGAAGTCTCCGCCCTTGGTGTAGGACGTGCCGGGGCACTGCGGATTCACGCTGTGGCGGTCGTTGCGCCCGAGGTTGAAGAGCCATCGCGGCGAGATGCCGTTCGCGGCGATGTCGGCGAACGGAACGGTCACGAGGTACTCCACGGCCCCGCCCGCGTCGCGCGCGGTGACGGTCCATGTTCCGTCCCATGTCTTGTCCTCTCCGTAGGCGTCGGCGCGGCTTCCGTTGGGCGCGCAGAAGAAGTGGTAGTTCTTCTTCTCCTCCGTCGGGCGAAGCAGAACCTCGACGGAGTCGTTCATGCATATCCCGGTGTCGTCCTTGAAGTACGGCTTGTGCGAGAGCTGCGAAACGTCCTCTCCGAAGTTGCGGTATCCGATGTACAGGTTGTCGTCGTCGCACGCGAGGAACGCCTGCGTGCGGTTGATCGGCTCCTGGCGCTTGATGTAGAACCTGCCGGCGTCCGCCGCGAACTTCTCCCAGGAGGCAAGGTCCGTAGTCGGATGCACGCCATCTGGCAGCTTCTTCACCTGCACCGTCGGCGGACGCTCAACCTTCGGCTGCGCGCCGAAGCGCGAGGCGTCCAGGTCGCTCGCGCGCCACTCCGTCGCCTTGTCGCCGTATTCGAGCTGAAGGTCGTCGAGCCATATGGCGCCGCTGTACTTTGCGGGGTCGCGGACGCTGAACGTCACCGGGCTGAAGATCCCGGGCGCAGGCATGTTCGTGGAAGCGAACTCGTAGCGCGCCCAGTCCGTCGCAAGGTCGAACGTGCGGCGCTCGTTCCCGATCGCGACTTCGATCTTCATTCCCGGGCGCTCGGCCTTCATCCACCCTGTGAAGACGCCGTGCGCGCCCTTCTGCGTGGCCGTGCGCCACGGATAGAAGCTGAGCGAGCCCCAAAGCGAATTCACGACGATGCGCAGCGACTGCTTGCCGGAGTGCCGCTCTTTCCCGTCGACCATGAAGGCGCGCGTCCAGCTCTCGTACTCGTCGCCGGAGTGCTTGCGCCAGTTGAAGCTGCCGCGGTTGCAGTAGTACGGGGGTATGCCGTCCTCGTCGAATTCGAACCCTGAGTTCACGATCAGGTTAGGCGAGGCGTTTGCGTCCTCCGGAAGCGAGACGACGACATCGTCGATGATGCGCGCGCGCGCCCCCGCGATGAAGACGACCTTCGGCTTTTCGGAACTCGTGCACTCCTCGCGGCGCGAGCGGCGTTCCTCGCCCTCGACCCACGTGAGGACGTACTTCTCAGGCACAGAACCGCGCCAGGTCGCCTTCGCGCCCGGAGCCACGACGAGATGGCCTTCCTCGCTGCGTATCTCGCCGTCCGCCTGCCAGTGCTCCGCAAGCGTCTGGTTCGTGGCGAAATCGTCCGTGAAGACGCTCATCGCCGCCGCAAGCAAAAGCGCCGCCGTCATCGGACCGCCTCCTTCCGAATGCCGAAACTCATATCCGTAATCTTCATGTGCAGACCCTCCTCTAGATTTTACACTGAAGATTATATACGCAACGGCGCGCGGATGCAATCCCTACGATCGTAGGGGTGCCCTTCGGGCGCATCTCCGTCACTTGTTTCCGTCGCTGGAACGATGGCGTTTTTCGAGCGCCAGGAGGCGTCTGTCGGCGCTCTCCATCGCGCGCGAGTACATCTCGCCGAGGGCGTCTAGGCACTTGCGCTCGCCTCGCCAGAACGGAACGGGTCCGAGCCGCTTCAGGACCGCGCTCTCCTTCTTCGCGCACTCACTCCTCATAGAGCTCCTCCTCGCCGATTCCGCGCAGCTCCAGGAGCGTCATCGGACGCCGCGCGATCTCCTCTCCCAGGATGAGCAACACGGCGGAGACGTGCTTGCAGGGGTTGGCGTAGTCCGGACACGAACACGCGGTCGTCATGTCGTACACGCCGGGCGCGAGCTTCCCGCCCGGGAAGAAGTCGAGCCCGCAGTCGCGGAACGCCTGCTCGACTTCCATCGGCATGTCGTCCGCTATGAGCCGCGCGGCGAGCATCGGCTCGCCCTTTATGCGCGAGACGATCGCCTCGCGCGCCGCGCCCTCGGGAACGCGGAAGTCGATCGTGACCCGATATGGATTCTCGCGCGTGCCGACTACCTGCGCCTCGACGTGCGGACCCTCTATGCGCATTCCGGTGACCTGTCCGGATACGGCGTAGTGCTTTCCCCTCCCGAGCCGCGCGCCGAGTCCCATCCGCTCCAGCACCTCAAGCCAGCGGCGCGCCCACCATGTGCGCGCGCCGCCGGAGCGAGACTCCTGCGCGCGGATTCCCGCGGCATACCGCGGTATCCGGACAGGATAGTGCTTCTTGGACATTTAGCTTATCGTCGCGTGGTACTCCTGGAGCGACTTGACCTCGCCCTTTCCGTTCATCGCGGCCTCGATTCCCTCCGCCGCGGCGTAGGCCGCGGCGATGGTCGTGAGGTACGGCACCTTGTACTTGATGCACGCCTTGCGGATGCGCCCGAGGTGCTCGATGGAGTTCGCCTTCACCGACGGAGTGTTGATGACGAGCGAGACCTCGCGGTTCTTGACGACGTCGAGGCAGTCGGGACGCCCCTCGCCGATCTTCGCGACGGGATACGCCGGAATGCCGAGGTCGCGGAGCCAGTTGGCCGTGCCCTCGGTCGCGAGGATCGTGAAGCCGAGGTCCACGAGCTTCTTGACGGCGGACTCGATGTCGGCCTGCTTCTGCGTGAGCGAGACGAGGACGCGTCCAGGCTTCGTCGGAAGCGGCGCGCCCGCGGCCTCCTGCGACTTGAAGTACGCAAGGCCGAAGTTGTCCGCAAGACCGAGAACCTCGCCCGTGGAGCGCATCTCCGGTCCGAGAACGGGGTCGACCTCCGGGAACTTGTCGAACGGCAGCACCGCCTCCTTCACGCCGAAGTACGGGACGACGTGCTTCTTGTCGAGGCCCATCGACTTCACGGTGTCGCCGAGCATGAGGTGCGTCGCGATGCCGGCCATCTGGACTCCGCCGACCTTAGACACGAGCGGAACCGTGCGGCTCGCGCGCGGATTCGCCTCGATGACGTACACCTTGTCGTCCTCGATCGCGAACTGCATGTTCATGAGTCCGACGACCTTGAGCTCCGTCGCGATGCGGCGCGTGTAGTCGAGGATAGTCGCCTTGTTCTTCTCGCTGATCGACACGGGCGGCAGCACGCACGCGGAGTCGCCGGAGTGGATGCCCGCGAGCTCGACGTGCTGCATGATCGCCGGGATGAAGATGTCCTTGCCGTCCGAAAGCGCGTCAGCCTCGCACTCGAGCGCGTGGTGGAGGAAGCGGTCGAGGTAGAGCGGACGGTCGGGCGTCACGCCGACGGCCTTCGCGACGTATTCGCGCAGGGCAGACTCGTCGTAGATGACCTCCATTCCGCGTCCGCCGAGGACGAACGAGGGGCGGATGATGATCGGGTAGCCGAGCTTCTCGACGCACTTGAGCGCGCCGTCGATGTCGCTCGCCATCATCGACTCCGGCATCGGGATGCCGAGGCGGTCCATGATGGAGTGGAAGAGATCGCGGTCCTCCGCGTCGTCGATCGAGTCGACGGACGTGCCGAGGATCCTGCACCCGGCCTCCTGGAGTCCGCGCGCGATGTTGAGCGGGGTCTGCCCGCCGAACTGGACGATCACGCCCATCGGCTTCTCGGCCTCGTAGATCTGCAGGACGTCCTCGACCGTGACGGGCTCGAAGTAGAGCTTGTCGGACGTGTCGTAGTCCGTCGAGACCGTCTCGGGGTTGCAGTTGACGATGATCGTCTCGTAGCCCATCTTGCGCATCGCCATCGCGGCGTGGCAGCAGCAGTAGTCGAACTCGATTCCCTGTCCGATCCTGTTCGGCCCTCCGCCGAGAATCATCACCTTCTTCGGGTTGGACGACACCGGCGCCTCGCCGAACGCGGCGTGTCCCGGCTTCGGATCGTTGTATGTCGAGTAGTAGTACGACTGGCCCTCGACTCCCGACACGGGAACCGCGAACCAGCGCTCCTTGCATCCGAGCGCCTTGCGCTGGTCGCGGATCTCCTTCTCCGCGATGCCGAGGAGCTGCGCGAGGTACTTGTCGCTGAAGCCGTCCTTCTTCGCCTGGACGAGCATGTCGTCGGGGAGCTTCGCGCCCTTGTGCTTGAGGATCTCCTCCTCCTCCTGAACGAGCTCGCGCATCTGCTGGACGAAGTACGCCTTCACGCCGGTGCGCGCGAAGATCTGCTCGTCCGTCGCGCCCTTCCTGAGCGCCTCGTACATCTGGAAGTGGCGCTCGGAGTTCGGAACGGAGAGGAGCTTGAGAAGCTCCTCGAGCGAGAGGTCGTGGAAGTTCTTGACGAAGCCGAGGCCCGCCCTGCCGCGCTCGAGCGCGCGGATAGCCTTCTGGAAGGCCTCCTTGTACGTCTTGCCGATGGACATCACCTCGCCGACGGCCTTCATCTGCGTGCCGAGCTTGTCCTCGACTGCGCGGAACTTCTCGAACGCCCAGCGCGCGAACTTGAGGACGACGTAGTCCCCGTCCGGCGTGTACTTCTCGAGCGTTCCGTCGCGCCAGTAGGGAATCTCGTCCATCGTCATGCCCGAGGCGAGCTTGGCGGAGACGAGCGCAATCGGGAAGCCGGTCGCCTTCGAGGCGAGCGCCGACGAGCGGGAGGTGCGCGGGTTGATCTCGATGATCACGACGCGGCCCGTCTTCGGATCGTGCGCGAACTGCACGTTCGTCCCGCCGATGACGCCGATCGCCTCGACGATCTTGAACGCGTCGCGCTTCAGCCTCTCCTCGAGGTCCTTGGAGATCGTGAGGAACGGCGCCGCGCAGAAGCTGTCGCCCGTATGCACGCCCACCGCGTCGATGTTCTCGATGAAGCACACAGCGATCATCTGGTTCTTGGCGTCGCGAACAACCTCGACCTCGAGCTCCTCCCAGTTGAGGATCGACTCCTCGATGAGGCACTGGTGCGTGAGCGAGGCGTCGAGTCCGCGGGCGCAGATCGTCTGCAGCTCCTCGTCGTTGTAGCAGAAGCCTCCGCCCGCTCCGCCCATCGTGTACGCGGGACGGACGACGACCGGGTAGCCGATCGTGTCGTGGACGAGGTTGATAGCCGCCTCAACGGAGTGGACGATGCCCGACTTCGGCGTCTCGATGCCGAGCTTCTGCATCGTCTCCTTGAAGATCTCGCGGTCCTCTCCGCGCTCGATCGCGCCGAGGTTGACGCCGATGACCTTCACGCCGTACTTGTCGAGGATGCCCTTCTTCGCGAGCTCCATGGAAAGATTAAGGCCCGTCTGCCCGCCGAGGTTCGGCAAAATGGCATCGGGCCTTTCCTTCTCGATTATCTGCTCGAGACGCGCCTCGTTGAGCGGCTCGATGTACGTGGCGTCCGCCATCACCGGGTCCGTCATAATGGTCGCCGGATTGGAGTTCACCAGGACGACCTTGTATCCGCAGGCCCTCAGGGCCTTGCACGCCTGCGTTCCGGAATAGTCGAATTCGCAAGCCTGCCCGATTACGATCGGGCCAGAACCGATGATAAGGACCTTGTCAATGTCCGCACGCTTCATAGCCAACTGCCTTTCAATTTGAAAATGTTTGCAATCGGACGAATATTATACCAAATTGCCGCGGCGCGTGGAGTGGGAAAATGAAGTCTTTTCTGAGGACGACATAATTCCGCAAAATTACGCCTCATCCGCGGATTACAGCGCCTTATCGTCCGAAGTCGGTCATGTGCGGACGCTGCGCGCCAACGTTACGCTCCAGACGCGCGATGCGCCCGATGCCTTCAGCGTCCTGGCGCACTCCGCAAGTGTCGCACCAGTGGTCATTATGTCGTCCACCACAAGGACGGTCCTGCCGCGGACGTACTCCGGACACCTCACCGCGAAAGTGCCCTTCACGTTCTCGAGCCGCTCCTCTTCGTTGAGAGAGCCCTGGCGCGCGAACTTCCCGCACCTCGCGAGGACGCGCCGGCAGACGCGGCACATGCGCCGCGCAAGCTCGCGCGCCAGCAGATCGCACGGATTGTAGCCGCGGTCCATGCGGTGACGAACCGTCGTCGGCATCGGGACGACGAGATCTACGGCGGCAAGGTCGAAGCGGGACGCCGCGGCGGCCTCGAGCCAGTCCGCGAAGTCGTCCCTCAGCCACACGCGCCGGTTGAACTTGAAGCCGAGTATCATCTCGCGCGTCTCGCACTCGAAGCGGACGGCGCTCGCGGCGTCCGGAATCTCGTAGACGCCATCTTCCGGACGCACGAATGGAACGCGGTTCAGGCAGTCGGCGCAGATGTACCGCCCCGGTCTGTCGACATCCGCCCCGCAGACCTCGCACCGCCGCGGCCAGACGGCGTCGAGGATCCGCCCGCCGACGCTCACGCCTTCTCGACCTTGCCGACGATGGACGTGCAGGCCTTGATGACGCCTGCCACGTTGGCGAGGTCGGACGGGATGATCATCGTGTTGTTCGTCTTCGCGAGGTTGCCGAACTGCTGGAGGTACTGCTGGGCGAGCTGCATGTTGACGGACTCGATGCCGCCCTGCGAGTTGATCGCCTCCGCGACCTTGCGGATTCCGGCAGCCTGCGCCTCGGCGACGAGAAGGATCTCCTTCGCGCGGCCCTCGGCCTCGTTGATCTTGCGCTGCCTCTCGCCCTCGGAGAGGTTGATCGCCTCCTGCTTCTCGCCCTCGGCGCGGTTGATCTTCGCCTGGCGCTCGCCCTCGGACTCTGCGATCATCGCGCGCTTCTCGCGCTCGGCGCGCATCTGCTTCTCCATCGCGTCGCGGATCGTGCGCGGCGGGGTGATGTTCTTTATCTCGTAGCGCGTCACCTTGATGCCCCAGGGGTCGGACGCCTTGTCGACGGCCGCAACGATCGCCGCGTTGATCGAGGTGCGCTCCTCGAAGCTGCGGTCGAGGTCGAGCTTGCCCATCTCGGAACGCATCGTGGTCTGCGCAAGCTGAGTCGTCGCGAAGAGGTAGTTTCCGATTCCGTACGACGCCTTCGCGGGATCCATCACCTGCATGTAGAGGATTCCGTCAACGGACACCGCAATGTTGTCCTTCGTGATGCACTCCTGCGGCGGAACGTCGATCGCCTGCTCCTTGAGCGTGTGGCGGTAGGCGATCCTGTCGAAGAACGGGACGAGGATGTGGAAGCCGGCGTCGAGCGTGCAGCGGTACTTGCCCAGCCGCTCAACGATGTACGCCGTCTTCTGCGGCACGATCACCGCGGTCTTGAGAACCGCGACGAGGACGATGAACGCCAGTATGGCGAAAAAGATAAGGCCTCCGCTCATTGATGCACTCCTTTTGTTGGATTGTTGTTTTCCAATATTCTACCATATTTCCGCACAGCGCGCGCACGCGAAGCGCGAAAATATGCGGGAGTCCGCCGCACCGCGTCACCTGTGCAGGATGCCGGTGGTCTCGGGCGGGAACGCGACGACCTTGAAGAACATGGACGGAGGAAGCGCGGACACTTCTATCCCTAGCTCGAGCGCCCCGTCCGACTTCGCCCGAACCCGCCTGCCAGCGGGCGAGAAATCCCCGCCGAGCAGTTCGCACGCGTAGACGGCGTAGGACACGTCCTTTTCCGCGTTCGCGACGGAGATCGCTCCGGACGCAGCATCCAGTCCCCCTATCACCGGACGCTCCACGGCGTCTTCCGCTATGCCGTCGACGCTTTCAACGCCGTCGACCTTCGTCCGGAACAGTCCGTTTCCCGCGGCCCACAGTTCGTGCCCCTCTGGATCGTACCGCAACACGCGCGGCTGGATGAAGCCAATGTCGCCAGATATCTCGCGCCAGGTGCGACATCCGTCCGTCGTCTCGTATATCCCTCCCGTCGCATCGTCAGACCAAGGCGCGACGGATACCCATACGCGCCGCTCGTCCGCGGGATCGACGGCGATGCCAAGCACCGTGCCGCCCGAGAACGAACCCGCGACCGCGAAGTTCTCGCCGTGGTCCGTGCTGCGGTAGAGGCTTCCGCCGGACGCGTATATCGTACCGGAAGGCGTTATCTCGACGTTGTAGATCCAGTCTCCGATCCAAGACTTCTTCTGCCAGCTCGCGCCTGCGTCGTTCGAGACGTAGACTCCCGAGTTGTCTCCGCACGCACCCCACACGATGCGTTTCGAATTCGTCGGATCAACCGCAAGGCCGTAGAACATGCGGCGCGACGCGGGCTGGTTCGGAAGCTGCGAGAAGGACTTTCCTCCGTCCGTCGACCTGAACACGCCTCCGCCGCACCTGCCCTGCGTCGGATCAGCGTCGATGCCGAGATAGATGACGTCGGGATTGTTGGAATCGGCCGCCATGGCCCTTCCGTGTCCTTCACCCCACATCGTGTTGGCGGTAGGACGGTAGTCGGGCAGGCCGGTCGCCTCGGTGAAGGTGCGGCCTCCGTCCTCGCTCCACACGACCTTGACCGGATAGGTGATCCCCGCGTTCGCCCACGGAGAGACGGACGAAACGACGCGCGTGTTTCCGTTCGCGAGGCGCTGCGCGATCACGCGCCAGTGGTGTCCGCTAAGCCCCGCCTTCCACACCGTCGGACAGAGTCCGCTCCACGTCGCGCCGCGGTCGGACGTGCGCAGCGTGCCCTCGTCCATCGTCGCGGTGTAGACGTCCGACCCGAGGAACTGCAGATCGTGGTGGCACGAGATGTCCGCACCACTGCAGCTCTCGCGCCAAGTCCTCCCGCCGTCGTGCGACATCACCGGGTTCCAGTTCCCGGGCGCGTGGATGCGGTCGGGATCCGCCGGGCTTATCGAAAGGTTCTTGAGTCCGCTGAAGCTTCCGTTCGCGCCCTGTCCCGGCAGCGTCGGATTCGCCGCGTGGTCGTACGCGAAGTTCCAGCTGCGCGTCCAGCTCCCGCCGCCGTCGCGCGAGGTGGATATGAAAGTGCTGTATCCGCTCGCGAACAGCGCGTGCACGACGAGCGGATCCACGGCGCTGCACACCACGTCGCGGCACTCGTAGGAAGACGACTCGCCGAGCTTCGCCCACGTCGCGCCGTCGTCCTGCGAGACATGCACCGCGTCCGCGCCAAACGCGCCGTACCATTTCCGCGGGGCGGCAGGTCCCGCCCAGAAGACGGCGCGCGCGGACGACGGAGCGGAGGATACGCGCGACCACGACGAGCCCGCGTCAACGGAACGGTAGAGTCCGCCGTTCCTGCTGCACAGGAGCACGGTGCGCGGATCGCGACCAGAGACAGCGATTGTGCAGACCGCCCCGCCGGACTCGCCGCCATACGACATCGTCTTCCAGCTCGTGCCGCCGTCCGTCGACTTCGCGGCCTTCCCGTTCTTGCCTCCCGCGTATACAACGTCGGGATTGCTCGGATCGACCGCGATTGCGTGGACCGATCCGTCGCGTCCGGCGATGATTCCGAGGCCCTTCGTCGCCGCGCAGTGCGTCCAGTGCGCCGCGCCGTCGGACGACGCGCACACTCCGTTCCCGGTGAGTGCGTAGACCCTGTCTCCGTTGGACGGCGCGACGGCGAGCGAGTAGACCGCGTAGTTTGACAGCCCCCTGTTCGCGAAAAGCCAGCTCTCGCCTCCGTCGACAGTCTTCCACACGCCGTCCACGTCACCGCCCATGTAGAACACGTCGGGATCAAGCGGATCGGCCGCGGAGCTCCAGAACCATCCGCCTCCGCCCCATCCGCAGGCGGTCCAGCGCCTCCCCTCGGTTTCGGAGAAAAGCGTCTGCGTCGCCGAAATCACGGCGGCAAGAGAAACGAACGCGGCGAGTCTGATGTGTCTCATGTATGCGTCTCCTTGTGCATCGTGCGGGACGGTCCGTCGATGCACCGAAGATTATACACGAAACTGCAAAAATGGAACGGAAATTATCGGCAAATATATGCGGACAAAATCCGCAAAGGTAATTTTCGAATTTGCCGGTCGATCCAGCTATCTCCGAATTGCGATTTGGTATAATATCCGCCATATGACGGAGACCGAGAGAGAAGACGGCGGAATCACGCTGCGATACCCGGAGGAGCTGCCGATCTCAGCGCACCGCGCGGAGATCATGGACGCGCTCCGCCGCAGCCAGGCCGTTATCGTCTGCGGCGACACCGGCTCGGGGAAAACGACGCAGCTGCCGAAGATGGCTATGGAGCTCGGACTCGGCGCGCACGGGCGCCGCATCGCCTGCACCCAGCCTCGCCGACTCGCCGCCGTCACCGTCGCGGAACGCGTCGCCGAGGAGCTCGGATGCGAGGTCGGCGCGACCGTCGGATACCAGCACAGGTTCGCGAGAAAACTCTCCGACTCCACCCGCGTCAAGTTCATGACCGACGGAGTCCTTCTCGCCGAGACGCGCGCAGATCCCCTCCTCCGCGCCTACGACGCGATCATCGTCGACGAAGCGCACGAGCGCACGCTCAACGTCGACTTCCTCCTCGGCATCCTCAAGCGCATCCTCGCGAAACGCCGCGACCTGAAGGTGATCGTCTCCTCCGCGACGCTCGACTCCGAGCGCTTCTCCGCATTCTTCAACGGCGCGCCGGCGATATCGGTCCCTGGAAGGCTCTTCCCCATCGAGGTGCGGTACATGGAGCCGCCGGACCGCGAGGAGCGCGACCTCGCGCGCGACGTAACCGCCGCGCTCGCGACACTCCCGCCGAAGGACGACGTGCTGGTGTTCCTCCCTGGCGAGCGAGACATCCGCGAGACGGCCGACCACCTGCGCCACACGCCCTCCTTCGCCGCGGACGACATCATCCCCCTTCTCGCGTCCCTGCCCTCCGGCGAGCAGCAGCGCGCGTTCCGCCTCTCGCCGCGCCGCCGCGTCGTCCTCGCGACGAACGTCGCGGAGACCTCGGTGACTATTCCTGGAATCCGCGCAGTCATAGACTCCGGCCTCGCGCGCATCTCGCGCTACATCCACCGCACACAGGTGCAGCGCCTGCAGATCGAGCCCGTCTCGCAGGCCTCGGCGAAGCAGCGCGCGGGAAGGTGCGGAAGGCTCGGACCCGGCACGTGCGTGCGTCTCTACTCGGAGGAGGACTTCGAATCGCGCGAGAAGTACACTCCGCCGGAAGTCCTTCGCTCTTCGCTCGCCGGCGTCATCCTCACGATGCTCGACCTTGGCCTCGGCAACATCGAGGAATTTCCGTTCATCGACCCTCCGAAACCGGCGATGGTGCGCGAAGGACTCAAGGAGCTCCTCGAACTCGGCGCGATACAGCACGACGCCGAACACGACATCGCGCTCACGAAAACGGGACGCCGCCTCGCGCGCATCCCCGTTGAGCCGCGCCTCGCGCGCATGCTCATCGCCGCCTCCGAATTCGCGACGCTCCCCTCCGCAATCCCCGTCGTCGCCGCGATGAGCTGCGACGACCCGAAGCGGCGTCCGGTGGAGGAGCGCGAGAAGGCGGACCAGGCGCATGCGCAGTTCAGGCGTCCGGGCTCCGACTTCCTCGGAACGCTCGCGCTCTGGAACTGGTGGGACGACCAGACGAAGACGCTCTCGCAGTCGCAGCTGCGCAAGCTCGCGAAGAAGACGTACCTTTCGTATCCGAAGATGCGCGAATGGCGCGACCTGTCGCGTCAGCTCGCGGAACTGTCGAAGCGCCTCGGACTCGACGTGGAGAGCGACAACGGCGGGCCTGACTCGCTCCACCGAGCGCTCATGACGGGGCTCCTCTCGCGCATCGGACACCTCGATCCCGAGGAACACGACTACCGCGGCGCACACGCCCTTCGCTTCGCCCTGCATCCAAGCTCGGTCCTGACGAAGAAGACTCGCGCGCCACGCCCCGCAAACCACGAACAGCGGACCGTAAACCACGCTCCCGAATGGATCGTCGCAGGCGAACTTGTCGACACCTCCCGCCTCTTCGCGCGCAACGCCGCAGTCATAGACGTGCGCTGGATCGAGTCCATCGCCGCCGACGTGGTGAAGCGCAGCTACCGCGAGCCGGAGTGGGACGCGGCGAACGGATTCGTCCGCGCGACGGAGCAGGTGACGCTCTACGGACTCGTCATCGTCCCGGCGCGGCGCCGCGACTACAGCAGAATCGACCCCGTCGTGTCGCGAAGGCTCTTCATCCTCTGCGGACTCGTCCGGCGCGAGTTCCCACATCCCCCGCGCGAAGTGCGCGAGAACTCGTCCGTCATCGCCGAGATGCTCCGCCGCGCGGAGCGCATGAGGCGTCCTGAGCTCTTCGACGAAGACGCGCTCGCCGCTCACTTCGACGCCGCGGTTCCGCCAGAGATAGTCTCGGCGCGCGACCTTGCGAAGTGGCTCTGGTCCGCAACGGACGAGGAGAAGTCGCGCTTCAGGCTCGACAGGCGCAAATGGCTCCCGAAGGTCGGCACCTCCAACTCGGCGTTCCCAGACTCGCTCCGCATCGGCCAGGCCCGACTCGCGCTCTCGTACCGCCACACGCCGGACGATCCTGCGACGGACGGCATAACGTGCACCGTCGCGAAGGCGGACGCCGGCGCGCTCGCGCTGTGGAACGCCGACTGGCTCGTTCCAGGCGCGCTCCCGGAGAAACTAGCGTTCCTGCTCAGCTCGCTTCCCTCATCGCTGCGGCGCGTCGTCTCGCCGATCTCGGACACAGTCTCGATTCTCGCGCCGCTTCTCCGTCCGGACGACACGCCGCTCGCCGACGCGCTCAGGAAGCTGCTGCGCGACCACAACGGAATCATAGTCCCAGAGAGCGCG
Source organism: Kiritimatiellia bacterium (assembly GCA_016284515.1). GTDB lineage: Bacteria > Verrucomicrobiota > Kiritimatiellia > RFP12 > UBA1067 > UBA1067. Next base: position 19,495 of record JAEEOY010000150.1, on the reverse strand, counting down.
TGGGCCAACGTGAAGTATCCGCCGCATCTGATAGTCCGCTACAGGATCAAGGACGAAGACGGCCGCATCATCGCCGACACCCGCAGCCTCGACGAAGCCCTCGCCGCGGCAGGTGCGTCGTCCGGCCGAAAGCCCCTCCAGGGCGAAGCGGCGAAGCACGTCGACTGGGATTTCGGTGCAGTCGCGGAGCAGGTCGAGTCGCGCAGCGGCGACTGGACGCTCGCGCACTACCCCGCGCTCTCGGACTGCGGCGACGGCGTTGTCGTGCGTCTCTTCAAGTCGGCCGCCGAGGCCGCGCGCTCGCACGCGGCGGGCGTCGCGCGGCTGATGTGCATCAGGATCGCGGGCAAGTCGCGCCCGACGTTCCAGACGAAGCGCCTCTCGCTCGGCGCGGCGCTGTACCTGAAGTCAATCGGATACGACTCCGAGCGCATCGGCTCGGACATACTTTGGTCGGCCGTAAGGTCGTCGATGGTCGACGGACTTCCCACCGTGCGCGACAAGGACGAATTCGAGTCGCGACTCAAGGACCGGCGCGGCGCATTTGCCGCGGCGAAGGCGGAGATCGAGGCGCTGTTCGCGTCCGCGCTGGACGCCGCAGCGAACTGCTCGGACGCGCTCGCACGCTCGAACGCGGCGGAAGACGTCGCCGACTCTATAGACACCCAGCTCGCGTGGCTCGTGTTCCCGGGCTTTCTGCGCGCCGTCTCCCCGGAGCGGCTTCGCCACTACGCGCGCTACATGAAGGCGATCGCGGTGCGCGTAGACCGCGCGAGGTCGAATCCGTCGGGAGACCGCGCGAAGGAATTGCGCGTCGCGCCCTTCTGGGAGCGCTACCGCGAGGCAATCGTCTCGAAGGACGCGAAGATCGACCGCGAAGCGCTCGCGGAATACCGCTGGATGGTGGAGGAGTTCCGCGTCTCGGTGTTCGCGCCTGAGGTGCGTGCGGCGATTCCGGTGAGCGAGAAGCGCCTTGACGCGAAGTGGGCTGAGGTTCGCCCGTAGCAGGCTTCAGGAGAAGAATCCCGAGACGCGGTCGAGCAGCTCGTCGGACGACACCACTGTGTGCACGGATGCAGGGATCGACTTCCTGAACACCGCGCCATAGTTCTTCGTCACGATTCTCGGATCCGTCACCACGACGACCCCACGGTCCGACTTCGTGCGTATGAGGCGTCCGAACCCCTGCCGGAAGCGAATCACCGCCTCTGGGAGCGCGTAGTCGCGGAATGGGCTGCCGCCTTCGCGCTCGACCTTCTCTCCGCGCGCCTCGACAACGGGATCGCCCACCTGCGCGAACGGAAGCCTCGCTATCACGACGCAGCTGAGCGCCTCGCCTGCGACATCAACTCCCTCCCAGAACGACTGCGCTCCGAAAAGGACTACCTTGGCGTTGTCCTTCAGGACCTGCGTCATCGACTCGCGCGAAAGGCCCTCGCCCTGCACGAGCAGGCGTATGCCGGCCTCGGAGAGCGGAACAGCGGCGAGGTCCGCAACGGCCTTCATCATCTCGTAGCTCGTGAACAGCACGAGCGCACGACCCTCGGTAGCCGCGAAGAGGTCCTTCATCATCCCCGCGAGCGCGGAGGCGTAGCCGGGCGCGTCGGCAGACGGATCGGGCAGGCAGTCCGGCGCAACGACGAGGCACTGCCTCAGGTAGTCGAATGGCGAAGCCGCCGTCAGGCAGCGGTAGCGTTGCTCGGGGGTCGATGCTCGCTGCTCGCGGTCCGCGGGGTCGAAGAAGCCGAGCCGTCTGCACATGTACTTGAAGTCGTTGCCGACCCTGAGCGTGGCGGACGACATCACGACGGAATCCTTGAGGTCGTAGAGGAGCTTTCTCAGCGCGTCGGCGACTGAGAGCGGAGCGGCGACTAGCCGCACGTAGCGCCGGCGTTTCTCGAGCCGCACGCGCTCCGCCCAGTAGACGTGGGTATCCCTGTCCCCGGACACCACGAAATCCGCCTCGTTCGCGAACGACACGAAGCTCTCGGCCATGCCGCCTACCTGCGTCGAGAGGTCGGCCATGAAATTCATCTCGCCGGGCGCGGCCGCATCGTCCAGCGTGTCGCGGAGGTCGTGCAGAAGAGTCACCATCGCGGCGACGGCGTCGTCGAAGCGCGCGTGGGCGTCCTTCATGTCGAGCGGACCGCGGTAGCGGATAATCTCCCGCGTGTGGTCCGCCAGCACCTGCGCCTCCGCGAGCGAGAGCATCTCGTCTGCGGAATCCGTGACGCGAACGACGAGCGAGGACGCTTCCGTGAGCAGTCGCCGGACATGGTTTCCGACGTCGGAGCCGGAGAGTATTCCCTTGGCGAGCTGGCGCTCCACCGAGGCGAGTATGCCGCCGGCCCTTCCGCGCTTTCCCTTCCCGCGGCGGATGAGCCGGTTAAGGAGGCGCGCGAGCGCAGGCATGGAGAACTCGTAGCTCAGGTATTCCGTCGCAATCGCCTCGAGGTTGTGCGCCTCGTCGAGGACAAGCCGCCCGTAGGCTGGCAGGATCGTCGCGTTGCCGCCCGTGGCCTCGGCGAGGACGAGTGAATGGTTGGCGATTATGAGGTCCGCCTCCGCCGCCTTCTTGCGCGCGCGGTAGACGAAGCAGCGAGAGTAGAACGGACACCTCCTGCCACCGCATTCCTCGCCCGGGCACGTGAGAAGACTCCGCTGGAGTCCCTCGTAGCGGTCGAGATCACCGTCGGGCGTTGACTTCAGCCAGTCGATGAAGTGCGGCATCTCGTCCTGCTCCTCCTTCGACATCGTCCAGTATCCGCCAGAGAAGAAGTCTCCGACGGCGCGCAGGCACAGGTAGTTGGTGCGCCCCTTGAGAAGCGCGACGCGGAACTTCGCCGCGCCGTCGCCGAGAACGCGCAGCGCGCGCGGGATGTCGGACCCGATGAGCTGGCTCTGCAGGTTGCGGGTCGCCGTCGAGATCACGACGGGCGTGTCGTTGGCCGCGGCCCAGAGGATGGACGGAATCAGATAGGCGAGCGACTTGCCGACGCCGGTTCCTGCCTCGATCATGAGGTGCTCGCGCGAGTTGAACGCCCGCACGATGGCGGAGAGCATGTCGATCTGTCCGGGGCGCTCCTCGTATCCGTCCATAAGTCCGAGAGTGCCGCCCTTCCTCAGGTGCATCGCGGCCGACTCGGGGTCGATCGGCGAGCAGTCCTCGTGCGTTGGAAGCGCACGGGACTTCGCCGCGCGGTCGATTTCAGGAAGAAACGCCGCCCAGTTCGGATCGTCTATGAATTCAGCTGGAGTCATTCAGGGCCAGAAGGTTTCCACGGGGAATGTCCCCGAAGAATCCAGGCCGACTTCACTTGGCTCCGAAGGGCTTCGGCTGGGTGAAGCGGTTGATGAGCGGACAGACGGCGTTCATGATGAGAATCGCGAACGAGCATCCCTCGGGATATCCGCCGAACTGGCGGATCAGCATGCAGAGGAGTCCGCACCCGAAGCCGAACACGAGCTTGCCCTTCGCCGTGGTCGGAGAGGTCACGTAGTCCGTCGCCATGAAGCACGCGCCGATCATCACGCCGCCCGCCAAGACCTGCGCCATCGCCGGCGCTCCGCCCGCAATGAGCGAGTAGACGAACACCGTCGCGATGAACGACACCGGGATGTGCCACGTGATCACCTTGCGCACGAGCAGGTACGCAGCGCCGATCGCGAGCGCGATCGCCGACACCTCGCCGATGCATCCGGGGACGTTGCCGATGGCGAGGTTCCAGATGCCCTCCAGGCCTCCCGTGGCGGCGCTGCACAGTCCGTGCGGAGACGCCGTTGTCGCCGCCTCGGCGGCAAACATCGTCTTCATCGAGGCGAGCGGCGTCGCCGTAGTCATCGCGTCGGGAGTGCGCCACCAGAACGGCTTGAGCCACGTTGTCATCGGACCCGTAAACGAGATGAGCATGAACGCGCGCGCTGCGAGAGCCGGGTTGAACGGATTCATCCCGAGCCCGCCGAAGACCTGCTTGGCGACGCCTATCGCGAACACCGAACCGACGACGGCCATCCAGAGCGGAATCCCCGCCGGGAGGTTCAGCGCGAGGAGAAGTCCCGTGACGACGGCCGAAAGGTCGCCTACCGTCGACTCGCGCTTCATCGCCATGCGGCAGAGCGCCTCGGTGAGGACGCACGTCGCGACGCATGTCGCAATCGTCCAGACCGCCGGCATCCCGAAGAAGAAGATGCCCATCGCCGTCGTCGGAAGAAGCGCGATTATCACGTCTAGCATGATGCGCGACACGCTCGAGTTAGCGTGCGCGTGCGGACTCGAACTCAGAATGAAATGCTCTGCTGTCTCCTTTGGCTTCATCGTTTTCTCCTTAAACCACCTAACTATCCAACCACCTAACTACCCAACTACCTAATAACCACCTAACTACCCAACTACCTAACCACCTAACTATTTCCCCGCGGCCGCTGCGGCCTTCGCCTTCTCCGCGGCGATGCGCGCGCGGATCGAGTTCTTCGCGCGGCGGCAGAACTGGGTTATCGGACGGTACGCGGGGCAGCTGAAGCTGCACGCACCGCACTCGATGCACGTCATCACATGCGCGTCCTCCGCGGCCTTTATGTCGTCCGCCTCGACCGCCTTTGCGATCTCCGCGGCGTTCAGGTTCATCGGACACGCCCTCACGCACCTGCCGCAGTTTATGCATGCCTGCGAGCTGTACTGGAAGACACGGCTGTCAGAAAGGAGCAGCAGACCCGAGGTCGTCTTGGTCGTCGCGATCTCGGCCGTCGACACGGCGAAGCCCATCATCGTTCCGCCGGAGATCAGCTTGGCGACATGTCCCTTCTCGCCTCCGCAGAACGCGATGAGGTCCGCGTACTTCGTCCCGAGCGGCGCCTCGACGTTCTTCGGCTCGGCGACGGCATCGCCCGAAACCGTCGTGACGCGCGAGAGGAGGATGTGCCCCTTCTCCACCGCGTCCGCTATCGCGGCGACCGTGCCGACGTTCTCGACGACGCATCCGACGTCGATCGGCAGCGCCGGCGGCTCGGGCACGACGCGTCCGACAGTAGCGAAGATCTGGTGCTTTTCGCTGCCCTGCGGATACAGCACCGGAAGCACGACTATCTCGACGTTGCCGTCGATGTCGGCGAAAGCCTTCTCCATCGCCGCTATCGCGTCCGGCTTGTTCGCCTCGATCGCGATCCTGACGGCGGGCATGCCGAGCACCTTGCGCATGATCTCAACGCCGAGGCGGACGCGGTCCGCCCGCTCGAGCATGAGATGGTGGTCGGCGCAGAGGTACGGCTCGCACTCCGCACCGTTGAGGATGAGGTATTCGCAGCGCTTGCCGGGCGGGGGATTGAGCTTCACGCACGTTGGAAAGCCCGCGCCGCCCATTCCGCAGATTCCCGCGTCGTTGACGCGCGCGAGGAGCTCCTCTTTCGTCGCGGTCTTCCAGTCGAGCGGGGGGAGCGTGCACTCGGAGGCGTCAAAGCCCTCGGGCGCGGGAGCGGTCGTGTCGATCACGACTGCGAGCGCCTTGCCGCCGGCCGGGCCGAGACGCGGCTCGACCGACTTTACGAGCCCTGCCGCCGAAGCGTACACCGGCACCGATATGAAGCCGTTCTTCTCGCCGAGGAGCTGTCCCTTCGCGACATAGTCGCCCGCCTTCACGACGCACTTCGCCGGCGCGCCGAGGTGCTGGCTCATCGAGACGACCAGCTCCGCCGGGACAGGCATCGTCTCGATGGCCTTGCCACGCGCGAGTTCCTTGTTGTAGTCGGGATGAACCCCGCCCTTGAACTTGAATGGACTCTTGACTGTTTTCACTTCTTGCGACCTTATTCGAACGGACACGAGGCGCGCGGCTTTACGGCAAACCGCCGCGCCTTAACCCTTCTGACTGAAATTGTACCAAATATTGACCGAAATGGACAAGGCTAAAGTTGACGCGGTCAGTCGAGAATCTTCGCCGTCGGACCAGCTCCGGAATAGGAGTCGAGCCCTCCGAAGCCCGCGTACGTGTCCGAATCACCGCACGGGGTCGACCCGTCGTCGCCGTCTGACGACGCAACGCGCTTCACCTTCGGCCTCTCGCCGAAAAGCACCGTGCCGAGCCTCACCCATGTCGCGCCCTCTTCGACGGCGACCTCGTAGTCTCCGCTCATCCCCATCGACAGCCTCGGGAGCCCGACCCCGAGCTCGCTTTCGAGCGAGTCGCGCAGCTCGCGCAGCCGGCGGAAGTACGGCCTCGCGTCCTCCGGGTTCTCGCTGAAAGGCGCCATCGTCATAAGCCCCTCGAGCGTGACGCGCGGACACTCCGAGACGATGTGCTCGACCGCCGAGCGGACGTCCTCGGGCTTCATCCCGCTCTTGGACTTCTCCCCCGAGACGTTTACCTCGAGAAGGATGTGCGGGGACGCGCCGGTCTCGTCCGCAATGAGGTTTATCCTGTCCGCGAGCTTCACCGAGTCGACGGAATGGATGAAGTCGAACAGCTCGAGCGCGTGGCGGACCTTGTTCGACTGGAGGTGCCCGATGAGGTGCCACGACGGACCCGACACGCTCGCCGGCTTCTTCCACGCCGCCTCCTGCACCTTGTTCTCTCCGACGATCGTCAGTCCTGCGTCCCACGCCTCCTTCACGACCTCCGCGCCGTGCGTCTTCGTCACGGCGACGATCTCCACCTCGTCGGGGCTCCGCCCCGCGCGTTTGCACGCCGCGGCGATTCTGCCGCGAACGTCTTCAAGTATCTCTCCAAACTCTCTCATCTTGCTACTCTCCGTTTGGCAAAATAGTATAGCAAATTTCCCCCTGCCCTGTGTAACTTCAAGCGACCGGAATGAGCACCGAAAAACGGCATCCGTGCGGCTTCGCCGGCTCAAGCGTCGCCTCGCCGCCGTGCATGCGCGCGATGCGGCGCACGATTGCAAGTCCGAGTCCCGCGCCGCCGGATTCCGCCGCGCGCGCAGGGTCGACGCGGTGGAAGCGCTCGAACACGCGCTCCACGTGCTCTGGCGGAATTCCGGTTCCGTGATCCTCGACGGAAATCGAAAAGCCGCGCGCCGCGCGCGACACCGACACTGAGACCGTCGGCGAGCCGGAATGCCTTATCGCGTTCGCGACGAGGTTTCCAAGCGCCTCGCCGACAAGCCGCGCGTCCACCTTCGCCACGCATTCACCGGGCGTTGCGGACAGTTCCAGCCGCACGCCCGCACCCTCGGCGCGCTCGCGCATCGACTCCACAGTCTCCCGCGCGACGTCCGCAAGGTCAGTTTCCGCGAGGTCCAGCGCATCCCCCTCGCGCTCCAGGCGCGCGAGGTCGAGTATCTGCTGCACGAGCGCGTTGAGGCGCTTCGACTCCTTGCCGACCATCCCTAGGAGCCTCGCGCGCACCGCGGGATCCGGCGGATCGTCGCCAAGCATCTCGACCGCGCCGAGTATGCCGGTGAGCGGAGTCTTGATCTCGTGCGAGACGTCCGCTACGAACTCGCGCCTGAAGCGCTCTGAGCGCGCGAGTTCGCGCAGCCGCACGCGCTGGCGGTAGAACGCGAAGAAGAAGAAGAACATGCCGGCGGCGCCAGCAAGCGCGGCGAGGAGAAAGAGCCGATACGCCTTGCGGTACGGCGCGAACACCTCGGCACGCATGCGGAAGAGCATGACGTCGTATTCCCCGGCATGGGCAAACGCATGGATCGAGACCTTCGTCGGCCCGACCCCCTGGTAGTTCGCGAACAGCCTGCCGCCGGCGGACGACGTGATGCAGAGGTAGTAGCCCATCGCGCGGCACGACTCTCCGAACGCATGCACGCTCGCGAAGTCCTGCGTGCGCAGCGGCTCGGCGAGCGTCATCGCGGCAAGTTCCGCGCGCGCCTCGAGCTCGCGCCGCGCGTCCGTCTCGATCGAGGCGCGGTACTCCATGAGGCTCGCGTAAAACGCGACGAGAAGCACGGCAAAGGCCGCGGCGGCAATTGCCGGCGCGGCCCTCAGCACCTTTTCAGACAGCCAGGGCGCCCCGTTTTCATGGGAGATGTCTTCCATACCCCCTATTGTACCAAAAAAACGGAACGCCGGACGTCACGCCGCGCTGTCAGCGCCTGATGGCGATGAGCTGCAGCGGCTTGAGCTTCTTGAACTCGAGCGCGCCGTTCTTCAGCGGACGCGTCCTGCCGTACGCGAGGAACTCCACGGAGTCCTTCGCTCCCTTCGGCAGCCTGACGACGACGTCATGCTTCTCGGCGAGCCCGGTGTGGACAAGCGCGTAGTACTTCGCCTTCACGCCGAACGCGGAACAGTCGATCTCGCGGAGGACGACTTCCGGATCGGAGCACGCGCCCTTCACGACAGTGGACTTCACGGCCGGAAGCGCGAGGAAGTTCTGGTTGAACTCCCTCACCGGACCGGGGAAGCCGCGCGTGTAGTTCGATCCCATGAGATAGCCGAGGTTCACTGGATCGCCGTTCGCGACCGCGGTGATCTCCGAGAGCATGCACGCCCTTCCGGCGCGCTCCCAGTCGGCCATCGCGTATCCGAGATCGTCGAGCGTGCCCTCGTTGAGGTCGTAGTGGCGGATGATCGTCTCCGTTCCGTCCGCGTTGCCGAAGGCGGAGAAGCACGCGGGGTCCGTCACCGTGAAGAGCGCGTGGAACGGAAGCGCGATCCAGACGTTCTTCATCCCGGCGTAGTGCTCGGGATCGCACGCGGGCGAGGCGTGCTGCCATTCCCACGGGCCCCACGTTCCGGAAGGAGACCTGAGCGACTTCATGAAGAGATGGTCCTTGACGAGCCGCGGATCGTTTATGTCCGTAAACTTCTTGCCTGGCAGACGCGCCTTCCACGCGGCCGGATCGTCGGTTACCATTCCGTCAGCGTCGGCGAGGAAGCGTCCAGTCTCGCTGTCGTCGTTCTCGAGGATCGCCATAGCGTTCTTGACTCCGTTCTCCTCGAGATACCTGCGAATCTCGTCCATGAACTTCGCGCGCTTCTCGCCCCACCACGCGATGTAGCGTTCGTAGAGCGCCTTGTCGCGCTTCAGGTCGTCGCGCGAGACGCTCTTGCCTCCGTTCGCCTCCTTCGCAAACCTCTCGCGCGTCCTGTCGGAGAATCCGACGGCCCACTGACCGGGCCTCGGACGCATCAGGGCTCCGGCGAAGCCGCCCTTCGCGACCTGCTCGGAGTAGCGGAGGATCGTGCCTTCGAGCACGTACTTGAGCTCCTCGATCGTGTCGGGGTCGGTTATGTCGACGCGAAGCGAGCCGTCCGTCCACCAGATGTGCGTGTAGTTTGCGCCCTTCGTGGCCCTGTCGGGCTTGTTGTCCATGTCGAGCGGCTCCGCCCTCTTCTGCGGACCGAGCGACTCGGACGGATCGCCCGACGCGCCGGCGTACTCGTAGTACGGGAGGATGTCGAAGCCGTACTTGTCGACGACCATCGGAACGAGCTTCGACCAGAGGTCCGCAAGCTCTCCCTTCGTGCCCCACATCCACTTCCACGTCTTGCCGCCCGGCTTGCCCTGCTTCCAGTTGCAGTCCCAATGCTGGTTGTGTCCGAACTCCAGGAGGTCCTTGCAGAACGTGTTCTGCCCGAAGAACTTCATCGCCCTGCACTTCTGCTCGAACCAGTCAACGCCCGCGTTGCCCTTGCACTGGGCGTCCATCTGTCCGTCGCTCATCTCCTCGCGCCAGAACACGTGGCGGCGCGGAAGCGGCGCCGGCGGCAGGTTGACGTTCGCCCACGCCGCCTTCTCGTCGACTATCTCGCAGAGCTGAATCTTCGACACGGCGACGCCCTCCGAGGCGGGGTTCCACTCGCGGCGGTACTGTCCGACGACGACGTCGAAGCCCTCCGTCGCGATGTCGAGGAACTGCTTCACTCCGGCGGCCTCCGACTTCTTCGCATCGAGGTCGCGCAGGTTGGACGCCTTCTCGCTGAGTATCGAGAGGGCCGTCCACTTCTCGTACGCGCCGCTCTGCGGAATCTTGAGCGACTCCGGCTTGTGGTGGACGATCGGCCCCTCGTACGCATCGCCCGTGGCCGCGCCCGTGTAGAACGAACGGCGCGAGTTGTTGCCGTAGTTGCGCACAAAGTAGCTGCGCGGCTTGTCGTCGGGATATTCGATCACGAGAACGTACGCGCCATTCGGCTTGAGCCCCTTGCCCTCGCCTATGCGCCAGTTGAGGTACGACGACTTCCCTCCCTGGACGGGAAGGACGCGGCACTGCCTGCCTGCTACCGTCTCCACCGTGCTCGAGCCCTTCGGGCTGTCGACGAACCGGTGGTCCGACTTCGTGCAGTCGATCTCGTCGACCACCTTTACCTCGCCGAACGGCGGCAGCGTGAGCGCCGCGGCTATAATCGATGCAATTACGAACATGTGCTGTGGCTCCTCTCTTTGGTTGCGTCAATTATACCAAAACCGGAGAAACGACACATCCCATTCGTAAATGCAACGACATCCCTTTTATAATCACGGGGAAACCGCGTGGAATCACTGCGTCACGTACACGGGATACACCACCGGCGCCTCGAGCAGCGAGCAGGTCGCGCCGGGAATGTCCGCCCTGCCCTCGCCGTCGACCGGGATCTCGAGGTTCACGACGGCGGAGAAGAACGCGCCGTGCTCCTCGCGCGGAACGCCGCTCCTGCCCTTTATCGCACCGCTGACCGTCACGAACGCCTTGAGGACGGAACCGTCGAATTCGTACGGAACAAGCCTCGACGAGCAGTACTTGAGAGGCTGCACCCTCCTGCGCGTCCCGTTCCCGGCGTCCACGTACAGCTCTCCTGGAAGCGTCGCGTCGCCTGCCGGAGTGAAGCGCACGTCGACGACTCCGTTGGACGCGATGTTGAGCGCAGCGGTGACGGACGTGTAGCCGACGTCAAGTCCGCCTTCGTTGAGATTGAGCTCGCACGACACGGACGTGTTCGTGTCCGCGAAACCAAGCACGATTCCGTCGGCCCTGTCATCGAGCCACGGCGACTTCACGAGGCAGATGTGGGAGTCGAATGTATGCGAACCCTCAAGCTGCCCCCTGCCGTCTCCCTCGAGTACCCCCACCGCAAGTCCATCGAGCTCCGCGCGCTCCACCACGTTGCTGAGCGTCTCCCATATCCGCGAGATTGTAGCAGAGCTGTTTCCGTACGAGTTCTTCGTCGTGCTGAAGGACGCGTTGAACTCCATCCGCGCGCCGTCGGCCTCGACGGTGTTCGTCGTCATGTAGTACTGCGTGATCCGCTCGGTCCCCGCGAGGCCGACTTCGTACATGGTGAGTCCGCCGGACTTCGGAAGCGCGATCTTCACGACCCTGTGGTAGCCGGAGGCGCCTCCGTTGTCGAAGTTCCGCAGCAGATGGTAGCCGTAGAACGTTCCCGCGGCCCAGCCGCAGTACGGATCGCGCTCGCGGGCGCATATCTTCAGCACGGAGAGCTCAACCGTTTCGGCGGAGAGGGTCTTCTCCTCCGCGGACGCCTTCATCTCAACGATCGCGACAAACGGAGTCCTCTCCTTCGGCGCGCAGACGACCGGGAAATGCCAGACGTTGCCTGCGGGCTTGGGCGCATCGCCGCCGCCGATGATTCCGCCGCCGCCAGATCCGCCGGTCTGGCTGGAGAGCACGGGCGTTGCCGTTCCTGTACCGGAAACGGACCCGTCCTCAGGCGATACGTAGTAGTACGTGACGCTTCCGGACTTCCCGAACGCGAGGTGCAGCGTGCCCTCGTACTCGAACGACACATTCGCATCCCAGACCCTCGTCTGCGGAGCCGTGATGTCCAGGTTCATCGCCAGACCGGACTCGAACGCCGGCGCTACGGAGGTGCCCGCGGCCTTCGTCCAGACGTTCGCGCCTCCGTTGGACACTGCGGCGCCAATGCCGTCGCCATCGCCGCCGGTGATACCGTGGTCAATGGGCTCGAGAGCTCCGGAGATCGACGCCACAGTGGCATCGTTGAGGACTTCGGGCTTCACCTCGAGGTTGAGAACGTATGTTACGGTCGCGTCGCCGGACTTCGCCACGACCTCGCGGCGGACGACGAACTTGAGGGAGTTCCCCTCGCCGGAGCGCGAGACGATGCGTCCAGTCCAGCTCCCGAGCCACGCGTCGGTCCAGTCGCCGGACTTCGCGAGCGCGAAGCACCTGCCCCTGCCGCTCACCTTTCCGGCGGAAGTCACCGTCATGTCCTGCCAAGTGACGCGGTTCGTCGCGCCGCTTTCATCGGTGAGGTCGAGCTCGAATCCGAAGTCGCCGACGAGCCACGCCGGAAGCGGCTCCACGACGAGCGTGAACGTCGAGACAGCCGTCCCGACCGTGAGCGTCACGGTGAACGTTCCCGCCTTGGACGGCGCGCCGGCGATGCGCTTCTCGGACGCGTTGTACGTCATGCCGGAGGGGAGTCCGGACACCTTGAGCTTCATCGTCTCGTCCAGAAGCTCAAGCGACGGCAGGTCGCCTCCTTCCACGCCGACGGTAGCGACGTACTTCTCCCCTGGGCCATTGGCGATTCCGCCGACGAAGAGCCCGTTGGCGTCCGTGAAGTTGTCCACGATGATCGAGAACGTCTTCGTCACCGCCTTCTTCACCGTTGCGTTCGTCGCCTTTACCGTCACCGGATAGGTTCCGGGCTTCGGAACAGTCGCCGAGCCCTTCTTGATCGTCAGCGTCGACGCATCGAACTTGAGGCCAGCGGGAAGAGTCGAGACCGTGACCTTCGGAAGGCTCGTCGACTCGACGCCGATCTTGAGGTCAACGGCGTCGGAATACGCATACGAGTCCGCCGTGTCGATCACGATGGAGCCGTCTTCGGAAGACTCCACGAACTTTGCGTACAGCGTCGTGTCGGACTCTGGCGCGATGTACGACATGGACGCCGTGCGGAAATCCACCGGCGTCTCGGCTGGTACCGAGAATCCCGAGTCGGCGTACCATCCGGCGAAGACGTACCCGCGTGCGGCAGTCGCCCTAAGAGACACCTTCTTGCCTGCCGCGTACACGCCGGCGCCGGCGGTCTTGCAGCCAGGAGCGGAGGCGACGGCATCGAGGATGATCTCGCCATCCTTGCGGACTATGAATTTCAGGGTCTTCTCCGCCTTTGCCTTTCCTGCAGTGGTGACAGTCACCGTCGCGTTGTAGATTCCGCTCTTCGTCGGCGTGCCGTATATCGTGTTCGCCGCGTACTCGCGCTCCACCGTGCCGTTGCGTCCCTTGATGACGAGTTCCTTGGCCGTGAACTTCAACCCCGAGGGCAGCCCAGCGACCTTGGCCGTCGGAAGGCTCCCTCCGTCCGCCGCCACCGCGATCGGAATGATCTCCGATCCAGTCGCGTACTCGGCCTCGGCAGTCGCGTCGACAGTCGCCCAGTCGTCGGTCGTCGGGATGAACTTCGCGTAGAATGTCGCGTCGGAGTCTTCTACGACGTACGGATACGACGCAGTGCGGAAGTCGGCGCTTCCGTCGATCGGCTGCGAATAGGACTCGTCCGAATACCATCCGGCGAAGACGTATCCACGCGCCGCCGTCGCCTTCAGCGACACCTTCTTCCCGGGAAGGTACACGCCCGCTCCGGAAACCTTGCATCCCTCGGCCCCAGCAACGAGGTCGATCACTTTTTCACCTTCCCTGCGAATGACGAACTTGAACACCTCCGACGCCTTCGACTTGTCCGCCGCCGTCACGGAAACGGTCGCGTTGTAGATTCCGCTTCTCGTCGGAATTCCGTAGATCGTGTTCGCCTCGTATTCGCGGGCGGGCGTCGTCCTTGTCGCTTTCACGGATAGCGCCTTCGCGGTGAACTTGAGTCCAGACGGAAGTCCCGACGCCCTCACGGTCAGCGGAGCCTGCCCGCCGACGGACAGCACAACAGGCGCAATCTCCGCACCCGTCTCGTATTCGGCCGCGATCTCGCCCGAAACGAACGCGGCGGATTCCGCCGACGCGTCTGACGCCGGCACGGCAATGAGCGAAATTGCGGACGCAATCGCGCCGCAGAAGCGGAGGAATTTCGTTTTCATGGCTATATTATACCAAAAAAATTCCTATTACTCAGCAGTCGAGCGACAGGTTGCGGGCTCGCCGAAGCGGAGGACGACGGGACCGATAAGGCCCGACGGAAGAAGGTCGTCCTCCTTCGACCAGTGCTTCCACGTCGTGAAGGTGTGGCGTCCGGTCGGGGACTTGCGACCCTCCTTCACCCACTGCGGAATCTCCCTGATCGCGATCTCCTTCTTCCCCGCGTGGCTCGCGCCGCTCCACTCGCAGTCGTCGGCATAGAGCCCGTCGTCACCGATGAGCCTGTTCGCCCAGAGGTTCGTGACCTTCACCTCGAGATCGAACGACTCGCAGCCATCCTGCAGCGCGTCCGTGACGTCCACGCGGAACGGAGGCTTCCACAGGACCGGATACGCCCTCCCGTTCACCTTGACCTCGGCGAAGTCCTTGACGACCCCGAGGTCGAGCATCACGCGCCCTTCCGCACGCGGAGCGGGCAGCGCGACCTTCCTCGAATACGTCGCCGTCCCGGAGAAGTACTTCACGCCTTCGTCCTCGTGGCGGTCCCAAGCAATCAGCTTCGGGAACACAGTCGACTCGGGCGCGTCCCATCCGGACGGGAACGAGACCTTCCACTCGCCCTCGACAGCAACGGGCGCGGCAGGCTTCGCGGAGAGCGTGCGCCTCGAGCCATCGGACGACTCGAGCTCCATTTCAAGCGGCTGCCAGGCAAGCACACCACTGTCGCCCGTCCACTCCCACTCCGGCGGTGGCTGGCTCTTTTCGACAGGGGCGGGAATAACGATGCGCGTGCCCTCCCCCACCTCGACCGTCGACTCGCGTCCGTCATACTCGTACACAACCTTCGTGCGCTTCCTGACATCCGGAACCGGATCGTATCCGACGAAAGCGTTGTTCACGACGACTGAAAGATATCCGTCCTTCACGAGCGCGTTGAGCTTCGCGGTGATGTCCGCGGCCGGAGACTCGGGCTTCTTCCAGCCGGGCTCGGGAAGTCCGTACCACGCGCCCACCAGCTCCGCGCCCTTCGGCAGCGTGAACGTCGCGCCCTCGCCGATTGTCTTTGTAATGGATTTTCCTCCCTCAGCGTACGTGATCTCCGTCGTCTTGACCTTTCCCTGCGCCGGATCACCCGCGAGCGTGTTGTCGATTCGCACCGCCTCTCCCGGCTTGATGAACGGCGAGACTTCGACGCACTTCGGACGGATGTCCTTCGCCGCCGTGCCGTACTCTGCCTTCTTTACTACGAGAGTGTGGACCTCCTTCTCACCAGTCGCAGGCTCGGGATTCGGCGAGACGGACGCCTTGACGGCGACGAGATGCGGACCCCTGGCGGGCTTCCTGAAGACGACAAACGCGGAGCCGCTCGGACGGAACTCGAGGCGCACAACTGTCCGTCCGCCATCCTCGCGCCACACGCGCGCCGGACGCATCGATCCCGTCTCCGCGTCCCATATCTCGGGCTCGAGCCCCTGCTGGCGGAACGACGCCTCGACCGTCGCCGGCTCCTCGTTGTCCATCGCGACGAAGTACCACTCCGCCTTGTCGCCCTTGGCGGACGCTGCGCTCCTGCGGTGTATCCACGAGAGGCCTTGCCCCGCGAAGTCCGGCCTGACGCCGAGCTTCGCAAACGCGTCCGCGGGGCTGCACTCCATCACGCCGCGCGACCACACTTCCGCCGCGAGATTCCTGACGGACTCGTCGGCGTCGGGATATCCGCGCAGGCCAGGCGCGCGCGTCGGCCTTCTGCGTCCGCAGATCTTCGCGCCCTGGGCGAGGAGCTCGCCGATGCGGCGGACCATCCGCTCGCTCATCGTGTCCGTCTCGGGAAGGACGAGGAGCGAATACTCCACCCCGCCCGGCGCGACGACCTTGCCGTCCTTCACGGACAGCATTTCGACGGCCTTCGTCGCGCAGACGTCGTAGGAGTATCCGTCGGGCATCGGGACTGGCATGCCGCCTCCGTTCGGGACCTCCTCGCCGGTCCAGTAGAGCGCATCCGCGGCGAACACCCCCTCCTGCAGCATCCACTGGCAGCGCGCCTGGTACCTGAACCACGCCGGCGAAAGCTCCCACCACGTCTGCGTGCGGTCGAGGTGCATCCCCCAGCGGCCCATCGTCATTCCGGGAAGGTACGCGCTCCCCGGCCAGGGCTGATGCGTGAAGCGGTGGTAGATGATGCGGTTTATGCCGGCGGCGAAGACCTTGTCTCCCTGGCTCTTGATCGAGAACGGCGTGGTGCGCCATCTTCCGCCGTAGCCGGGATCTGCCGTGAACGACTCCGTGGCGGCGTAGCGGCGTCCCCACACGTGCGCGATATGCGCAGCGTGGCGCGAGTTTCCGACATCACCGGAACCGTGAGCGCCGAGAGCGGCGTTGGACCAGAACTCGGCCATCGGAACGTCTATGTCCTGTCCGTACTGGAGGTCGTCGGAGGTGCAGTTCCCGTACGGCTCTATGGAGCACATAAGTCCGTGGTCGTGGCAGAGCTTCGTGAGCCTGCCGGCGTAGTTCTCCGCGAAGAGATCGGCGACGACGCGGCGGAAGTCCTCGAGGAAGCGCTCGCTCTCGTCCGCCGAGCCTACGACGCGTCCGGCGAAGACGGGGAGGTACGGACGCGGCGAGTAGCCCATGCGCCGTTCAAACTCTGCGTCGAGCCCCTGCGTCCAGTTCTGGCATCCGACTTCGTACGAATCGACCAGGATGTTGTTGAATCCAGTCGAGTTGTCGGTCTGCGCGGTGATGCCGAGGTCGCGGCAGAGGCGCGTCACGTACTGGTCGAAGTGGTAGTCCATCGCGGAGGCGGAAAGCTTGTCCACCTCGAGTCCTCGTCCCTTCTCGGACGCGGGGTGGTTGCAGCGCCCGTTGCAGATATAACCTATGCGGAGAATAGTCCAGTCCCCTTCCGGGACGTCCCACTCGAGCGAGCCGTCCTTCGTCATCCTCTCCGTGAGGTCGATTTCGCTTCCGCGCGCGACGAGCTGGTCCTTCGGGAACTCCGGCGAAACGTGCCACGTGTCCCCGCGCTCGCGGAACGTCTTGTTGTCGAGGCGGTCAAGCTTCGCGCCCGGCTTCGGCGTCGGATAGGCGAGAACCGCTATGTCATCGTAGAAGCCGTGGTCGTCGGACGTGCGCGGGAGTTTCCCGGAGAAACTCGACGGACCCTTCGCGGGCGTCTCTGTGAAGACGACTACCTTCATCGCATTGGCGGGAGGGTTCCACGGACCGCCCGAGCTGGACCATCCGGAGCAGTTGGGGATGCATATCTCAAGTCCAAGCCGCTTCGCCTCCTTCTGCGCGTGGCGGAACATGTCGAACCATTCGTCCGAATTGAACTTGAGCGGGCCTGGCGGGATGTCGCATCCCGCGTCGAACATCTGCACTCCGCCGATGCCGACCCTGGCGAGCGCCTCGAAGTCGCAGGTGATGCCCTCCTTCGTGACGTTGCCGTTCATCATGTGGTACCACGTGTGCGGCTTCGCGGAATCCGGCGGATTCGCAAAGCCCTCCTCGAGCGTCGGCGCCGCCTGGAGTCCCGCCGCCGCAAACACTGAAACCACCGCCGTCGCAAATACGTTTGCACCATGCCCCGAAAGTGAGACATGAGCCTCCAATCTCGAGAGTGACTGTATTGTAGCATAAAAGACGGAACTTCGGGAAGATGGGCAAGCTCCTCCGGTTCCAGGTGCGGGGAGGAGGCGCCGTCCTCCGAAGGAGGCGGCCCAAAGGGCCGAGGCGGCGACGATCCGCACCTGGAACTCCAAGTCCGACATGTAGTCGATTAGCCTTTGCGCTATGTATCAGCTCAGAGCGCTTGCGAATGCCTTCTTGTATTCCACCGGGGACATGTAACTAAGACTCTTTTGGATGCGGCCCTCGTTGTACCACGGTATGTAATCGTCGATCATTGCCCTGATCGTCCTTTCCGGTAATAGATGCCTGTAGTCGCACTTGCAGAGGCCCAAATCGCTCTTCATGTGAGAGAAGAAACCTTCGCAGAGCGAATTGTCCCAGCAGTTGCCGCGCCTGGACATGCTGCGGACGATGGCTAGTTCGTCGCAGAGCGCCACCCACGCATTTGACCAGTAGAGATTGCCCTGGTCAGAATGCAGCAAGGCATTCTTCAGTAATTCAGGCGGCAGTAGGCGAATCATCCGGATTGCGAACTCCACAGAGTTGACGGTGCTCATCGTATAGGACACGACCTCCTTGTTGAAGAGGTCGAGAAGTGTGCTGAGATATAAAAACTTTGAGTCACTACAGGGGATGTATGTAACGTCTGTTGCCATCTTCAGCATTGGGCGGGCGGACTTGAACTCCCGGTGCAGGATGTTTGGCGCCTTGTTGACCTTGAGCATCTCGCCGATGCCCTTGTAATAGTTGTCGGGATGCCTTCTTCGGCGCAGGCGCGAATGCACTCCGTACAGCTTCATGAGCCTGTGTGTGCGTTTGCGATTCACCCTGGCGCTATTGCCGAGGATCTTTGCGGAAGTGGCCTCGTCGATGATCTGGAGTTGCCTGTTGATCTCAGCGGTCAGCCTGTCGACGCCATACGTCTGCGACACGTGGCGATCATTCTCGATCCTGCACATTAGTTCGACAAGCTCGGCGTCGCTCTCGGCCTTAGGCGAGATCTTCTTGGCTCGATAGTATGTCGCACGGCTGATGCCGGCTGCAATGCAGGCGGACTTGCGGTCGTATCCTTGCGCAACAAGATTCTCGACCGCCTCTATCTCTTTTTTTTTACGACATCCTCCGGCGAGGATTGCTGACCACGCTCCAGCTGCGCTGAAAGGTGGAAGCGCAGAATCTTGTTCTGCATCTCTAGCAGCCTGACCCTCTCCTCCAACGACACCTCCTTTGGTATCGCATCCGGATCGGTCGCCTGCATCATGCGGGAGACGGCATTCTGGATTGCTTTCGAACTCATGTTGGTATTTTACCAAATCTCGAGCCTCGGCGCGACGCCAGTGCCCCCATCCGTCGGTTGTCGCCCAACTGTCGTCCAGACGCTTGAAACGCCTGAGCCAGTCTCTGACCGTGTACGGCTTGAGTCCAAGACTCTTTGCCGCACGATGGTATCCCATTCCTTGCCTAAACAATCTCAGGCACTCCTGCTTGACTTCGACGTCTATAGGTCTGGCTGCAACACAATGCGCAGCCCATTCCCCGGTCATCCCGTTTCCTTCATCCATTACAGTCTCCTTCCTTCTTGAGAAAGGAGACAACCACTACGGCTTATTTAGAGTGTCTCAAATTCGGGGAATAGTGCAGTTCATGAAGAATCCCCCCCCCTAAAACTGCAGCCCTTTTACTTTAAGGACCCCGAGCCCCTGAGCGCGCGGAGCTGCGCGACGGGATCGGACGACTTCATGAGCGTCGTTCCGATGAGAAAGGCGTCCGCGCCGGCTGCTGCGAGGCGCTCGATGTCGGCGCGCGTGCGCACGCCGCTTTCCGCGACGCGCAAGATCCCATCGGGAATCTCCCCGAGAAGCCGCTCCGAGACCGAGAGGTCGACGGAAAGCGTCTCGAG